>JAMQPK010000163.1 GCA_023717525.1 Vicinamibacterales bacterium | reverse complement strand
TGGTTGCACCAGGAATGGTCGCGCCAGACGAATCCCGGACGAGGCCGGTGAGGGTGCTGGTGCCGTTCTGCGCCAAAAGCGCCAGGGGAAACAAAACGAAAAAGCCGGCGGCCAATGCAGCCGTGCGAACGAGTCTGATCGAAATCATGGTTTACGCTCTCCAAAATCGGTTTTTGGGGGAAGCCGAGGAACTGGAGAGGAGAGGAAAAACAGCCTCACCCGGCCAGTGTCGGCCCGATACACGCGCAGCGACACGGCGCTGGCGTCGTCGGGATTCGACAACAGGTCAGATGGCAGAGGAGATCGGGCGGGTTCAGGTTCATCGACGCTTCTTACGCTTCAAGCGCTCCACTTTCGTATGCACGTCGGCGAGCGTGCGGTGGTCGAGGATGCGCGCTGTGGCATCGCGCACTTCTTTCATCGCGATGCGCACGCCGCAGGTTTCCTCATCCACGCATTCCGCGCAGGTCATGTAGGCAGTCTGGCTGACGCACGTCACGGCCGCCAGCGGCCCGTCGAGTACACGGATGACCTCGCCGAACGTAATGTCTTCAGGCCTGCGGCGCAGAAAATAGCCGCCGCCCTTGCCCTTCTTGCTTTCCACGATGCCGTGGCGTTTCAGCTCGAGGAGGATCGCTTCGAGAAACTTCTGCGGGATCGCTTCCCGCCTCGAGATCTCCGAGACCAGCACGGGTCCCTGTCCCGCTTTTTCGCCGAGCACCAGCAGCGCTTTCAGGCCGTACTTGGACTTCTTCGAAAGCACCGGACTATTAGTCTACTAGATCTATAGAGTAAGTTGTCAAATCCCGGTCAAGGGGACGACCAGCACGAGGGATAGTGACCAGCGCGGAGCGTCCTTGGGCAGGCCGGTGGCCACATAGTCCACAGAGCCCTCGATCTCGAAGTCTCGCAGCCACCTGTTTGCCGAGCGTCGGAAGGCTGCGACCGCGGTGTCGAGTTCGAAGTTCAACTTATGGGTGTAGGAACTCAGATCTGAAGCCCGTTCGGCGGGGCTGAACTTGTCCACCACATCGAAGTGAGAAGAGATCCAGCCCCTGGTCTTTGTGGAGTCCAGCCAGACGAAGTTGATCTCTGATTCCAGTTCGACGGCGTTGTCGCGACCATCCTGGTCGTTGCGCGCAAACGGCGTGGTGATGGCCTCGAGGGAGAGTCCGATCCGGGAGATGCGTGTCGGCACATCCAGGGCGAAGATGACCTCGAAGACGTTGTCGCTCGGACCAGACGGATTCTCGAGCGTGAGCGTCGGTTCGAACAGCAGCGTCGGGGCGCACAGAATCCGACATGTGGGTTCCTGTCCCGCGGCCGGGTTCGCGGCCATCAGCAGTACGACGAGCATCGCCGCACATCGCGCGCCCGTCATTGCACGCGCCAGGGCGACACGTCTGCCCATGTCTTCAGCGTCTGCGTTGCCCAGTCGTTGGTTTGGGTCGTGTGGCAACTGACGCAGGGATTGGGGATTTTGTAGAGGCCGGACTCCGATGGGGTGATGAACTTGAACGTATGACTGCGCACGTTCACATCGGCGATGGTTTGCGCGACCTTCGGCATGTGGCACTCGACACATTCGCTTCCGCGGCTGCCCGGACCATGATGCGTGTGTGCCTCGATACTTGCGGCGCGGGGCCCGTTCGGTGAGTTCGGGCCGTGGCACGTCAGGCACATCTGCTGCGCGGGCTTGACGAGGTCGGCGTTGTTCGGCGAACCGTGCGGGTCGTGGCAGCTGAAACACGTCACGCCGCGCCGATACATCAGGCTGCCGACGAAGTCGTTGGCCTGCATCCGATTCTTATGTGCCGTGCCCTCGGCGAAATGCGTAAACGTCGTTTCACCGAGCCTGTGTTCTTCGAGCTTCCAGAAGTCCTTCAAGTTCAGCCCCTGATGGAACCCGACCGGCCAGTCGTAGTACTGGCCGTTGACGGGGTTCTTCAGCGGCTCCCCCTGTGAGTGACACTGAAGGCAAGTATCGGTCGCCCGGACGCTATCAAGACGGGACGGGTCGATGATGTTGGCTCGTGATGGACGGAGGACATGTTCGCTGCCGGGTCCGTGGCACTTTTCGCAGCCGACGTTCCATTCGGTCACCTGCCTGGTCTGCACGTCGTAGTTCGTGGAGTGGCATCCGTCGCACAACGGTCCAGTCGGACGTCCCGTGTTGTCGCCGGCCTGCGCGGGATAGTGCGTGACCCACCAGTCTGTATTGGGCTGGACGAAATACGGCCGCCACACGCGGTTCGTCACGTCCCACTGCACCGGAGCCGGGTAAAAGTCGTTGCCACGGCGCAGGAAGTAGCGCTGCTTCCATTTCGTTCCGTACAGAAAAGCCACGTCATCAAGCCGGAAGGTGACCAGCGGATTCGGCTTCGAGAAATCCCCGAGGACGGCACCGGGATTCACCTTGGGGTCGGTCACAACGTTCGCCATTCGCGTGTGCGACCACCGTTCGAATGTCGGCGCATGGCAGCGTTGGCAGGCCAGCGATCCCACGTAGCGCTCCTTGACGTCCGTCGTGTTGGCGGCCGC
Organism: Vicinamibacterales bacterium; assembly: GCA_023717525.1. Lineage (GTDB taxonomy): Bacteria > Acidobacteriota > Vicinamibacteria > Vicinamibacterales > JAMQPK01 > JAMQPK01. The sequence continues at coordinate 16,720 of JAMQPK010000163.1, read as the reverse complement.
CTGCGGTGTGGCGACGCGGGGCGGTGTCGCGGTGAGAGGGGCCTGCGCGACAAGCGTGGCGCCGATCGACGCCGCCAGGACCGCGAATGCAGCGATGGTCAGGTATCTCAACAGATTCTCCCTTTCGCGTGCTTGGAGGGGGTCGAATGGAGCGACTGATACAGCGCTTCGAACAGCGCGATCCCCTGGTCGAGGAGATCGGCATCGGCCGCGATGCTCGCACGAAATCCTTCGACCAGATGACCGATCGTCAGAGCGTGCGGAGACTGGTAACGCACGTCCTTCAAATCGAGATCGTGCACGATCTCCCCAATCTTCCGGACGGAGGAATCGTTGATGCCGAAGCCCGCCTGAAGGACCTCGAATGTGCATCGATCGCCTTCGTGTTTGAAGCCGGCGCTCTGGTACATGTCGAATGGCACTGCATCCGGGAAGCGGTCCGGCGAGGAGGCGAACACGAACTTGGCTCCGGTATCGATGAAGCGCCGAATGAGCCAGGCCGACGAAAAACGATCGACGCCAGGTCGCGGCCGCGTGACCCAGGTGCGATGCTGATAGCTTCGCGGATTGAATCCGCCGCGCTCGGATCGTGGCTGGGACGAAGTCTTCGGCCGTGCGATGGCCTGAAGCCTCAGGAGCGCGGCTTCGATCTCCGCGCCGGTGCCAGTCGGAAAGAAATCGATCCGCCTGATTTCCTCGAAGCGCTCCCGCAATGCTCGAATCGCCCGCGCGAGTCCTTCGTCCTGGCGTCGGCCATGCTTCGTCCTGGCTCGCAGCGCCTTGATCTCCTTGCCGAGGCGGGCAAAATCCTGCGTGCGCGCCGACTGAAACGCGTTCAAAAGCTCTTGCGCGTCAACGGCGTCGGTCGAGGAAGCTTCGAGGACGCGCGCCTCGCCACCAAGCGCGGCGATTTCCGTACGCAGCCACTCAAAATCCTCGACTGACTGGGCCGTGTCGGGCAGGACGTAGACGGAATTCTTCATGGGTACTGCTCCTATCTGTTGCAACCGCCGCCAGGTCTTCACCCGCGCATTCGATGGGTGAGCGGGCAGCTGATGGACGAGCAACAGCCAGCGCGGTTCGGATGGAGCGGCGGACATCCTTGAAGTGTAACAAATGTTACGAACAACATGTAACGTAAACACTGTCCGAAACCGAACAGTGCCATTGGGCCCGGGCCGGAGTAAACTGAAGCCCAGTGATGGTCATCGACGGCAAACCCAAAAGCGCGGTGGAGCTGGCGATGGAACGTCTGCGTCAGAGAGACGCTGACACCGGGATCGTGGGGAGGCCACCGACTGAGTCACAAAAGGCTGATATTGCAGAAGTGCGCAGCCTTCACGGATCGAAGGTGGCCGAGGTCGAAATTTTACACCGTTCGACGATAATGGGGCTGTTCGATCCTGCGGAACGCGAGAAGGCCGATAAGGAGTATCAGCGGGAACTGCAGCGCTTGAACGACGACCTGGAACGCAAGATTCGTAAGATTCGGGAACGGTCGGAATGATTTCTCGATGTACACATCTTGACAAGTGTGCTATCACATATCATGGCGCGCTGACGGTACTCTTGTCGGCACGACTTGTGCATTGCCGCCACTGGCTCTTGGTCGCCAATGCGAGCAATACCCTGTAGGAGGAGACACATGCTGCGACGATTTGGAATCCTGGCCTTTGTAAGTGCGCTGGTTCTCGTGACCGGCGACGCATGGGCTCAGAGCCAGCCCGGAATGCAGGACACCGAACGGTCCGCCACCACAACAATTTATGGAGATACGGGTCTCTGGTTCGTCCCAGCTGGCGAAGTGCTGAAAGACAAGGATTGGTCTGTCAGTGGCTACTACATCAATTGGGATGTGAAACAGGGCTTCATGGATATTTCCCATTTCGCGGGAAACTTTGCCTATGGCATCAAAGGACGCGCCGAGATTTTTGGCAGCGTTCGGGTGGTGACCCGCATCGATCGCGACACGCGCCCCATCTTCGGCGACTCTGAAATCGGCGGCGTCGACAATGAATATCCCTACGTGCGGCAGGGCTGGATCGGCAACCAGTTCGGCGACACGTTTCTGGGCGCCAAATTCAATCTGATGTCCGAGTCGCGGATGAATCCGGTCGCACTCGCTGTTCGAGGCATGGTGAAGCTGCCCACAGGGTCGAAGGACAACCAATCGGGCACTGGCAAGATGGACACGGCGCTCGACGTCATTCTCAGCAAAGAAGTGAACAGCAAGACGGAAGTCTCCGCCACCGGTGGCATGGTCTTTCGCGGAGATCCAGACGACTTTGATCTGTCGAACTCGTTTCGATATGGCGTCGGCGTACAGTTCCCGACGCGGAGCTCGCTGAAGTTTCTGGCTGAATTTTCCGGAGAGTCCTTTACATCCGACTCCGTTACGGCAAAGGGCGCCACTTCGCTGGTAGCAGACGATGGCAGCCGCGCGCCGGCGATATCGAACCTGCCGTCGGTAGCGACGATCATGTTCGGTGCGACCTGGCAGTCACAGAAGGGCTTCTTCGCTGGCGGCGGCCTCGGTTGGTCCGCCACGGCCGAGGACCGGGGGGACTTCAAGATCGACAGCGGCGACAACTTCGGCACGAAGTTCGGCTTTCAGGTCCGGATCGGCTATCACCCGCCAATCGCTGGACGCCCTGTGCCGCTGCCGCCACCGCCAACACCGGCGCCGGCACCGCCGCCGCCGCAGCACACGCTGACCGTGGACGCGCAGTGCAATCCGTGCGTCGTCGAAGTGGGTGCCGTCGCCAATGTGACGGCGACCGCGATGGATTCGATCGGCTGCGCAATCACATATCGGTGGACCGCGCCGGGCGGCACGTTCGCCAGCGCCGGGCAGGCAAACACGGCCTGGACGGCGCCGAACACACCGGGCACCGTCGTGCTGACCGTGACCGGCACCTGCCCGAATGACAACATGTCGGGATCCGACACCGTCAGCATTCAGGTCAACGCGCGTCCCGTGCAGACGTTCACATTCGAGGACGTGTTCTTCGACTTCGACCGCTACTCGCTCACCGACGCCGCGCAGCGCATTCTTGCGCAGGCCGTGACGACGCTGAGGGCGAACCCGACGCTGCGGATCCGGATCGAAGGGCACACGTGCAGCATCGGCACGGCCGAGTACAACCTCGCGCTGGGCGACCGCCGCGCACGCTCGGTGATGCAGTATCTGCAGTCGAACGGCATCGGTGCCGATCGGCTCACGTCCGTCAGCTTCGGGGAGGAAAATCCGAAGTTCGACAACTCGCGCGAAGAAACGCGGAGAATGAACCGTCGCGCGGCAATGACGGTACAGCTCGTTAACTAAGGAGACGCTATGAATCGCTACGTCAACATCGGCATGTCCTGCGCGACGGCCGCGCTGCTCGCCGTCGCGTCGGCTGGCGTCGGCGCGCAGTCGGCGCAGAGCGGTAACGTCGCGCTCGGCGCCGTGCGCATTCCGCGCGCGGCAAAGCCCGACGGGAAGCCGCTGCCAGCCGGCACGTACCAGATTCGCGTCACGATGCAGGAGGCGCAGCCGTCAGCCCCCGGACAGACACCGTCGTACGAACGGTGGGCTGAGTTTGTTCAGGGCGGACAGGTGAAGGGCCGGGAAGTCGTCAGCGTCGTGCCGCAGAGCGACATCGCGCAGGTCGCCAAGATGAAACCGCCCACCTCAGGGAGCTGCCGGGCGGAACTTCTCAAGGGCGACGACTACTACCGCGTCTGGTGCAACCGCGCAGGGACGCATTATTTGGTGCACCTGGCGGTCTCGTAGGTTACTAGTACGGCGGCTTCGCGATTCCGAGCTTTCGCATCTTCGACTGTAACGTCGTTCGCTTCACGCCAAGGCGGAAGGCGGCCCCGTTCGGGCCGCCAATCACCCCGTTCGATTTGCGCAGCGCGTCGAGAATGGTGACGCGTTCTGCGTCTGCCAGCCAGTTTCGCGAGTGCGATGTCGCGGCCGGGGCCGCCGGCGGCCCACCGGGCGTCGTGACCGTCAACGTCCCGCCTTTCGATACGATGACGGCTCGCTCGATGACGTTCTCGAGCTCGCGGACATTGCCCGGCCAATCCCATTTCACCAGAGTACGCATCACTGAGTCGGAGACCTGCAGCGTTGGCCGCCTCAACCTGTGGGAGTGCTTCCGGACGAAGTGGCTCACCAGCAGTGGAATATCCTCGCGCCGGTCCCTCAATGGCGGGAGGTGAATCGGGAAGACATTCAGCCGGTAGAACAGATCTTTGCGAAACGAACCGGCCTCGACCATTCCCGGCAGTTCGCGATTGGTTGCCGCAATGACCCTGGCATCGCTGCGAAGGACCCGCGACGACCCAAGACGCTCGAACTCGCGTTCCTGGAGCGCGCGGAGCAGCTTCGGTTGCACCTCCAGCGGAAGGTCGCCGGCCTCATCGAGAAACAGCGTGCCTCCCGATGCGATTTCGAATCGGCCGACTCTGCTGCTCGCGGCGCCCGTGAACGCTCCACGCTCGTGTCCGAACAGTTCGCTTTCCACCAGCGTGGCCGGAATCGTCGCGCAGTTTACGCGGACAAACGTCCTCGTCCGCCGCTCGCTTCGACCGTGAATGGCTCGCGCAACGAGTTCCTTCCCCGTGCCGGTCTCACCAGTCAGCAGTACCGTGGCGCCGGTTGGGGCGACGGTCGCCACCTGGTCGAGCACCTGCTGAAACGAGGCAGTGCTTCCCACCAGGTCGGAAAACCCCTGCTCGCTGCGGATCTCATCTTCGAGATATTCCTTCTCGTGCGCCAGCTGCGCGGTCAGGCGGCTGATTTGTTCGAACGCGAGCGCGTTCTCGATGGCGACTGCGATTTGGCCGGACACCCGCTTCAGGAGCGCCGTGTCGTGCTCGCTGAATGCCGCCGTCGCACGCGAGGCCACCGACAATAGGCCAACGATGGTTCGCGCCGATCGCAAAGGAATGGTGCAGAACGAGCAAAGCCCCTCGGGCTCGAGAACCTTCCCGATGTCCGGGTTTCTCTCCAGCAGATATTGGATGTCGTAGACCAGCGGTTCATCGCGGGCGAACCGCTTTTGCGAGTCCTCGGTGATGCCGATGGTGCGACCTTCGAGCTCCGGGTGACGAACCTGATCGAGTACCACCAGCCGGACGAGCGCGTGGCCAATACCTGGCCCGCCTGTCAGGCTCACGCTCGCGTAATCGTGCTGGACCACGCGGCCGAGGCATTCCGAGAGTGCCTCGAACAGATCGCCGAGTTCGTGACGCGTGATCAGGAGATTGGTCACGCTCAGGAGCAAGTCGAGGTCTCTGGCGGTCGAGTCGTTGGCCATTCCGGCAAGTCATCGTGGCTGCGGCCAGCAACGCCGTCAAGCCGAAAGCGCATTCAGGAAGTATGCTAGGGGCGTGGGCCACATCGAGTTCCTGCTGAACGACCAGCCCGTCCGAGTCGATCACCCACCGATCCAAATCACCCTCCTGGATTTCATTCGCAGCCGCGGCCTCACCGGGGCCAAAGAAGGCTGCGCGGAAGGCGAGTGCGGTGCCTGCGCCGTCGCCATCCGGGAAGCGGACGAGAAGACCGGGCGCAGCGCGCTGCGGGTGGTCAACAGCTGCTTGATGTTCCTGCCGATGGCGGCGGGCCGCGAGATTGTCACGGTGGAGGCGCTGGCGCCGGACGGCGAGTTGTGTGAAGCGCAGCGTGCGATGGCGTCCGCCGGTGGATCCCAATGCGGCTATTGCACACCCGGGTTTGTCGTCAGCCTCTTCGCGGAACAGCATCTTCCCGGCCGTGAAGGGCCGTGTGATCCCATGGCACTCGCCGGGAACCTCTGCCGATGCACCGGGTATCGACCGATCCGGGATGCGGCGCTTGCCCTGGGTCCGGCACCGGCCAGCGAGTTTGTCGACAGACTGCTGCAGTCCGCGCCCGAGCTCGATGCGCTTGCGATACCTGGATTTTCGCGACCGGTCACCGTAGACGCCTGCCTTGCCCTTCTGAACGGCGATCCCCAAGCCGTGCTCGTGTCCGGGGCAACCGACATGGGCGTCGAATCGAACCTGCGTCACCGCCGCTGGCCCCACCTCGTCAGTGTCGAAGCCATCGACGAGCTGCGCGCTTTCTCAGATAGCCCGGATCGCGTGCTGATCGGTGCTGGTCTTCCTCTGAACGAGATTGGCCGTCGATGGACCGATGCGCCGGATGTGTTTCGAGAGTGGCTGGCACTGTTTGCGTCGCCGCTGATTCGGAATCGGGCGACGCTTGGCGGCAATCTGGCGACCGCGTCGCCGATCGGCGATGCTGCCCCGATGCTGCTCGCGCTCGATGCCAGCGTGCACCTTGCAGGCAAAGCCGGACGGCGCGTCGTGCCGCTTGCGGCTTTCTTCAGCGGCTATCGGAAGACGGCGATGGGCCCCGGGGAACTGATGACGGCTGTCGAGATTCCCAAGCCGCTGGCGCAGTTCGTGCGCTTTTACAAGATTGCCAAACGGCGGCTCGACGATATCAGCACGGTTGCGGCGGCGATGGCGCTCGACCTCGACTCTGCCGATCGCGTTCGGCGCGCACGCTTCGCGTTCGGAGGCGTCGCTGCGACGCCGCTTCGTGTGACGGAGGCTGAGGCTGCGGTCGTTGGGCAGCCGTGGAACGACGCCACCGTGGAGCGCGTACAGCGGATCCTCGACCGCGTGCTCCAGCCGATGAGCGACCACCGCGGGTCGAAGGCCTATCGCCTCGAGGTGTCGAAGAGCCTTGTCGAGAAGTATCACTGGGAATTGCGGGCCTGACATCATGCCGATCTCCGGCCAGCCCGTGCCACACGAAAGCGCGCGCGATCACGTGACCGGCGACGCGCTCTATGTCGACGATTTGCTCGGCCGGTTCACCGGCGTGCTGCACGCCTGGCCTGTCGTGGCGCCACACGCTCATGCCCGTGTCACGCTGCTCGACGTATCGCCGGCGCTCGCGGAGCCCGGCGTGTTTTCAATTCTCTCGCAGGCGGATGTGCCTGGCGAAGCCAACACAGGCGCCAATCGCCGCGATGAGCCGTTGTTTCCAAGCGAGGTGATGTTCTATCACCAGCCTGTCGCCTGGGTGCTCGGCGAGACGCTGGACGCCGCGCGCGGCGGCGCGGCCAAAGTCGGCGTCGAGTACGAGCCGCTGCCGGCGATCCTGACGATCGAGCAGGCCATCGAACAGGGTAGTTTTCTCACTGAGCGGCATCGCATCGCCGACGGGGACGTGTCCGTCATCGAGCGAAGTCCGCTTCGATTCAGTGGAGAGTTGCGCGTTGGGGGTCAGGAGCATTTCTATCTCGAGACGCAGGCCGCGATCGCGTGGGTCGACGAGACCGGATGCATCGCCGTCCATTCGTCAACGCAGCACCCTTCGGAGACGCAGGAGGTTATCGCGCGGGTGCTCGGTGTTCCCAGAAGCCATGTGACTGTTGAATGCCTTCGGATGGGGGGCGCGTTCGGCGGCAAAGAGGTGCAGGCGAACCCCTACGCGGCGGTTGCGGCGCTTGGGGCATGGAAGACAGGTCGACCAGTTCGTGTTCGGCTCACGCGCGAGCTCGATATTGCGCTCACCGGCAAGCGGCATCCGTACTTGCTGCGCTACACCGCTGGCTTTGCGAACGATGGCAAGCTTCAAGGACTTCGCGCAGCCTTGTTCTCAGACGGAGGGTGGAGCCTCGACCTTTCCGAACCAGTCATGTGGCGGTCGTTGTTCCACGTCGATAACGCATACAAGCTGCCGGCGGTTGAGGTTACTGGTCGCGTCTGCCTGACGCACAAGACATCGCAGACGGCATTTCGAGGATTTGGCGGACCACAGGGCATGCTGGTGATCGAGGAGGTGCTCGCGACGGCCGCTCAGCACCTTGGACTGCCAGCCGACGTCGTGCGGGAGCGTAACTTCTATCGGGAGGGCGACTCGACTCACTACGGCGAGATCGTGGCTGAGGCCGCCCGTATTCAGGAAATCTGGCGCGAGCTGAAAGCGTCGAGCGAGTTCGAAGGCCGGAGGGAAGGCGTCGTCAGCTTCAATACGAGGAGCCGTCATCAGAAGCGCGGGATCGCGATCACACCTGTAAAATTCGGTATTTCCTTCACCGCCCAGTTCTACAACCAGGCCGGCGCCCTTGTGCTCGTGTATCGGGACGGCACCGTCCAGGTGAATCACGGCGGCACCGAAATGGGCCAGGGGTTGTTCACGAAGATTCTTCAAATTGCCGCCGACACGCTTGGCGTCGGACTGGCGCAAGTGCGCATGATGTCGACGCGCACCGACAAGGTGCCCAACACGTCTGCGACCGCCGCTTCATCGGGCACCGATCTGAACGGCGCTGCCGTCACCGATGCCTGCCTCCAGATCCGGAGCAGGCTTGCCGTTGTCGCCGCGGCGATCCTCGAAAGCGATCCGGCGTCGGTCGAGTTCAAAGACAACGTGGTCTCTTCCAACGGCAAATCAATTGCGTTTTCGGCGCTCTGCGAAACCGCGTACAAACAGCGGATCGCATTGTTTGCCCACGGCTACTACCGCACGCCAGACATTCACTTCGACTTCAAGCAGGCGCGCGGCAGACCCTTCCATTACTACGCGTTTGGGGCTGCGGTATCCGAGGTGGAGATAGACGGATTCACCGGAGCGTATCGGCTGCTGCGCACCGACATTCTGCACGACGTTGGTGATTCCATTTCGCCGATCGTCGATCGCGGACAAATAGAGGGCGGCTTTCTGCAGGGCGTTGGCTGGCTCACACTCGAAGAGCTCCTGTGGGATGCCAACGGGCGTGTGAGCACGTCTGGCGCGTCTACCTATAAGCTGCCCTCGTGGTCGGAGATGCCGGAGGTCTTCAACGTTCGGCTGCTCGCGCGCGCGACCGAACCTGGCGTCGTGATGGGCAGCAAGGCCGTCGGCGAGCCGCCGTTGATGCTGGCATTTTCGGTCCGAGAGGCGCTGCGTGAAGCGGTGGCAGCCTTTGGACATGGAGAGGTCGTGACGTTCGACAGTCCGGCGACACCCGAGCGGATCTTCTTCGCGGTTCGTCAGGTTCGCGCCGAGCGTCCGGCATTGAAATGATCGCTGTCGGTACACACTTGTTCCGGGCGACGATCTTTCACACGCCCGCCAATCCTTTCGATTTCGACATCGGCGATCCTCGTGCGCTGACATGCCACCAGGATGGAGGACTGCTGGCCGGCGATGGCCGTGTCGTTGCGTGCGGCGAGTATGAATCCCTGCGCGCCGAGCACCCTGCGGTGCCGACAACCGACTGGCGCGGCGGATTCATCGTGCCGGGATTCATCGACTCACACGTTCACTTTCCTCAACTCCGAATCATCGGGGCGCTGGGGCACACGCTGCTTGACTGGCTCGAGCACGTGGCGCTTCCCGAGGAAGCCCGCATGTCGGAAACGCCGTACGCCGCCGACACCGCTCGCCGGTTTGTGAGGGCGCTCGCGTCCCACGGTACGACGACGGCACTCGTGTTCGGGGCGCATTTCCCGGCTGCGACGGCCGAGTTGTTTGAAGCAGCGGCCGCTTCAGGCTTGCGCGTCGTGTCTGGGCTGGTCCTTTCGGATCGACGGCTTCGCCCGGAGCTTCATCAGACCCCCGACCAGGCCTATCGCGAAAGCCGACAACTGATCGAGCGCTATCACAAGCGTGGCCGCCTCTTATACGCCGTAACGCCGCGCTTTGCGCTGTCGACGACCGACGCCATGCTCGACGTGTGCCGCCGGTTGCTTGCCGAATACCAGGATGTCCGCTTACAGACGCACATCAATGAGAACAGCGACGAAATCGCGGAACTCGCCCGGCTGTTTCCGTGGGCGACCGACTATCTGGCTGTCTACGACCGGTACGGCTTGACGACCAGCCGTTCGGTGATGGCGCACAACATTCATGCAACGAGTGCCGAGCTCGAGCGCATGGCGGCAGCAGGGACGGCCGTTGCGCACTGCCCGGGAAGCAACGCCGCGCTGGGCAGCGGGGTGTTTCCGTTGTCGCGTCATGTCGAGGCGGGAGTCGTCTGTTCGATTGGAACCGACGTCGGCGGCGGAATTGGTTTTGGGATGATGAAGGAAGGCCTGCAGGCGTACTTGATGCAGCGGCTCGCCCCCGATCCCCAGATCCTCGACGCCGCCCGGCTCTTGTATCTGACGACTCTGGCCGGAGCGAAGGCACTCGATCTCGACAGCGAGATTGGTGACTTTCGGGCGGGCAAGGCCGCCGACTTCGTGTACCTTCGACCGCCGGCTGACAGCGTGCTCGCGTCGGCCGTTCACCAGGCCGACAGCCCACAGCGGGCGTTGTCGGCGCTCTTTACGATGGCCGGCCCGGAAAGCGTGCGCGAGGTGCGCGTGGCAGGAGACGTGGTGCATCGGATGGGGGAGCTGTGACGTTGGCGGAAGTGAACGCGCTGGATCGCGCGGGTTTTGTGAAGGAGGTTGGCTGGGTGTTCGAGCACTCGCCCTGGGTGGCCGAGCGGGCGTGGCCAAGAAGGCCCTTTCGATCGGTTGATGATCTGCATGCGGCGTTGGCTGCCGAGGTGGACGCCGCGAGCCCGGACGAGCAACTCTTGCTGCTTCGCGCCCATCCCGATCTCGGCGCGCGCGCGAAGATGAGCGACGCCTCGGCCAGTGAACAGTCCGGCGCAGGGCTCGACAGCTTGACGCACGAGGAATTCGAACGCCTTCGCCGGTTGAATGCCGTGTACCACGAGACCTTCGCCTTTCCGTTCCTATATGCGGTGAAGGGAGGCACAAAGCACGATATCCTCAAGTCGCTCGAGGGCCGTCTGTCGTCGAGCCGGGACGAGGAACTAGCCGAGGCTCTGCGCCAGGTCTCCCGTATTGCACGATTCCGGCTACAGGAGCTTATCGCGTGAATGGATTTGCCACCGGCGCCAAGGGGCACTACTACGGCAAGGGAGACGTCATCGTCTACCGGCTGAATCGGACAGGAGAAGTCCCTTCGGGCAAGAGCCCGGTATTCGGGGCGAGCGTGTTGATGCTCCTCTACGGCGACGCGTTCTGGCAGACCTACACGACAGGCGACAACACGGGCCTCATCGCAACCGACTCGATGAAGAACTTCATTCAGCGTGAGGCCATGAATTTCGGTGGTTACGATCTCGAAGGGTTCTGCCGCTTTCTTGCCGAGAAGTTTCTTCGCACCTATCCCCAGGTTGAGGGTTTGCAGGTCTCTGCCGACGAAATCCCGTACGCGCCACTCGCAGGCGGCCGTGCGTTTGTGCCTGGAGGACCGGAGCGTGCGTTCGCGCGCGTCGAGTTGGGACGCACGGGTTTGGTAGAAGCGATATCCGGATTGAAAGGCTTCAAGCTGCTTCGCCTGGGAGGCAGTGCGTTCAAGGGTTTCGTTCGCGACGAATACACGACGTTGCCCGATCTCACCAACCGGCCGCTGCATATGTGGCTCGACGTCGAATGGGGCTACACCGATGTGCACCAGGCCTTCAGCGATGGCGAGGCGGTTGCTCGCGTCCGGAACGTCGTGGAGGATGTGTTCAGGTCGTTCGAATCGGGGAGTATTCAGCAGGTCATCTATCAGATGGGGACCAGGATTCTTGCCGAGATCTCTTCGATCGCGGAGGTTCGCCTGGAGGCCAACAATCGCACGTGGGATACGATTGCCGAGACCGGAGACCGATTGGGTGTCTACACCGACGCGCGGCCGCCCTATGGGTGTCTGGGGCTGACGGTGAAGAGATAGGGAAGAGGGAAGAGGGGTGAGGGAAGAGTGGCGAGGATATCTACCCATGTACTCGATATCGCGAGGGGCGTGCCGGCGCAGGGCATCGCGGTCGAGCTGCATCTTGTGAAGGGGCCCGAGCGCCAACTGGTCGCGGCCGTCACGACAAACGCCGATGGACGGACTGAGAAACCTCTCGTTGCCGGGGATTCTCTCGAAACAGGCGTGTACGAGTTGACGTTTCACGCGGCCGACTATTTCCACCGCGTCGGCGTGACGCTGGCCGATCCGCCATTCCTGGGCGTTGTCATCATCCGCATCGGTATTGCCGATGCGGCTGGCAGCTACCACGTGCCGCTGCTGCTCTCACCTTACGGCTACAGCACCTATCGAGGATCATGACGTCGATCGAGCAGGCCGGCGAGGTCGTCCGCTGGTGCCGGCAGCTGGCGAAGTTTTCGGAAAGCCGTGGCGAAACGACTCGGCGGTTTCTCACGGCGCCAATGCGCGATGTGCACACCGCGTTGGCGGCCTGGATGTCGCGCGTCGGCATGACCGTGCGCGTCGATGCCATGGGCAACATCCGCGGCCTGTACCCCCCGGTGGTGTCGTCGGTGCCGGCAGCCGATGCGCCGCGCTTGCTCATCGGTTCACACCTCGACACCGTCCCCAACGCGGGTGCCTTCGACGGGATTCTTGGCGTGGTCATGGGTGTCGCGCTTGTTGAGCTGCTCGGCGACAGGCGACTGTCGTTTGCGATCGAGGTCGTCGGATTCTCTGACGAGGAAGGCGTTCGTTTCGGCACGCCGTTTCTCGGAAGCCTCGCGCTCGTGGGCGACGTCGATCCTTCGCTGCTTGATCTCCGAGACGAGCAGGGACGATCGCTTCGCACGGTCATACGAGACTTCGGGTTGGAACCTGGCAGGCTGCCCGACGCCAAGGCGCCGGCTGGTTCGATGGGCTATCTCGAGTTTCACATCGAGCAGGGACCGGTGCTCGAGAACCTGAATCTTCCGCTTGCGGTTGTCGACGTGATTGCCGGTCAGAGTCGCGCGACAGCCACGTTCACCGGCAGAGCCGGTCACGCCGGCACGACGCCCATGAAATTGCGCAAAGACGCCCTCGCGGGGGCAGCTGCGTGGATGACAGAAGTAGAGCGTGTGGCAACGGCGACGTCCGGTCTCGTCGCAACTGTCGGGCGTCTCGAGGTCGAACCGGGCGCAGGTAACGTCATTCCCGGCCGTGCAACGGTCTGGGTCGATGTGCGCCACCCGTCGGACGACACACGAAAGGCAGCCTTCGAGCGACTGAAGGCAACCGCAACGGAAATTGCCGGGCACCGCGGCCTTCAGATGAGCTGGGAGCCTCGGCTCGACCAAGCCTCAGTCTCAATGGATCAGAAGATCGCGTCCATGCTGGACCGCGCCGTCGAGCAGGCAGGATTCCCGGCGCACCGCATGACGAGTGGTGCCGGCCACGACGCCATGATTGTCGCCAGGCGCATGCCCGTGGGAATGATGTTCCTTCGGTGCGAGAAAGGCATCAGCCATCATCCTGGCGAGAACGTGCGTGAGGATGACGTGGCTGCGGCGCTGGAGGCCGGCCTCAAATTCCTCGATGAAATCGGCAGGGCCGGGCGTGAGTAGCGTCGTCCGCGGCGGAACCATCATCCTTCCCGAGAAGCGACTCAGAGCCGATGTGCGCATCGAGGACGGACGTATCGTCGAGTTGGCGCCAGAGCTTGGCGCAGGCGCGGCGGATGAAATCGATGCCCGCGGCCTGTTTGTCTTTCCCGGCATCATCGACGTCCACGTGCATTTCAACGAGCCCGGCCGTACCGAATGGGAAGGCGCGGCGACCGGCAGTCGTGCGCTGGCGGCCGGCGGCGGCACGCTGTTCTTCGACATGCCGCTGAACTCGACTCCGTGCACGGTGAACGCCGCCGAAGTGGATCGCAAGCGAGCCGCACTCGAAGCGTCGTCGATCGCCGATTTCGGATTGTGGGGCGGCCTCGTTCCTGGCTCTGTTCCCCATCTGGCGGAGATGGCCGACCGTGGTGTTGTCGGCTTCAAGGCGTTCATGTGCGATTCGGGACTGCCCGAGTTTGCGCGCGCAGACGAAGAAACGCTGAGGAACGGAATGGCGGAGGCCGCCCGGCTTGGACTGCCCGTTGCGGTTCATGCTGAAAGCGAGGCCATCACGAACCGGTTGTCTCGCACGTACAGCGGTTCGAGCGTGCGCGACTTTCTCGCCAGTCGCCCAGTGGAGGCCGAGGTCGAGGCCATTGGGCGCGCCGTCGATCTTGCCAGGGAGACGGGCGCGAAACTGCACATCGTGCACGTGAGCTCGGGCAGTGGAGTCGCGAGGGCGCTCGAAGGTCGTGCGCGCGGCGCCGATGTGTCGATCGAAACGTGCCCCCACTACCTGTACTTCACAGACGCAGATCTCGAGCAGTTGGACGTCGTCGCCAAGTGTTCCCCTCCGTTGCGTGATGAAGTCGAGCACGCGGGACTCTGGCGCGAGCTCCTCGACGATCACATCGACATGGTTGCGTCAGATCACTCGCCAAGCGATCCGTCGTTGAAGAAAGCCGGTGATTTTCGCCGCTCCTGGGGCGGCATCGCCGGCGTGCAGTCGACGCTTGCGGTCCTGCTCGAACGAGGACACGATGGCCGCCGGTTGCCGTTCGAGCGATTCGCGTCGCTGCTGGCGGCCAATCCGGCGCGGCGTTTCGGCATAGCAGGAAAGGGCTCGGTCGCCGTAGGGAATGACGCCGATCTGATGCTGCTGGACCCGGCATTGGTTTATACGCTCGACGCCGCTCAACTGCAGCAGCGGCATAAAATGAGTCCGTACGTTGGCATGACGTTCTGCGGCGCTGTGCGCAGGACGATACGGCGTGGCGAGACGATCTTCATGGACGGCAAAACGACAGCGACCAGCAAAGGCCGATATGTCCGACCTCATCATTAAAGCGGGTCCGCATACCTTTCGGGCGCGGATGGAAGCCGAGAAGGCGCCGCAAACCTGTGCAGCGTTCCTGAAGCTCCTTCCATTCAAGGAGAACCTGCTGCACGTGCGGTGGAGCGGCGAGGCCACGTGGGTACCCCTCGGCAACCTCGACGTGCGAGTGCCACCTGAAAACGCTACCGTGTACCCGCTTCCAGGCGAGATTCTGCTGTATCCCGGCGGCGTCAGCGAGACAGAAGTGCTGATCCCCTACGGCCACACGCAGTTCGGCAGCAAAGCGGGTCTGCTCGCCGGCAATCACTTCCTGACCGTCGTTTCCGGCAACGAGTATCTTGCCGCACTCGGTCACCTGACGCTCTGGAAGGGCGCCCAGCCAATCACCATCGATGTGTTCCGCGCATGACCATCGACGATCGACGATCGACGATGGACGATGGACGATGGTTCGGCCACCCGCGCGGTCTGTCGACGCTCTTCTTCACCGAGATGTGGGAGCGCTTCAGCTACTACGGGATGCGCGCCATTCTCGTGCTCTTCATGACCAACGCCGTGGCAACCGGCGGCATGGGACTTGACGATGTGACGGCAACAGCGATCTACGGCCTTTACACCGCTGTGGTCTACATGGTCGCGTTGCCTGGCGGGTGGATTGCCGATCGCGTGCTCGGGCTTCGGCGGGCTGTGTTCTACGGAGGGTGTGTGATTGCCGCTGGTCATTTCACATTGGCAATCCCATCGACGACGGCGTTCTATCTCGGGCTAAGCCTGATCGTCGTCGGCACCGGTCTGTTGAAGCCGAACATCAGCGCTGTTGTCGGGGATTTGTATCCCGAAGGCGGGGCGAGACGCGACGCCGCGTTTTCGATCTACTACATGGGCATCAACGTCGGGGGTTTCTTTGGTCCGCTCGTGTGCGGCTACCTCGGCGAAACGATCAACTGGCACCTGGGGTTCAGCGCGGCTGGGGTCGGAATGGTGGCCGGCCTGGTGCAGTATCAACTCGGAGCCAGACATCTCGGTCCGGCCGGCCTGCTGAAGGAGGATGGGAACGCGCTGGTTGCCCGTGCCGTCGCACGGCGAAGCCTCTACCGTTCGCTCGAAGCGGCGATCGGCCTGGTGCTGATCGTTGTAGTGCTGCAGTCTATCGGTGCCATTCACCTCTCCCTGCTTGGGTTCGTCGACTACACAGGTGTCGTCATCGTCGCAATTGCTGCCGCGTTCCTGGTCTATGTCGCGTTCTTTGGTGGTCTGACGATTGTCGAGAAGAAGCGCGTCGGCGTGATTGCGGTCTGCTTCCTTGCAGCCGCCTGTTTCTGGTCGGGCTTCGAGCAGGCCGGCTCGTCGATGAACCTGTTCGCCGATCGGCTGACCAACCGGGTGATTGGCGGCTGGGAAATGCCGGCGAGCTGGCTGCAGTCGGTCAACTCGCTCTTCATCATGCTGCTGGCGCCCCTGTTCAGCGCCATGTGGCTGGCCCTCGGCTCCCGAAGCCCTTCCATTACAGCTAAGATGGCCCTTGGCCTGCTGCAACTTGGCGTCGGGTTCGCTGTGATGGCGTGGGCATCCGTCTATGCGAGCGCCGCACACACGGTGAGCCCGAACTGGCTCGTTGCCACCTACTTCTTCCACACGACCGCCGAACTTTGCCTCAGCCCGATTGGGCTGAGCAGCATCACGAAGCTTTCACCGCATCGCTACGTCGGCCAGATGATGGGTATCTGGTTCATGGGCGCGGCGCTTGGCAATCTTGTCGCCGGCCGTGTCGCCGGACTCATCGGCTCGCTGCCCCTTCCGCAACTGTTCGGCGCGGTCACATTGTTTTCTGTTGGCACAGGACTCCTGCTACTGCTGTTCACGAAGCCGCTGAAGGGGTGGATGGGCGGGGTAGAGTGATACACGACATTGAAGATTGAAGATTGAGAAATTGATGGATGGTCGTTGGGCGATTGGATGCCCGGCTCGATTCGCGAACTTGGAAACGGTTGCGCGGGGTGGGATGTATGCGCCCAGAGCAGCCGTGTTCGTGCACCGTCAGTTCCGGCTGCGAAGGGCGCATAC
>JAMQPK010000142.1 GCA_023717525.1 Vicinamibacterales bacterium | reverse complement strand
GAGCAGCTCCAGATTTCGGAAAAGATGGCGTCGATTGGCCTGCTGGCTGCCGGAGTGGCGCACGAGGTGAACACGCCGCTCACCGGGATCTCCAGCTTCACGCAGATGCTGCTCGACGGTGCGGACCCACAGGATCCACGGACCCGCGTGCTCGAGAAGATCGAGCGCCAGACGTTTCGAGCGGCCAAGATCGTCAACGGTCTCCTGAACCTCTCGCGGCCGGGCGCCGCAATGAGCAACGACCCGGCGGCAGTCGACGTCAACACCATTATTTCGGACGTGCTGTCGTTGCTCGAGCATCAGTTCCATCTGCACCGCGTCACGGTTCGCCGCGAGTTGAGCGCACAACCGATCAACGTGCTCGGCGTCGAGCAGAAGCTTCAACAGGTGTTTCTGAACCTGTTTCTCAACGCCAAGGACGCGATGCCCAAGGGCGGCTGGTTGTCGATCGCCTCGCGGATGGAGCATGGGCAGGCGGTCGTCGAGATCTCCGACACGGGCTCGGGCATTCCGAGCGAGCACCTCGCGCGGATCTACGATCCGTTCTTCACCACGAAGGCCATCGGGCACGGCACGGGGCTCGGCCTCTCGATCACGTACGGCATCGTCCGCGAGCACGAAGGCTCGATCGACTGCGAGAGCAGCATCGGGCAGGGCACGCGGTTCACGCTGCGGTTTCCGCCCGCGCAGGCCGAACGGCTGGCGCGCGCGGCACAGTGACATCCGGAAATCACCGAATGCCCCGCCACGGATCCATCCTCGTCATCGACGACGAAGACATCATGCGGGAGATTCTCGAGACACTGCTGTCGCGCGAGGGATACACCGTCCGCCTGGCGTCGAGCGGCGCCGAAGGCCTCGAGCTGGTGAAATCGCTCCCGTTCGACGCCGTGATCGTCGACGTGATGATGCCTGGCATGGACGGCATGGCCGTCCTCGACGAGCTGAAGAAGATTGACGACGATTTGCCGGTGCTGATGATCACGGCGTTCGCCTCGGTCGAGAACGCGATCGCGGCGATGAAGCGCGGCGCATTCGACTACATCACCAAGCCGTTCAAGAACGACGAGGTCCTCGTCGTTGTGCGCAATGCGATGGAGCGTCGGCAGCTGATAGCGGAGAACACCGCGCTGCGGCAGAACCTCCAGGCCCAGGCGCACAATTTCGCGGGCATTATCGGGCGCAGCCCGAAGATGAAGCAGGTGTTCGACCTGATCATCCAGGCGGCGCCGAGTCGATCCACCATCCTGATCACCGGCGAAAGCGGGACCGGCAAGGAGCTGGTCGCGCGCGCGATCCACACGCACTCATCGCGGCCGGATCGCGCGTTCGTCACGGTGAACTCCGGCAACCTGCCGCCGGAGCTGCTCGAGTCCACGCTGTTCGGCCACGTCAAGGGTGCGTTCACCGGCGCGGTATACCCGAAGAAGGGTCTCTGCGACCTGGCGGACAAGGGAACGATCTTTTTCGACGAGATCGGCAACATCCCGCTCGAGACCCAGGCCAAGCTGCTGCGCGTGATCCAGGAACGCGAGTTCATGCGCCTGGGGGGGATGGAGACGATCAAGGTGGATGTGCGGATCATCGCTGCCACCAACTGCGACCTGAAGCAGATGATGGATGCGGACCGGTTCAGGGAGGACCTCTACTACCGGCTGCACGTCATCAACATC
>JAMQPK010000119.1 GCA_023717525.1 Vicinamibacterales bacterium | reverse complement strand
GATGTTGTCGTCGTCGAAGCTCATCCCGAGGAGCCCGTTACCCCAGACGATGTTGTTGCCCCAGACGATGTTGTCGTCTTCGTCGAAGTTGCCCCAGACGATGTTGTCGTCGTCATCGAGCAGGTTGCCCCACACGATGTTGTCGTCCTCGTCGCCCAGGCCCCAGACGATGTTGTTGCCCCAGACGATATTGTCGTCCTCGTCGAAGGTGTTCCCCCAGACGATGTTGTCGTCCTCGTCGAGGAGATTGCCCCACACCACGTTCAGCGCCCAAGCCGGCCGCTGCTCTTTCAGCAGCGCCGCGCCGGCGACGCGGTGGGTCCCCCAGAGAATCGACTGCGACCAGGCATAGGATCGGAGGCCGATGACCGTCGACGGCGTCACCGACGTCGACATCCACGGCTGGCCGACCGGCGCCTGCGGATTGATCGCGCGGGCATAGGCGCGCGCGCCCGTCACTTCGATCTGCCCGGCGCCTTGCGTCAGCCCGTCGACGCGCTGCCCGGCGTCGTCCTTCACCGGAATCGCGGTGTACTCGAGCACTGCCTTGACCGCATTTGGCGTCAGACCGCGATTGGCCTCGAGTACCAGCGCCACGACACCGCTGGCGACCCCGGCCGCCATGCTGGTGCCCGACAAGCGCATGTAGTTGCCCGTGTTGCCCCGTTTCTCCTGGGCCAGGCGCAGGGCGCTGTTCCCCGCCGCGATCGACAGCAGGTTGTCGCCCGGCGCCACGACGTCCGGTTTGGCGAAGCCGTCGTACCACGACGGCCCGCGCGAGCTATAGGGCGCGACACGATCGTCCTGCCGCGATACGGTGTTGAAGGTGCGCGTGGCGCCCACCGCAATCGCCGAGGGGGCATTGGCGGGGGAGACGATCCCGGCGTAGCCGGGCTCCCCGGTCTGCCGGTTCAAGCCAAAATTGCCGGCCGCGACCAATACAACCAGGCCGGCGCGCGAGGCATGCTCGACCGCCTGCACGAGTGGGTCGCTCGCCGCCGGCGCGTAGATCGGATGGCCCAGCGACAGGTTCAGCACCTGAATGCCGAGCAGGTCTTTGTTGGTGATCGCAAACTCGATCGCCCGCACCACGTCGGAGGTCGGCCCCTGGCCCTTCTGGTTGAGCACCTTCAGGCCGATGAGCCGCGCGTTCGGCGCGACGCCCACAAACTCACTGGCGATCAGGCCGGCGACGTGCGTGCCGTGCCCGTAGTCGTCGCTTGGCGTCACGGCGCGGATGTCGCCATGCGTGAAGTCGTAGAACGCGGTAATGCGATCGCCGAAGTCGACGCCCGGCTCGATCCCCGAATCGATCACGGCGACGCCGATGCTGCCACCACCCGTACCGGCGAGCGCCCCAAAGGCGTCATAGAAATCGTCATCGTCGGCGTCGAGCTGCGCGTCGGTCTGGAACCACCCGGTCGTCGAGGGCAGGGTGGCGAAGAACTTCTTTTTCAGTCCGCGGGCCGCCTGGCCTTCGCGCTTGCGCGCGGCCACGACCGCCTGCGCACTGGCCAGCGCCTCGCGCGCCTGCACGAGATTCTCTTGTGCGTCGAGCGTCGTCGCTTGCGCAAGCGTCGCCTGCGCCCGCGCCGAGAGCAGGGCACTTTGGGCGGTCTGCAACACCGCCTGGGCCACCGCCACCGCCGCCTGCGCTGCTGGCTTGGCGGCCACTGACGCTTTCGCTGCGGCCTTCTGCGCCGCCGCCACATTCGATTGCGCGGTACGCACGGCCGCTTCGCGCGCCTGCACCGCCTGTTGCGCGGCCGTCGACGCCGACTTGGCCGCCTGCACCGCGGCCTTCGCCGCCGCCACGGCCTGCCGCGCTGCGGTGGTCTCGTCGAGCAGCGACTGCACGCCCACCGGCGCGTTCGCCGACACCGAGTCCACCGACGCAAAGCCGGCCAGCGTCGACAGGTCGTCGCAGTGCACCTCGGCAGCCACGGCCTCGAGAGCCGGAAATTCCCCGGCCACCACGTCGCCGTGCTGTGTCAACGTGTCACGCAGGCCCTGTCGATATCCAGGGAGCGTGCGAACGATGACGGATTTGGTACCAACACAGCCTCGCTGAAGTGATTCACGCAGCGATTCGTCCAGCTTGGCGTCTGGAACCTGAGCCGCAGCCGGCAGAGCCGGCAACAGGAGCATGAGAGAGAGGAGGAGTTTACGCATTCTGACCTGCAACAGAGCAAAGATGACTCCAACTACTACACGCTCACTCAAACTATTGAACTGACATGATTTAGAGGCACAGTGGTGGGTACCGACAAGGCTGTGATCGTTCCAGTCCGGCACACAGGTGCACGCGGTGGCCGCGCTTCAGGTCGCTGCAAGTTATTTAAACGATTGGGCTAACAACCAGGTGTCGCAATCGGGCACACAGGATCTCGTTCTCGCACACATAGGTGGCTGGAAGTTGTGTAGAATCATTGGCCGACGAGCGAGTTCTTAACGAGATCCGGCGGACTACTTGGAGGAACGCGATGCCTTTCGTTATTACCGATCCCTGTATCGAGACCAAAGACACGGCGTGCGTGGATGTGTGCCCGGTCGATTGTATCCATCCGCGCAAGGACGAAGCAGAATTTGCGGCGATGAATATGCTCTACATTCATCCCGAAGAGTGCATCGATTGCGGCGCGTGCGTGCCGGCGTGCCCGGTCGCGGCGATCTATGACAGCCACGATTCCACGCCTTCGACGCAGAAGGATTTGATCGAGGCCAATACGATTTATCGCAACGGCGATGCCGACGCAATGGCACGCGCCGAGGCGATCGTCGCAGCGCACGTCGCGGCGCATCCGGAGTTGATGGCAATTCCCGGGAAAGAACGCGCGGCGGCGCACTCGTAAAGAATGTAAAATTTGGAATTTGAAATTTCAAATTTAAGATTCCGAAGGTGGGGTCCGAAGTCGGGCGACCGATTCCGGGCCCTTTTTTTCTGTGATAAATTCGGGTTTGCCGTCGATGGTGAGTGTAGCTCAGTGGTAGAGCACCGGCCTGTGGCGCCGGTAGTCGCGGGTTCGATCCCCGTCACTCACCCCACTTACTTACTTCGCTGCAGGTAGAAACTGGAAAGTGAAAAGTGGAAGGTAAGTGAGAGCTACTTCCAACCTACCTTCCACCTCCCACCTTCAACCTTCTACCTACCGCGTAAGTTTCAACGTCGCTCCTTCGGATCTCGCCACGTACACTGCGGCGGTCATATCGCCGATCACATTCAGCGTTGTCCGGCACATATCGAGCAACCGGTCCACGCCGATGATGACGGCGATCAGGGCCGGATTAATACCGACGGTTACGAGCACCGCGACGACGAACGGGATTGAGCCTGCAGGCACGCCGGCCGTGCCGATGCTGCCGAGAATGGCGAGGTACAGCACCAGGAGCTGCTGCGACAGCGTCAGATCAACACCCGCAAGCTGCGCGAGAAACAACACCGTGACGCCCTCATAAAGCGCCGTGCCGTTTTGGTTGGCCGTCGCGCCCACCGTCAGCACGAACGAGCCGATATCGCGCGGCACTCCGAGGTTGAGCTCGGAGACGCGGAGCGCCGTGGGCAGCGTCGCGTTCGAGGAGCTCGTGGAAAAAGCCGTCAGCATGACGGTGCGCACCTGCTTGAAGAACTCCACGGGAGACACGCGCGCAAACAGCTTCAACGCCAGCGGATACACGACGAACATATGAATCCCGAGGCCGGCAAGCACCGTCAGCACATACCAAGCAAGGCTGCCGAGAAATCCGAACCCGAAGCGCGCCGTCATCGTGAAGATGAGGCATGCCACGCCGATTGGCGCGACCTTCATGACGATGTCGATCACTTTGGCGACAGCTTCGAAGATGCCGTTCAGCAATGCGATGACCGGGCCCGAGCGGTCCGGCGTCAGCAGCGTGAGTGCGGCGCCGAACACGATGGAGAAGAACATCAAGCCGATCATGTCTGGCGTCGATCTCGCCATCGATTCGATCGGGTTGGCCGGCACCAGCATGGTCACGAACGACAGAACCGGCGATTGACCCGGGCCGGGCGCGGTCGAAGAGGCGATTCCCGCCGCGGCTGTCCCGTAGTCCTTCAATAAAAGATCCCGCGTTTCAGGATTGACGTGCGTTCCTGGCTTGACCGTGTTTGCGAGAGTGAGGCCGATGACGACCGAAATGAGCGAGATGACCAGGGTATAGGCGAGTGTCTTCAGCCCCACCCGCCCCAGGCGCCTGACGTCCCCAATGCCGGCGACGCCGACGATGAGCGACGAAGCCACCAGCGGGACAACCGTCATCAATAGGGACCGGAGGAAGAGCTGGCCGGCGGGCTCGGCGATATTCGCCACAATCCAGCTCAGCCGGGCCGATTCCGGGCCGAGAACTGCCCGTGCCAGCCCCCCGCTTCCGGCACCGAGGGCCAGTCCGAGTAAAATCCGGACGTGCAGCGGAAGTCGCCTGCGCGACCGGGTGCTGTCGTCGGTCTTGTCGTCGAGGTCTGACACGAGCTCGCGCTCGAACGATTCCATATTGGGTCCTATTCTGAACCATGAGCAAGCCGCCCGATCGCCGAAATCCCGACCGCCCCGATCGCCGCGATGTGCCGCGCGGCGGCCGCCGCGCCAGCGACCTGCCGCACCCGATTTCCTGCCCCAGCTGTGGTCAGGTGCAGAACGTCAAGGGGCTCGCCAACAGCCGGGTCGTCCGATGGTGCCACTGCAAGGCATGCGGAGAGGTCTGGCCGTGGCAGATGGACCTGTGATCGTCCATCGTCGATCGTCGATCGTCGATCGTCGACTCAGTGACTGAGACCAACGACTTGAACCAACGACCAACGTCTATTGCCTATTGACTAATTGAGGGATTCGAAATGAGTGAGAGCACCCGTATCGGCTGGATTGGAACTGGAGTGATGGGTTTGTCGATGTGCGGCCATCTGCAGGCCAAAGGCTATCCGACGACGATCTACAGCCGCACGAAGTCCCGCGCGCAAGGCCTGATCGACAAGGGCGCTACGTGGGCCGATACGCCGGGTGGCGTGGCGGCGGCATCCGACGTCATCTTCACGATCGTGGGACTGCCGTCCGACGTGCGTGAGGTCTATTTCGGCGACAAAGGGATTCTGAGCGCCGTGCAGAAAGGCGCCATCACTGTGGACATGACAACGACCGAACCGAGCCTCTCGCGCGAGATCTACGCCGCCGCCAAGCCCAAGGGCGTCTCGGCGATCGACGCGCCGGTCTCGGGCGGCGATGTCGGTGCCAAGAACGCCACGCTCTCTATCATGGTCGGCGGCGACAAGGACGCCGTCGACACCGTGCTGCCGCTCTTCCAGGCGATGGGCAAGAACATCGTCCATCAAGGTGGCGCGGGCAACGGGCAGCACACCAAGATGTGCAATCAGATCGTGCTGGCCGGTACGATCATCGGTGTTTGCGAGAGCCTGCTCTACGGCTATAAGGCCGGGCTCGATCTCGACACGATGCTCAGCTCGATCGCCAAAGGCGCCGCGCAGTGCTGGATTCTCGACAATCTCGCGCCGAAGATGGTGAAGCGCAACTTCGATCCGGGATTCTTTGTCGAGCATTTCGAAAAAGACCTCGGGATCGTGCTCGACGAATCGAGACGGATGGGGATTTCCATGCCAGGCCTCGCGCTCGTCAGGCAGTTTTACGTCGCCCTCAAAGCGCAGGGACATGGACGCCTCGGATATCACTCGCTGTTGCTCGTACTGGAACAGCTGTCGGCAGTGAACCGGTGATCGCGTGTCGGACGATATCTATCAACGGCGGCAGCGATACATCGAGCGGCAGCGGGAGATGCGGCCGGACACGGTGAACGTGCCCTTTGCCGACTCGGCGCCGGAAGGCAGCGGCCCGCCGAATCGTCATGGCATGCCGGCCGTCCCGGTCGGGCAGCATCTGGTGAAGAACTGGCCGGTGCTCGATCTGGGCGAGCAACCAGACATCCCGCTCGACAAATGGAAGCTCGAGGTCGCCGGCCTGGTGGACAATCCCTTCACCGTGAACTGGCAGCAATTTCTGGAGCTGCCGCAGGCTGAAGACGTCAGCGATTTTCACTGCGTCACCACCTGGAGCCGGCTCGACAATCACTGGAAAGGCGTGCGGTTTCGCACGATCGCCGAGCTTGCTGTGCCGAAGGACGATGCCAGGCATATTCTGTGCACCGGTTACGATTTCCTGCCGGGCAGCTTCGTTCCCTACACGGTGAACCTCCCGCTTGCGCGCGCGATCGATGAAGATGTGCTGCTCGTCCACACGTGGGAAGGCCGGCCGCTGCCTCGCGAGCACGGCGGGCCGGTGCGGATGATTACGCCGAAGCTGTATGCCTGGAAGGGCGCGAAATGGATCCGCAAGGTCGAGTTTCTCGCCGAAGATCAGAAGGGATTTTGGGAAGTGCGCGGCTACTCGAACACCGCGGAGCCGTGGTTCAACGATCGCTTCAGCTACTAGCCGGCATCTGCGATGGCGTTTATTGCTCCGATGCTGGCGACCCTCGAGGACGCGCCGCTCGAAGATGCGTCGCTTGTCTACGAACCGAAATACGACGGCATCCGGGCCATCATCGAGCTCGACCCGGCTGGTCGAGTGCCCGTTCGCATCTGGTCCAGGCTCGGAAACGACAAGACGGCCCAGTTCCCTGACCTCGTCGCCGAGCTGAAGCGCTTCAACAGGAAGCTGAAAGGGCCGGTCGTACTCGACGGCGAAATCGTTGCCCTCGACGCTGACGGCGAGCCTGCCGGATTTCAACGCCTTCAGAACCGTATTCACCTCACCGAGTCGAACAGTCGATCTGCTGCCGGCCGTGTTGCCTTCATCGCATTCGATGCGCTGCGCGATCGCAACGAGGACCTGCGATCGCTGGCGCTGACGGCTCGTCGCGCGCGCCTCGAGCGGATCTTTCGAAATTCCGGTTCCCAGATCCTCCGCCTCAGCGAAGTCGTCCCGGGCGACGGCCGCGCGCTCTACACCCGCGCGCTCGAACAGGGTTGGGAAGGGGTGATCGCGAAAGGGGTCGAGTCCATCTATCACACAGGAAGAAGGACTCGCGACTGGCGGAAGCTGAAGATCCTGCACGAACAGGAGTTCGTCGTGGGTGGGTGGACCGAAGCGCGCACGATGGGGCGGCCGTTCGGGGCACTGCTGCTTGGCTACTACGACAAGGACGGCGATCTCATCTACGCAGGACACACCGGCACTGGCTTCAACGAGCGTGAACTCGATCGAGTAATGAAGCTGCTGAAGCCGCTCGAGTCTCCCGCGTCGGCGTTCAAAGGGCGCATTCGCACCAACGAGCGGCCGCACTGGGTAAAGCCGAATCTGGTGGCGCAGGTGAAGTTCGGCGAGTGGACCGACGACGGCGCCCTGCGCCAGCCGGTCTATCTCGGCATGAGAGATGATGTGATTGTGACGTCGGTGAAGAAGGAGCCGGAGCTCACACTGCACGACAAGAGGAAGGGGCAAGGGGCGAAGGGCAAGAGGCAAGCACCACTCGCACCTCCCGCACCCTCCGCACCTCCCGCACATGATCTTGTCGCGCAACTGACAGCCATCGAAAAAGGCCCGGGCTCGGGTGTTCTCCACCTCCCCGATGGGGTAAGGCTCGACGTCAGCAACCTGCGCAAGGTGTTCTGGCCGAAGCTGAAGATCACCAAAGGCGACCTGATGCGCTACTACGTGCGCGTTGCGCCCTTCATCCTGCCTGTCGTCGCCGAGCGCCCGCTCATCATGAAGCGCTTCCCGAATGGTGTGGGCGGTCCGTCGTTCTATCAGCAGCGCGCGCCGGAAAAGGTCCCGGCGGGCGTGCGCGTGGCCACGCTGGCAGACGACCACGACGTGCCCAGCCGGATCATCGGCGGCGATCTGACCACGCTCATCTACATGGCGCAGCTGGCCGTGATCTCGCAGGACCCGTGGTTCTCCCGCGTGCAATCGCCGGAAGTCGCCGACCACTGTGCGATCGATCTCGATCCGATGCCGGGAGTGGCGTTCGACCGGGTCCTTGATGTGGCGCGCTGGGTGCGCGATGAGCTCGAAAAACTGAAGGTGATGGGCTATCCGAAGACCTCGGGCGCCAGTGGCATTCACATTTTCATCCCACTGTTACCCGGCACGCCATACGACGCCGGACAGATTTTCTGTCAGATCGTCGCGACGGTCGTCGCAGAGAAACACCCTAAAGCGGCAACCGTCACAAGAGCGGTTCGCGCACGCGGACCGAAGGTGTACGTCGATTACCTGCAGAATATTCAGGGGAAGTCGCTCGCCTGCGCGTACAGCGCACGGGCGAGCGAGTTTGCCGGCGCTTCGACCCCCCTGACGTGGAAGGAAATCGACGATGGCGTGAGCCCGCGCGATTTCACCATCCGCAACCTTCCCGACCGGCTCGCCGAGGTTGGCGACCTGTGGAAGGCGTTCCGTACGTCGAAGGGCGTGGATCTACGAAAAGTCCTTGGTCCTTAGGCGTTGGTCCCTGGTCCGATCCCGGAACCTACTGAGTTTGCTCAAGCAAGCTCGTGAACTGATACGTGCTGGTCGCGAGCCGGCACGACGGACCGGGCCCTGCAAAGCGCGTCGCGTGCCAGGTCGACGGAGGCGCATAGACGATGTCGCCCTCATTCGACGTGAAATCGCCTACGGTCTCGATGTTGTGACGAATCTGCCCCTGCATGATGATCCACCACTCGGCTGTTCCGACATGGAAGTGCCCCTTGTCGTTGGGATCGTAGGGCGGCAGGTTCTTCTCGTAGCCCCAGATCGCCTGCGCCCACATGTGATCGTCCTGCACGACGTTCTGGCCGCTGAACTTCGGATCCTTCTGCGCTTCGAACAGATTGAAATGCGGCTTGTTGTTGCCGGTATAGGGTCCCGGCGTCACGTTCAAACCGATCTTCATGACCGTGAATCCGTTTGCCTGCGTCGGACGCGGGTCGGTCACGGGATAGAGGTTCTTGAAATTCTGTTGATTCGCAGCGACCCACAGCGCCGGTGTCGCGCCAATCACCTCTGCCGAGTACGCGGTCTTCTTCGGGATATTGATGATCGAACCGCGCGTCGCGATGATGGGCTCGGTCTGCCCTTCGAGCGTGAACCGCATCTGCCCTTCCATGACCGCGTAGAACTCGCGCGTGTCGGGATGCATCACCGACGAGATCTTCGTGCCGGGCGCCCCCTGGTTGTACTCGGAGTGATAGTTCTCGTCGTTCACCACCACTTCCATCCAGTTGGCCTGCCCTTTGTGCCGCGCCTTCAGGTCGGGAAGCTTGATATGGGGCTTGTTCGTGCCGTACTGGCCCGGCTTCGCTTTCGCGACCCACCATTGTCGCGGCGGCTGCGCAGGACCACCGGCGCGCTGCTGTGAATACACGGTCGTCATGCCGACACCCAGACATGCCGAGACCGCCATTGCCCAATGCAAGCGTTTCATAGCTGCTCCTGTTCGAGGAACGGACTTTTCAGGGTTTGCGAAACGCAACAATACCGTATATTCGCGCCGTGTTCCAGCCTTCGGTACGCTCTAGGTGACGGCGGTAAGTCCTCGCGCGTCGAGCAGCGCTTGCGGATCGGGATCGTGCCCGCGGAACCGGCGATAGGCTTCCGCCCGATCGATGGAATTGCCATCGGAGAGGATGTGCGTCTCGAGCCGCTCGATGACGGCTTTGTCCCACGGCCCCTCCGCCTCGACAAAGGCCTGCCAGGCATCGGCGGCCATGACATCGGCCCAGAGATAGCTGTAGTAGCCGGCCGAGTACGAATCGTTGCCGAACAGATGATCGAACTGCGGCAGTCGATGCCGTAGCGCGATCTCCCGAGGCATGCCGGCCAGCGTTGCGAGCGCTTCGCGCTCGAACACCGCGATGTCGCGAACCCCGTCTGGCCGGGTGTGGAGATCCATGTCGATGATGGCCGCCGCCAGAAACTCGACGGTGCGATAGCCCTGATTGAATCTCTGGGAACGCACGATTTTCTCGACGAGCGCGTCCGGCATCGGCTGGCCCGTCTCGCAATGGCGGGCGAAGCGATCCAGCACCTCACGCGTCAGCAGCCACCGCTCGTTCAACTGCGACGGTAGCTCGACGAAGTCGCGCGGCGTGGTGGACAAACTGCGATAGCGGATGTTCTGCAACAGGCTGTGCAGCGCGTGTCCGAATTCGTGAAACAGCGTCTCCGCATCATCCAGGGAAATCAACACCGGCTCGCCCGCCGACGCTTTCACGAAGTTGTTGTTGTTCGACGCAATGGGTGTGACACGGCCATCGAAGCTGCTCTGTACGCGATAGGTACCCGCCCAGGCGCCAGAGCGTTTTCCCGGACGAGCAAAATTATCCAGGTAAAAGAGACCGCGGTGGGCGCCGGTCGGCCCGTCGGTCACCTCCCACACGCGCACGTCGGGATGGAAGACAGGCACGGTGCCGGTAATTTCGGCGAAGGCAATATCGAACCGGCGCTCGGCCGACCACATCATCGCTTCCACCATGTTCTCGAGCGCGAAGTACGGCTTGACGTCGTTCTGATCGAGATCGTATTTCGCCTTGCGGACCTTTTCGGCAAAGTAGAGATAGTCCCACGGCTCGATCACCATGCCCGGCTGCTCGCGATCGGCGAAGGCCTGCATCTCGGCAACATCGCGCCCGACTTGAGCCGTGGCCGCAGGCCAGACCTTCCGCATCAGCGCCTCGGCGGCCTTCGGATCGCCCGCCATGCTGTCGGCCATCCGCCAGTGCGCGTGAGTGGCAAATCCAAGCAGCCTGGCGCGCTCGGCCCGAAGATTCACAATGCGGACCGTCGTCGCTTTGGTGTCGTTCTCATCACCGTTGTCGCCCCTTCCCTTGAACCGGCGCCACACAGCCTCGCGCAGCTCGCGCCGCGACGAGAATGTCAGGAAGGGATCGACGCTCGACCTGGTGTTGAGGATGGCCCAGCCGTCGCTCAAACCGCGCACTTCGGCGGCGACCTTCGAGGCAGAAACAAATGATGCCGGGAGGCCCGAAAGATCGGATTCGCGCTCGATGACGGTCCACGTGTTTTCGTCGGCGAGGACCTTGGCTCTGAAGTCAGCGAAGAGAGCCGCCAGATCCTGATTGATCTGCAGAAGCCTTCGCTGGCCCTCCGTATCAAGTCTGGCGCCGCGCCGAACGAGGTTGTCGCGAAGCCGCGTCGCAAGGCGTCTTTGTTCGGCATCGAGAAAAGACGCAGGCAGCGACTGATAGACAGCTTCGACCCGTTCGAACAATCGACGATTGAAGATGATCGCGTCTGCCGCAGCGGACAGCTTCGGCTGCCACTCGCGCTCCAGCGCCTGATATTCGGACGTCGTGACGCTTTCGCGAGCGACGCCGAAAAAGCGCTGCAGCCGATCGAGGAGCGCGCCGCTGCGCTCGAGCGCGACAATAGTGTTGTCGAAGGTTGCAGGTTCGGCGCTGTTCGCGATGGCCTCGACTTCGGCGCGTTGCGCATCGATCGCGATGCCAAGCGCTTCCGGAAAATGCTCCGGACGCATCTCGTCCCAGGGAGGGACTCCCCCATAAGGCCCGGACCACTGCGCGATGAGGGGGTTGCGAGAAGGAGGCATTCCGCCGATCTTACCGTGTTCGCCAGGAGTCCCACATGCGTCCAAAGTTGCAACGTCGTGTTCCTCTATGGACCACCCCAGGCGCTGCGATATCCTTAGATGGGTGGAAAATACGGGAAATAGCTGGCCAGAACGACCAGGCCCGGTTGGCCTCACGATTGCTGGTTTTGTATCGGGCTAATGATCGAACTTCAGCCGCCTCACTGGTGGGAACAGCTCCCCGTGCTGACCGGAGCCACGCTCCAACTGCGCGAAGTTGAAGCGGATGACGCCGAAGCCCTCTTTGAATTGCTCACTGACCCTCGGGTCAGTGAATTCATTTCGGATCCTCCCCCGTCGCCGGCGGCGTTTGACGGATTCATTCGCTGGGCGCACAAACAACGGGCGGCTGGCACGTGCGTCTGCTTCGCCGTAGTTCCAAATGGGCTGCAGCAGGCGATCGGGCTATTTCAGCTAAGGGCACTGGAGCCGACGTTCCGTATTGCCGAGTGGGGCTTCGCTCTCGGCGCGGCGTTCTGGTCGACCGGCGTTTTTCAGGAAGCCGCAGTGCTGGCAGCCGACTTCGCATTTCGTGACATCGGCGTTCATCGCCTCGAGGCCCGCGCCGTCGTGGAAAACGGCCGTGGGAACCGCGCGCTGGAAAAACTCGGCGCACAGGGAGAGGCCGTGCTCCGCAAATCCTTTGGACACGACTCGACGCAGTTTCTCTGGGCCATCCTGGCGGAATCATGGCCGCCGAATTTGAAATCGCCGACGCGATTTGAAGAGGCGAGACTCAAGCGACAGATCGCAAATGCGATCGCGGCAACGGCGCTGTCCCCAAAGGTCCGCCCAAGCGAAACGCCCGCAAGACCGTTCCCGTTCTTCCTGACGGGCGGACAGGAACCAGAAGACAAGTAGGAAGTAGGAAGTAAGAAGTAAGATCGGGGAATGACTTGGATGGTTGCCGGCCTGGTTGCCGTCGTGGCTGGCTTGCTCGCCTATCGTACTCTCGCCCCTCGCGCACGGCGGCGTCGCCCTTACGATGCCGGATCAGTCTCCAACGACTGGCTAGCCCACCACAAGAATCCTCCGGACCACTGAGAATAGGATGGATGCGGCTTCAGAGTGCGCCCGCATCCGCCGCGCGTCGCCCGCCACGCGAGATTGCTCGTCGATCGAACCTCAGCACGCTCCGGCGATCCTGCGCAGGGAGGCTGGCGCCAACGTAGGCCGGCAGTGCTCCCGGAAGCCGCGCGCCCGATTCGTAGAAAGCCCCTCGACGCTGGGCCTCGAGGGCAAGCACTGGATCGAGATCCGCGGTGCTGTAGACAACGCTGCGAGTCGCAGCCGGCGCGATGAGTACCAGATGCAGCCCGTTGTACGCGCCAAGCCGGAGGTTGGTGATAAGCCAGTCCGGAGGCTGTTCTCGGAGATAGTCGCGAGCCTGCTGAAACCCAGTGGCCGCGACGATGTCGGCGGCGGGAGTGAGTGCCCGCTGCACAACGAGTGACGTCGCGGCGTTCGGTTCTACGATCAGCGCAACAGGTCGCATTCGGCGGACGGTCTCGGGAAAGTGCTGGCTACCATATGCCAGTTGCACACTGAGAGTCAGTAAAATTGTGCAGACTGTCGAAATTCTGTGCAACGCCCATGAAAAGTGTGCACGCAGACGTTGAAACGCAGAAACACTTCCGTAATATGGCCGTGGCAGTATCAATGCCCGTGGCTATAGAGCACGACGTAGCGGACTTGCTGAGGCTCGGTATCACTACCGAGGATGCTCGAGTCTTGACTAATGCCGGCT
Source organism: Vicinamibacterales bacterium (assembly GCA_023717525.1). Classification (GTDB taxonomy): domain Bacteria; phylum Acidobacteriota; class Vicinamibacteria; order Vicinamibacterales; family JAMQPK01; genus JAMQPK01. The sequence continues at coordinate 31,573 of JAMQPK010000119.1, read as the reverse complement.
CGAACGTACTCATCGTCGGTGAGCCAGAGAGACGAGAAGACCTCCTGCAGGCGATGGCGTCCTTCCTTCAACCGCAAACGAGCCTGATCGTGCGTGACCTCGAAACGCTGGACGCAAAAGCACAGCACGAGCTGCTGCTATGGCTGGATGGTGCGGGACGCAATACACGAGTGGTTTCGCTGACCTCGCCCCATCTGTATTCCCTGGTGACGGCAGGAAGATTCCTCGACACGCTCTACTACAGGCTCAACACCGTCCGCCTCGAGCCTGTGTAGCGGTTCGACCGACAAACCAATCGGGCAGATCGGCCGATAGAATGTCGGGATGCCCTACCTCCTCTTCGTCGATGGAGAGCCTCGGATGCGGACTCTGGGGACGCGCCTGCTCCACGACCAACTCGGCTATGAGGTCAAATGCGCGGCATCGGCCGCTGAGGCGATCGAGCTCGTTCGGGCAGAGGCGCCCCACATTATGGTCACCGGCGTGGAGCTGCCCGACAAGGACGGCCTCTGGCTCGTCGCACGCGCTCGCGAACAGGCCCCGGACCTGCCCGTTGTTCTGATTTCTGATGTCCCCGATCCGCCATCGGCAGTCGGCAAAACGCAGTATCTGGTAAGGCCGTTTTCACGAGAGGCCCTCATCGAAGCCCTGAATCGGGCGCTGGCGACCGATGCGCCCTCGACAACGCCGCCGGCCCCCGCCGTCGCTCGCCCCGACCGACGGCAGACTCCCCCGTGTCCCAATTGCGGCCGCCAGAACGTACTGCGCATACCCGAGAACTCGCAGGAGCCGCAGCTCCGCTGGTTCAAGTGCCTGAGTTGCCGTCATATCTGGAAAAAAGGGCCGAGAGCTTCAAACTGAACGGCAGTGTCATGGGTCGGTCCGCCACGCTTCCGCACGACATGACCAAACGTGCCGATGATGGTGCTGCGATCCGGATGCCCCAGGAAACTGATCTCGAGCTCGACGCGATCTCCGACGTCGTACGCGCGACGTGCCTCCAGCAGGATGCCGCTTGTGCTGATGTTCAACGACATCGCCGCGTGCCAGGTGGGCTCGTCACACCGCCGGACTTTCACCGGCCAGCAGACGCCAAAACGCCGTGCCCGCAGCGATCGCTCTGTCACGATGTGGATGCATGTCGCTAGAGCAAGAAGCGGGTCGCACGCGAACCGTCTAAGTCACGGCGAAATGGCCACTGAGCGGCGAAAAATGGTGAAAAAATTTCCGGGCTGCGTAATCTTTGCTTCGGAATTACAAAAATGGGTTCTCTGGCCAGCGGTGCCTCGGATAGCGTCCCCGCAGTTCCCTCCGCACTTCTGGATACGTCCGCTGCCAGAAACTGTGCAAATCCCGGGTTGATTGCACCGGACGGCCGTTCGGCGCGAGCAGGTGAAACGTCACTGGCACACGATCCGGCCCGATGGCAGGCGACTCGACGAGCCCAAACAACTCCTGGAGCTTCACCGACGCAGACACGGCTCCATCGTCTTCATACGTGAGGGCCGTCGTGCGGCCACTTGGAACTGGCAGTCGTACCGGCGCCTGGCGATCAACCGTACGCTTCACGCTCGTTGGAAGCTGCGCCTCGACATCGATGTCGTCAAGCCGGCCGGCCTTGACCGCGGCTTGCTCCACCAGCATTCGGAGATCGACGTCGACACGCGCGAAGCGCAACCTCCGAATAAACTGCACCGTCGACTCATCGTGCTCTCGCGCGAACCACGCGTCGCGCAGCAGTTCCGACGCCACGGCCGGGTCCGGCTGGATGGGCGTCTCGCTGAGCCTGATAGCGTCGAACCGGGCGACGCGTACGGCGCGAACACGCCCATGCGCCTCGTCGAAGCGATGTTCGGTTTCTACCGACGTCGGCTCAATCCACTCACGTTCCACGAGGCTGGCCAGGCGGATGCGAGACTCGGCGTGGCCTTCACGCTCGGCGGCGATCACGTCGAGCGCGACGAGAAAGTCCGCCTCTCGCACTCCCGATTCGCGGGCAAGCGACGCACCATGACCGGACGCGAGCGTGAAGCGGTCGAAATGGGGGGCTCTTCGCTTGCCGAGTCGATCGGCGTAGCCCGCGAACAGGGCGTGCCGCAAGGACTCGTCAGATGCTCGCCCCGGTTTCCCGGCATTCAGCACGCCGGCGGCAAGTCGCTCCAGATCCTCTGCGACACGTCTGACGTGGACAGGTTGTCGATCAAAGCGATCGATCAACGGCAACAGATCGCAGGTCGTGGCCACCTTGCCGGCGGCATCGCCCAAGGCCGCCGGCTCGGACAGGAGCGCACAGGCGGCGGCCACTTCACTGGCGCCTTTCCCATCCAGCAGGATCCGCGCAAGCCTTGGATGCAAGGGGATCCGTTGAACCTGTCGGCCACGGGGCGTCAGTTGAATGTGCTGATGGCCCTCGATGACCTGCAGCCGGCGAAGCAATTGAAGCGCGCTCGCGAGCCGATCGGGCGCCGGCGCCTCGAACCATTCAAAGGCGTCCGGTTGACCGCCCCAGGCAATCACGTCGAGTAAAGGTCCGGCCAAATCCACACGTGCGATGTCCGGTTCCCGGTGAGGCCGCAACCGATCGCGCGAGTCCCACAGGCGGCGCACGAGCCCCGGGCCCAAACGAGCCGCGCGCCCGGCCCGCTGATCGGCCGAGTCCTGCGCGACGCGCTCGAGGGTAAGGCTGTCTATGCCGCGCTCGCTGTCGTATCGCGCGACTTTCTGCTGGCCCGTGTCGACGACCGCCGACACGCCAGGCACGGTCAGAGATGTCTCCGCGATGTTCGTCGCCAGAATCACCCGGCGACGGCCGCTCGGGCGGATAGCCGCATCCTGTGCGTCTCCATCCAATGATCCATGCAAGGGCACAATGTCGAGGGCGGCCGACGCGGCAAGCGCTCCGAGTTCCACGCGGGCCCGCTCGATCTCACGCGCGCCAGGGAGAAAGCAAAGGATCTGACCGGTTGTCCGTGGGAGGACACTCGCGATGCCCGCCGCCGCCGACTCTCCTGGTTGATACTCCACCGTCAGCGGGTGCAGGCTTCCGGCAACATCGACCACAGGACAGTGACCAAGGAACGTTGCGACGGCTGCCGTGTCGAGCGTCGCCGACATCACGACGATCCGAAGGTCGCTGCGAGCCAGCCATGCCTGACGGCTGAGAGCCAGACCAAGGTCGGCGTGGATGCTGCGCTCGTGAAACTCGTCGAGGACGATCGTGGCGAAGTCGGAGAGGAGCGGATCCTGCTGCAGCCGCGCTGTGAGGATGCCCTCGGTGACGACGAGCAGCCGAGTGTCGCGGGTGAACTTCCGGTCGAGGCGTATCTGCCAGCCGATCTCGCGGCCGAGCACCCAGTCGCGCTCTTCGGCAATCCGTTTCGCCACGGCTCTGGCCGCAACCCGTCGCGGCTGCAGAAGAATCAGCGGGCCGGCATCAACCAGCGCCGGCGGAATGCGTGTGGTTTTTCCAGCCCCCGGCGCCGCCGAGATGACGACGGCGCGACGGCCGGCGAGATGTGTGCGGATGCCCTCGATGTGCGGGTCAATTGGCAGGGATTCGAGATTCAACCTTCTTATATTGACACTGCATCATCCAGTAGACCGGATCGTCGGCAATTTCCGAAAGAATCCTGAACACTTCGTCGTCGAACGTCTTGATGACGACGTAGCTCCCCTCTCCTGTGTTCTTCACGATGTTCGCAGCCGTCGGATGTTTAGCCTTGAGCCAGTCGACGCCTGCGCCATTCTCCAAGACATTTTCATCGAGAATGTCGCCGTGGATTTCGTACTGTTCAAGGTACCCATCCGAGCCATCTGCCTTGCCCTTCATCATCATGAAGCCGTGTTTGCCGATTTCCAGCGTCCTCATGGTCCACGCCGCTTCGTTCTCCTCTTTGCTGGCACCAGGATTGACGAAATGCAATGAATAGGACGAGCCGTTCTTCTCGAACACCATCATGTCTGGTCCAGGGATGCCGGTGAGATCATCCCGCTCTCCTGGCAATCCAATTTTCTTCCATGTGCCTTCAAGAACCGGATCGACGCCGCCGCGGAGCCAATACGCACCAAAGTCATCGACCGGCGTGCACGCCCACAGGATGAAGCAGCCGAGAAGCGGCAGAAGGTGTCTCTTCATGTCGTTACTCGAGCACGGGTGAACAGGTCGTCGCCTGTGCCGTCAACTCTAACGAAGGAGCGCGCGTGGCGAGCGCCCTGTCCGCCCGGCCGAACACGACGGCCTCCTCGCCGCGGTACAGCGACCGCCAGCGCCGGTCGGCGCCGATTTTCTGCAACACAGGGCTATCGCCCGGGACGAGTAACAGATCGCTGTCGTAGCGCAACGGCGCCTCGGCGTCGACCTCTGACGCAGCGTCGGCGTAGAACTTGAGGTTCTCGAGCACCATCTCGTCGGAATAGAGAGTGATGTTTCTGCCGTCCATCGACACGCGCACGTCTGGATAGAGATTCCACGTGATATACGAGCCCCACCAGAGCGGGTTATACATCCTTCCCTGAATGCCGGCCGACCGTAGAAATGCGATGGCCTGGCAGGGATGCGTGCGACCAAGCACAGGGCCATCGGTTCTGATGGCGAGCTCAGGGTAGGCGTGCACGACGGCGAACGTCAGACACGCAGGCACGACAGCGAGGCCGCGCAACACAAACCAGATTCGCCGCGTCGTCGCGAGCGAGCGCAGGTACTCGCCGACCTCTGAACCGAGCATCGCAACAACCGGTCCGCCCCAGATGGCCGCGAGCGGAACATGGCGGACCGACAGAAACGACATGGCGATCAGCGGGACGCAGCTCAACGCCCATGCGATCGACGGCGGTCCGATATCCTCCTTGGGTCGCCGGCGCGAGACCAGGGTGACGAGAATCAGCGAGATAGCCAACAGTACGAGGATGCCTGTGGACCACGGATCGTTCGAGAAGCTCGCGGGCTGCCACTCCTTGATGTATTGACGATTGGTTCCGTGCGAGAGCTCGGTGATCACGTAGACCCAGATGCGGGCGCCAAGCGGGTTCACAAATGTTGCGGCCACGCACGCCGCGAATGTCATCCAAAGCGCGCGAGTCTCCCGGCGCTCGGCCATTTGAAGAAGGATCGCAAGGCCGATGGCACCCAGGCCAGCAACAAAGCCTCCGTGCGAGTTGGCCCAGAACAACATGGCAACCGGAAGGACCCACAACCTCGCTGTCCGATGCAGAAGGTGGCGAAAGAGAATGAAGACGAACAACGCGAAAAACGCGAAGGTGAACAGCTGGGGCCGGAACAGGAAGAACCGCGAGATACCGGACGTGCAGAGAAGAAACATCGGCACCCACACCGACGTCTGGGGCGAGAGCAGGCGGAACGTTTTGTACAGCAGAAAGAGGGTCGCGCCGCCGAGAAGACATTTCAGCGCAATCAGCCCGATTGCACCGCCATACTGGTACGACAACCAGAGGAGAAGTTGGGCGCCGTACTCAATCGTGACCCATTGGAACGCCTGCGAGGTAAACGCGAAGGGATCGTGGGCGGTCAACCCGCCATTTTCGACGAAGAGCTTGCCGTAGGAAAGGTAGCCCCAAAAATCTGGATCGGCGCGCCGCATTGAATACAGGCACACGGCCGCGCACGCGAGCGCAAATGCGCCCGCCATTCGGCTTCGCCCTTCGCTCGTTGCCAGCATACGTGTGTGTAACCGCGACGTGACGTCACCAGCCTACGCAAGGCTCAGACCAAACGAGGCTCCGGCGTTTTTCCGTGCAGTTCTGTGTTGCCAGGGGCAGAAACCGACCGTGATGCGTGCTGCGTTCGTACGACGCAGACGATTCCTGTAATCGTGATTCCCGGTTGTCAACGCTCAAAGGATGCCCGATACTGGCAGACAGGCTCATGCTGAAGGCGCTGTGCGCGATTGTGCTCGTCGCTCTCACGGTGTCGCCGTTCACGGCGCCATTTCAGACGCTGGGATCCGGCGACGACCTGGGATCGCAGATAGCTCCGCTCGAGTTCCTCTCTGCGCTTCGAGAAGATACCGGCACTCTCGGCGTTCTGCGTGCGGAAGGGCCCGGTCGTCCGACCCTCGCCCCAGTGTTCGGGGCGACGGCTCAGATGTCGAACGCTTTTTCGCTCGGCGCCGGATCGATCGCGCAACAGTGGGAGATGACGAACCGTACGGGCGTCGAATTGATCCGCTCTACCGTGCTGCGTCTCTAGCACGACGCGCTGCAAGAACGCTCCTCTCTCGCGTCTGGTCGGTCTTTCAACGGGTGACCAACAATGCTTTGGATTTTTGAGCGGGATGAAGAATCCCTGCGCCTGGAAACACACTACGACAGCGATACGCGCGAGTTCGTACTCGTCATGCATCGGCCGAGTGGCCAGCAGATCGAGCGATTCAAGGACACCGTCACGTTCCGGGAACGCCTGGAAGTCCTCGAGACGCAACTCGCCGCCGATCGCTGGACGCAGCAAGGCCCGGTCCTTCTGCATGACGGCTGGAAGATCCCGTAGGGGCGTGCGTCAGACCACCGCGCCGAACAGCTTGCCGACCGCCGCGGTGATGGCCATGGCGAGCGCTCCCCAGAACGCAACACGCATCGAGGCTTTCAGCACAGGCGCGCCACCGGTGCGGGCCGAGATGGCGCCGAGCGCAGTTAAGAACAATAGCGACGTGACGGATACGGCAGGAACCACACTTTGTGCCGGTGCCACGAGCGCCGTCAGCAGGGGCAGCGCCGCGCCTACGGCGAACGTGGCGGCCGAAGTGAGCCCCGCTTGCACGGGGCGGGCGCTCACGACCTCGGAAATGCCCAGCTCGTCTCTCAGATGAGCACCGAGCGCATCGTGGGCCATGAGTTGCTGCGCAACCTGCGCCGCGAGCTCCGGCGCCAGTCCTCGGGCCACATAGATTGCGGCGAGTTCCCGCTTCTCGAACTCGGGTTGAGTGACCAGCTCGGCACGCTCGCGCGCCAGGTCTGCCTGCTCCGTGTCGGACTGCGAGCTGACCGACACGAACTCGCCGGCCGCCATCGACATGGCGCCGGCGACCAGCCCCGCGATGCCGGCGACGAGCATCTCACTGCGGCTGGCATTCGCGGCGGCCACACCGACGATCAGGCTCGCCGTGGACACGATGCCGTCGTTTGCGCCGAGGACGGCGGCGCGCAACCAGCCGATGCGCGCCGTGCGGTGTCGCTCGAGATGAACACTTCGTGGCATGACTCGCGCCGGACAATAGCCTACTCGAAGGCCGAGGCTTCGCGGCGCTGTCGTTCAACGGGCTGTAGTGCTTGGCCGCAATAATCATCGCGGCCATCCCAGTATTCCTTGCACTCTCTCCTCAGTCGAACTGATCGAACAGGAACTGGAAGAAGCCGAATAGCCAGCCGCGCGGTGGCTCGTAGCCGGCCAAGTCCCTCGCTGAGGCGCGATACGCGTGCAGCACGCTGGGAAGGAGTGAGTAGCCCGCGGGTGGTGGACCCACGAGTACGCCGTTCAGCAGCGTCGGATTATCAAGGTCACGCTGGACACTGCCCCCGAGAAAATTCACGTAGATGTCGAATTGCGTGCCGGCACCAGTCTGCGTCACCGAATAGTCGCTGTCGTTGCCGGTGAGGATGAGGTGCCGCCCACCCAGCAGGCGCGGGCCAATCGTCAGCCCCTCCCACTTTTCAGCCTGCTTCCCGTTCGGGAGTTGGCTGTTCAGCGTGAGGTCGATGAACACCTCGCTGTCTTTCGTCACCGGCACGATGCCCGAGGCGGCGAGGTCTCCGGAGTCCGGGAGATCTTCGTTGGACACGTCAGTGGCACCGGTGATGTCGATCTTGTAGACGCGCTTGCTGCCGACGACGTTGGCGCCGATCGGATCGTCCACCCCGATACCACGGTTGTCGCGTTCGATGACGAGGAACTGGTGGTCGTTGAGGGCGACGATGGCCGACAGCCCGATATTGCGCCCCTGGCTGGGATCCGGGCTGACGTCATTCGCCGAACCTGGCAGGTTCACTCGCGGCGCGGCAACCGCTGAGCCACCAGCAGCAAGGATTCGCGCGGCGATCGCCTGCTGCGATTCGAGCTGGTAGGCGTACTGCGCAATGCTCTTGCGATACGTCGGACTCCACCAGTCGTTGTCGAAGACGACGATTCGGACCCACTGTCCGTCGCGGCCGTCATTGTCGGTGTTCTCAGGTGTCCCAGATGTGCGTGGGCCCTCATTGATCAGCGGATCCTGCAACACAGCGAACAGCTTCTTGCCATCCGGGCTGATGGCCACACCCTCGTAGCCGCGATTGTCCTGCCGGCCCAGCCCGGAAAAGTCTCCGTTGCGCACGCCCACATAGTCGACACCAGCCGCGGTTGGCCTCGGAACGAGGTTCGCCGGAACCTCGAACTCGGCGATGAGCCGGCCGGTGCGGCTGAACTCATAGAGCGACGGTCCGTACTCATCCGTGATGAGGAAATGGCCGGAACGCGGGTCGACCGCGAGTCCTTCGGGATCGAGGCTGCGCCCCAGAACCGCGGGGTTCCCGTTCAGGAGCTGGGGATTCGATCCGTTCAGCGCTTCGGGGTTTGGGACTGATGCCGCTGGTGCGGTCAGCCTCCCGTTGCGATCTTGCAGTTTGACGGTCTGAAGAATTCGGAAGTTGGAAATGCGCCCCGTGATCGGGTTGACGCTGACTTCAAAGCGCTGGAGACGCGTCTCGTAGTCGAGCAACCCTCCTCCGGGGCCCCGATCCGACAGCGCCCACCATTCGTTCCGGACGGGGTCGTAGTAGATGTCCGAGAAAGCCCCGAAGCGGCCCTGATTCGCCCCCGGCAGTCCCGTCGCGTCGAGCGTGGTACCCGGAATGACGATGCCGTTGACGAAGGCTGGCTGTGCCGATGAGGAAATGACCGTCGCCAGCAGAAACACGGAAGAGCACAGAATCACACGTAGAGTTCGCATAGCGCGAGACTCTAGCGCGTGCGCGTCACACGGACGCGACTGCCGCGTTAAATCGGCGTGACGAACGTGCCTTACTTCTTCTCGGGTGCGACCGGCTTCTGGGGAGGTTCGGCCGGTTTCTCGTAAATATCCACGACCGCCGGCCGTTCGCCTTCGGTCGGTAGGCCGGCTGCCAGCATCAGGCGAGTCACCGCGTCGATCGTGGCCTGATCCGGCCTCGGCAGCCGCCCGATGTGGCCTTCAGCCGCGAAGAGCGGCGTCACGCCCTGCTTGTTCCGCTCCTTCCAGATCTGCGGATCGGCTCCGCGATCTGCCAGCAGCTTCACGACCCGTGGGTACTGCGCGTAGGCCGCACCGTGCATCGCCGTATCGCCGTTGTTGTCCACGGCGTTGATGTCGGCGCCGAGATCGAGCAGCATCTTCACCGCTTCCAGCGCCTCCGGTTCCTCGCCCGCCTCTTCGAGGGGCTCTGTCGTTTCGAGGCCGGCGGCCATCATCAGCGGCGTCGTGTTGTTCAAGTTCGGCAGCAGGGGATCGGCGCCGAGTTCCAGCAGCAGCTTCATCAGCGCAACGTCGGAGCGATCGGCGGCGAGAAGAAATGGCGTCGCCCCTTCACTGCCAATGCGTGAGGAGGTATTGGGAACTTTGGGCGCGCCCTTGTCGAGCCGCAGATTGACGTTTGCGCCCCGCTTGACGATTTCTCGTACGAACTGAAGGCTCGTGAGCCGCCCGGACCCGACTGGCGCCGGCTCACTCACGTCGCTCGAATCCGGCCTTCTCACCCAACTGACCGTATGGAGCGGCGCGAATCCTGTCCGCCGATCATTGGGATCGGCGCCCGCCTCGACCAGCGCCATCGCGAGCTCGAAGTGGCCGTTCTGCACCGCAAGCAGCAACGGGCTCGTCCCCCTGCCGGCAGGTTTATAGAGGGCAGGGTTGCCAGGAGCGCTCTCGCGACGCTGCAGCGTCGCGTTCACATCGACTCCTGCCTCGAGAAACGCACGCACAGTGTCGATGCGCCCTTCGCGCACGGCAAAGAAGAACGGCGTAAATCCCGAATCGAGCGTCGCGTTGATGTCGGCTCCTGCCTCGACGAGCGCACGGACGACGTCGGCGTGTCCCTCGGCCGCGGCCCACATCAATGCGGTCTGCCCGCGCCGTTCACGCGCGTCGTGTTTCGCGCCATGCGTCAAAAGCGCTTTCACCGCCTCGAGATTGCCCGATCGAGACGCAATCATGAGAACGGTCTCACCGCTCTTCATCGTGGCGTTCGCATCGGCACCAGCGGCCAGCAGCAGCCTCACGACGCCGGCGCTGCCAGTGCCGCACGCCAACGAGAGCGGCGGCACACCGTAGCGGTTCACCGCGTTCACGTTGGCGCCCGCCCGCACGAGCAATGCCCCGAGATCCGCATCATCGTTGTACGCGGCCCAGTGGAGAGCCGTCGTCCCGTCAACTTGAGGGGCGTTGACGTCGGCATGCGCCTCGAGGAGCGTGCGGACGCGCGCCTTGTCGCGCTGTTCGGCGGCGTCGGCAAGCGTCGCCCGTTCAGCGCCCGGCGCGACACCGGCGATGCCAAGCACCAGGAGAATGAGGCCACTGATTCTTCTGCAATACATGTGCGTTCCCTTCGAAAAGGGGTCGGGTGCCTTTTTACGAAAAGTGTAAAAAGGCACCCGACCCCTTTTTCCTACAAGGCGACGGGATCAAAGAGGTCTTCGACCTTGCCGTTGCTGTCGGCGAACTGATCCAGATGGACGCCAACCCGATCGAGCAGCGTCAGATGGAGGTTGGCCAGCGGTACGGCTTTCTCGTACTTGATGTGCCGTCCACCCTTCAGGCCCGACGCGGCACCGCCCGCGACCAGGATCGGCAGGTTCTCGTGATCGTGCAGGCTGGGATTACCCATCCCGCTCCCGTACAGGTAGACGGTGTGATCGAGGAGCGACCCATCGCCATCGGGAGTGGCTTTCATCCTCTGCAGGAATTCCGAGAACAGCGACACGTGGAAGGTATTAATCTTCGCAATCTTCGCGACTTTCTCCGGGTCGTTGCCGTGATGGCTCGTTGGATGATGCGGGTCCGGAACGCCGATTTCCGGATACGTGCGATTGCTCAGCTCGCGCGTCAGCTGGAACGTGATGACGCGCGTGATATCTGCCTGGAACGCCAGAATCTGCAGATCGAACATCAGCTTCGCGTGATCGGCAAACGCAGCGGGAACGCCAACCGGCCGATCCAGGTCTGGCGAGGCATCGTCCATCGCCGCCGCCTCGGCCCGCTGGATCTGCCGTTCGATCTCGCGAACGCTCTCGAGATACTGATCGACGCGGGCTCGATCGGGTATGCCCACACGCTGCTTCAGCCGCGCGATGTCCCCGCTGAACGAATCAAGCAAGCTCGCCCGGCTGCGCAGCGCCGCCTGCCGCGCGGCCGCGTTGCCGCCCTCGCCGAAGAGGCGCTCGAAGACGATGCGCGGATGCGCTTCTGACGGGAGCGGCGTCGTCGGCGAAGACCACGACAGGCAATTCTGATAGACGCACGCGTAGCCGTTGTTGCACACGCCGGCGAGCGGGTTCAAGTCCATCGAGAGCTCGAGCGACGCCAACTGCGTCTCCCGGCCCATCTGCTTGGCGGCGATTTGGTCGGCCGTCGTCCCCAGAAAATAGTCCGAGCTCTCGGTATGCTTGGCAAACGCCGCGCTCAGGAAGCCCGCATTGGATGTGTCGTGCGTGCCAGGGTAGGCATTCTGCAGCCGTGTGTTGGTGATGACGGTGACTTTGTCCTTGATCGGCTCGATCGGCTGCAGGATAGGCGACAACTCAACGAGCTTCTCCTGCGACGGCGGAGTCCATCTCGCGTGATCGCATCCCATCGGGATGAACACGAACCCGAGCCTCGCTACCGGCACGGCTGGCGTCTTCGCCCACGCCGTCGCGGCCGGGATCATGGCGTCGAGGAGCGGCAGCGCCAGCGCGGCCTGGGCGCCCCTCAGAAACGTCCGCCTCGGGATAGCCTTCTTCGTGATGATCATGACGTGGATTTCCTCATCTGAAACGGTACGCTCTTCACTATTCCCAGGATGAGCGACGAGAAACGGTATCGGTCCTTCCCGGCTTCGCGAACAATCTTGCGGATAGCGGGGGCGTCGTAGTACCCGACGCCTCGTCCCAACGCGAAGGTCATCAATTTTTCCGTCAGCGTGCCGGCAAACAATTCAGGATGGCTCAGAAGCCCGTCCTCGAGGCCCGCGACTCCACGGAACGCGCCGACGCCAGGCAGCGCCCCCGATACGTCAATCGGCACGTCGTCTGCTTCGTAATCCCGCCACTGCCCCACCGCATTGAAGCTTTCGAGCGAGAAACCCACCGGATCGATCGTGCGGTGGCAGCTCGCACACACGGCGTTGCTGCGATGGGCGGCCAGCCGTTCGCGCATCGGAAGGTTGGCGGAAACCACACTCTCGTCGAGCGCGGGGACGTTTGGGAGAGGCGGCGGCGGCGGGGCACCGAACATGTTGCCGAGAACCCAGACGCCACGAAGAATCGGCGACGTCCGCGTCGCGTACGATGTGACCGAGAGCACGCTGCCTTGCCTCAGAAGACCTCCACGCTTGCTGTCGGGCGACAGCGTGACGCGCCGGAAGCGGCTTCCGTAGATGTCGGGTATTCCGTAGTGCTTCGCGAGCCGCTCGTTCAGGAAGGTGTAGTCCGCTCTGATCAAGTCGAGCACGCTGCGATCCTCGCGCAGCACGCTGTCGAAGAAGAGTTCGGTTTCCTGCCGGAACGCCTGACGCAGATTGTCGTCGAAATCCGGAAAGAGACGCGCGTTCGGCTGGACCGCATCGATATTGCGCAGCCGCAGCCATTGCCCGGCGAAGTTGGCCGCCAGGTTGAATGACCGCTTGTCGGCGATCATTCTTCGCGTCTGCTTCTCGAGTTCCTCTGGGCGATTCAGCTTGCCTGCAATCGCCGCATCGAGCAGTTCGTCGTCCGGAATGCTGCTCCACAGGAAGAACGACAGGCGCGATGCCAGTTCGAGTTCGCTGATCCGGTAGGCGGCGCCGGCCGGGCTCTTCTTCGATTGCGGGGGATCGGTTTCGACGCGGAACAGAAATTCGGGATTGATGAGCACGGCGCTCAGCGCGCTCGCAATGCCGGCGTCGAAGCCACCGTCGGCCCGTCCTTCGCGATAGAAGGCCATCGGGCCGTCAACGTCGGCTTTCGATACGGGCCGCCGATACGCGCGCCGCATCAGCGTCGTCAGAATCGTTCTGGCGCACGCGTCGTCTTTGTTTGCGCACACGAACAGCCGTTTGTGACTCGGCGTGTCCTCCGCGCCCTTTGCCTCATAAGGCCCCGTGAGCGAGATCTGGTCGATGGCGGGCGCGATTCGCGGATGCCGCCGGTCGTTGAAGTGCACCTGCAGAGGCTGCCTTGCCGTCTCGAGCAGCGACGAACCGTCCTGGACGAATGTGACGCCGATCTCGTGCGGGCCGGCACGCATGGTGACGCGCGCTTTCAAATCCTTGTCCACCAGCGTATCGGCGACGTCGGGCCGTTTCTCAATCGTGAAACGTGCCACCGGCTCGCGATCGACCAGCACCAACAACTCGTGCGGGCGCTGCTCCCGCAACCCGCTGACGATTCCCTCAAGACTGCGCATCAGCCAGATTTGGATCTCGTACTCGCCGTCTCTGGCGAATGTGCGGGACACCGACACACCGCCGCGCGTGCCGATCGGAAGGCCATCGACATGTTCTTCTTGCGTGAGGTCGGCGGGCAGGCGAATGATGTCGCTCTGCAGAGACGTCTCAGTGCTTCCGATCGCGAGGCGGCTGATCTTCCGCGCGGCCGAGATGTAGCGGTCGAGCAGCGTCGGCGGAAGATCGCCCACCGTCACGTTGTCGAAGCCGTAACCACTCTCGTCGGGCGGGAGCAGAGACGCGGCGTCCACGTTCAGCGCCAGCAGATCTCGGACGGCGTTCTGATACTCCGTCCGATTCAAACGGCGGAGTGTCTCCGTGCGGCCAGGATTCGGGTTAGCGGCGGCAACCGCATCGAGCGATGTTTCCAGCCATGCTTGCAGCGCGCGCCGGTCGTCCTGGGACGGCTGCGGCACATTCGGCGGGGGCATGGTGCCCGTGTGCACCTTGCGCACGACTTCTTCCCAGACTTCGGCGTTGACACCGGGGTTGCCGGCGTCGATCCCGTCGAGCTTCAGGTCCGCAGTCTTGAGCCGTTCGTTATGGCAGCTGACGCAGTACCGATCCAACACCCGGCGGGCATCCAAGGCAGGCGTCAGCGCCGCGGGGGCTTGCTGCGCAGATGTTTGCGCCTGCAGGCACAACATCAACGAGACAGCCCCTCCGACGAATCCGAGCGTCACCAGGCCGGTGGTTTTGATGTCTCAGTATGCGGGTACCCGGCGACATTTGGAAGGGTCAAGATGGATACCCTCCGGTGGCCTAGGACGCCGACCCTTTCACGACCGCGTGCTTCTTGATGTAGGCGGGATCGATCTCGATGCCCAATCCCGGGCCGGTCGGCACCGTGACCACTCCGTCCTCCGTCTTCAGCGAGGACGTCTTGCATTCGAACGGCACCGTGTCTTCCAGACCCTTGAATTCGTGGTAGGGTCCCGCGTTGGGAATCGCCGACACGAGATGCACCATGTAGAGGTAACCCAGCCCGTCGGAGATGTGCGGCGTGTGCACCTTGCCCATCGCGGCGGCCATGCGAGCGACCTTCATCGATCGGATGAATCCGCCGAAGTAGTAGAGGTCGGCCTGCACGATATCCAGCCCATCGTTGGCAATCAGCCAGCGGAAGGCGTGCATGCTGGCTTCCTGTTCTCCGCCGGCGACCGGAATGTTGACCGCGGCCGTCACGGCCTTCGTTTCCTCGTACCAATCGAACGGCACCGGCTCTTCGTAGAACGCGAACTTGTACTCTTCGAGTAACTTGCCGAACATGATCCCCTCTTCGACGCCGTACGAGCCGTTCGAGTCGGCGTAGCAGATCATCTGGTCGCCGAATTCCTTGCGGACCATCGGGATCAGCTTCTCCGAGCGCCCGACCGGGTATTCGACATGGCTCATGCGGCCGCCGATTTTGATCTTGAGGGCCTTGGCCTGGGATTC
Organism: Vicinamibacterales bacterium; assembly: GCA_023717525.1. GTDB lineage: Bacteria > Acidobacteriota > Vicinamibacteria > Vicinamibacterales > JAMQPK01 > JAMQPK01. The sequence goes on along the minus strand of JAMQPK010000119.1, from coordinate 16,495 downwards.
TGTCACCTGCTTTTTCAGGTTCTCCATCACTGCTTCGGCGGTGACGTCGCGTTCACCGTTGGCGCGGTAGACCTTCACCTTGGGGTTGTGAATATCGCCGACCAGCTGCCCCAACGATTTATTCGCCATGCGACCGAGCATGTCGAGGATGGCGAACTCGATTGTCGCGAGCGGCACCCACAACGCCAGGCTCTGCAGCTTGTAATTGCTTTGGTAGACGGTCACTTCCTCGAGCAACATCTCAAGATCGCGCGCGTCCTTGCCGATGAAAAACGGCTGCAACCGGTTCACCTGGATCGGGTAGAGCGAGCGCTGCTGTGAGTTGTTCGCAGCGGAGATACCCACCGCCCCGTCCTTCGAGCGGACGCGGCAGAGGAAGTTATCGCCCAGGCGAAGCAGTTCGAGCGTCTCGATGATGACCGGCGTCGGGAAAAGCTCTCGCTTCAGCACCGGCTCCTTCAGGATCTTGTCGAGCGTTTCGTACCTGGCGTTGACTGAAGTGGTGGGAGCGGCAGCCGCAGGGGGTGTTGCACAACCTGTGAGCGCGGCGCCTGCGCCGCCAGCCAGTACGCCCGAAAGAAATCCGCGACGGTCGGTGTTGATAGGCATTGGAGTAAACCCTCAGCTGAGAGTTTATACGCGGTACGCCGGTCAGTGGAACCGCACAATGAGCCCGGCGGTGAACTCGGCCTGCCAGAGGACGTCGGCACGGAAGCCGACGAGGCAGATGCCTGGCGTGCAGGCAAACACCTGGGCGTCTGCGTCCACGAAGGTCGCAAAGACCTGGCCGCCGAGCCGCACGCCGAAGTGTTTCGCTGGAAATAGTTTGACGCCGCCACCGGCCCCCAGGGCGAAACGGATCTCGTTGTCCCCATTGGCGGCATAGCGTGTGAGTCCCAGCGTGCCGTTAAGGAACGGACGGACCTTCGTTGGGTTGAACGTGATGTCGAACTCCCGCAATCCGCCTGCCTGCCAGTGGTCGACGGTCATCTGCCAGCGCAATGGCGGACCGGACGGGAACGCGGGTACGGACACGTGTGCGTTCTGGTGTGTAAACAGCGCTTCGAACTGGACGCCGTTCCGCATCGGCACGTCCACCACGACGCCCGCCGCCGGTGCGCCATCGAGATCGAGCGGTTGCTGTGTGAGCAATTCGAAGAAGTCGCCGCCGAACCGGTATCCGTAGAACGGCGTGATCTCAAAATTCTGCGCCGAAGCAGTGGCGGCGCTCGCCAGCAGATACACCACAAGCGCTGCGACGCGGATGACTCTCAAGCGACTTCTTTTGTGCCTGCGACGGCGAAAATCGTAAGCGTGAGGGGTTGAAATGGCTGCATATTGCGCGCACTCCCGTGAATGCACTCAGCAAGTAGCCAAACCCATGCCGAAACCCTCCTCTGTAGTCGCCTAGCACTGTGGGTAGTAGTCGAGACGGGCTGAATCGCAATATGATGTGCAAGTGCTAAAACAACTGCTCGCCGCCACTCTCCTCCTTGTCATGGCCCCGATTGCTTCTGCGCACGCGCAGGGTGTCGAGGGAACCCGCTCGGTGACGGTCTCTGTGGGTACCGGCCTCAGCCTGGCCGGCAACGCCATCAATGAAGGCGTCGGGACGATCGAGGGCAAGCCGTCGGTCCTGGTCGAACAGGCACTCAGCAACCATTTCAGCGACGCATTGAGGCTCCGATTCACCGGCAACCTGGGACTCGACTACAACAAGGAAATCTTCGCAACGTTCGCCTATGGCAAGTACAACGGCACCGAGCGTATCGTGGGATCGGTATCCGGCTATCCCCTTCTCGCTCGATTGTCCAATGCCGACGCCTTCGATATCGAAGGCGGCCTGCGCTACTACCTGCGGCCCGAGGGTCCGATTCGGACCTACGTGGCCGGGGCAGGCGGCGTGCGCTTCCTCCAGGCGACCGACGTCACCTTCAGAGTGGTCGAGGTAGGACTGACTCTGGCCAACCAGCCGTACTTCAAGGGGTCGTCGCTGTTGATTCTCGGCGGCGACACCGGTCTCAGCTACGACGTATCCGACACGATTGCGGTGGGGGCGGAGATCGGGCTGCGGTACCAAGGTAAACCAGGCGCCGAGCCGCTCTTTGCGGACCCGAAGCTCCAGGGCGTCAACGACACGGGCAGCCGCTGGTCGATTCCGATCAGCGTCTTCGCGAAAGCGCGGTTCTGATGCAGCCACACAATAACCATTCCTTGTTCGCTGTTGTCGTATCGCTCGTCGCACTAGGCTTGACTGCTCACGTATGGGCCGCGCCCGCGTCGCCGGAGCAGGCGTCCACGCTACCGCCGCTTCCACAAGTCGCGCAGGGTGTCGCCAGTCCGTCAGCGCAGGTTCGACGCGAGGCGTTGCGAGGGCTGCGCGAGCGCGGCGGCCCCGAGACGCTGCCGCTCCTCGCACGCCTTGTCGGCGATGCCGAAATCGACATCCGCGAAGGAGCACTCGCAGGCGTCATCGGTGTCTACGTGCCGCCACGAGGGAAACGCTCGATCACCAGCGCGGCGGCGGCGTTTGAGGTCGCGCGGTTCCACGGCGAGCCATGGTCGGTCCCTCCTGAACTGTCGACCGCGCTGGTCAAGGCTCTAGCGGACGACGAACCATCGGTCCGGCGCGACGCGGCGTACGCTGTGGGGATCGTCCTGACTCCCCCGGTCGCGGACAACGTCGCGTTCGAAATCCTCGCGTCCCTGAGCGACCGTGAGCCGTCAGTGAGAATCGCGGCGGCCCGAGCCCTCGGTCGCCTGCGGGTGAAGGACGCGGGAGTGCCGCTTACCGGCCGGGTCAGCGACGAGGATCTCGATGTCAGGCTCGCGTCGATGCGTGCCCTTGGCGATCTCCGGTACGAACGCGCGGTCTTGGCGCTGACTGAACAGTTCGCGTTCTACGTACGCGGCGTGGCGGGCCGCTCCGCGATTAGCGCACTCGCGGCGATCGGTCACCCGTCGACGATACCGCTGTTTGAAGCGCAGTCCACGTCGGGGTACCCGGCTCACCGACAAGCGGCGTACGAAGGCCTGGCGCGTTCGGGCGGCGCCACTTCGGCGGCGCCGCGCATCGAGACGGCCATGGCCTCAGAGAAAGACGAGCGGGTACTTGCCGCGATGGCTTTCGCACTGGCATCAGCAGGTCGCGATGGCATCAACCGTCTTCTCGACACGCTGGCCGATCGCGACAGAAGTGAAGATGCGCTGGCGTACGTCGTGGAGCTTGGCCAGCCGCACGTCGCGGCTGTCGCTGCGCGACTCAACGATCCCAACCCCTTCGTGCGCGGGCAGATCGCGACCGCACTCGGCTTCATCGGTGGTCCGGAGGCTCTCGCGGCGCTGAAGCGTGTGAGCGGCGAGTCGGATCCCGATGTCCGGCAGACGATCGACTTTGCGCAACTTCGGATCGCGCGAATGTCAGGTCGATAGAAGTGGATTACGGGCGGTACATGAGGGCCTCGACACTTCGACGAATGCTTCGCGGACGTGGCTGTCGCGCCAGGTTCATCGCGTAGGCCTTCGTGGCGACGCTCACCGCGATGTCCAGCGAGACCTTCCGAATATCCTGCAATGGCGGGTAGAGGGCGCCCTCGTCGAGATCCTTCTGCCGGACGAGCTTCGCGAGCCTGCGCGCGGCCACAAGGAACAGCTCGTCGGGCAGCGTGCGGGCGCGGCACGCCACGGCACCGAGGCCGATACCGGGGAACACGTACACGTTGTTCCCCTGCGCCGGCCGTAGCACCCGGCCTCCGTAGGTCACGGGCGCGAACGGGCTGCCGCTCGCGAAAATGGCGCGGCCGCCGCTCCAGGCATAGGCCTGCTCCGGCGTACACTCGGCTCGCGACGTGGGATTCGACAGCGCGAAGATCACCGGTCGCGTGTTGACCTCGCTCATCCGCTCGATCACCGCCTGAGTGAATGTTCCGGGAGCTCCGGTGGCGCCGATGAGGACATGCGGCCGGAGCGCCTCGATCGCCTCCACGAACCCGAGTGGCGGATGGTCGTGCGCGTAAGGCCGGTTGTGCGGCATCAGATCCTTGCGTTCCTTGACCACGAGGCCGTTCACGTCCACGAACCACAGGCGGCGCCGCGCTTCGTCGAGACTCAGGCCTGCATCCACGAACGCCGCGGTCATCAGATCGGCGATGCCCGTGGCCGCCGAACCGGCGCCAAGGAACATAATCCGCAGATCCGCGAACGGCACGCCCGTGATGCGCGTCGAGGAGTACACGCCGGCCAGGGCCACGGCTGCTGTGCCCTGGATGTCGTCGTTGAAGCAGAGCACACGCTCGCGGTACTTGTTCAGAAGCGCGTACGCATTTGGCGTCAGGAAATCCTCGAACTGGATGAGCGCATCCGGGTAGCGCGACTGCACGGCCGTGACGAACTCCTCGACGAGAGTGAAATACGCTCTGCCTTCCAGCCGCCGCCGCGGGTAACCGAGATACAGCGCGTCGTTCCGCAACTCCTCGTTGTTGGTCCCGACGTCGAGCGTCACTGGCAGGCACGCGTTCGGATCGATGCCGGCGCAGGCGGTGTAAAGCGCCAGTTTTCCAATCGGGATGCCCATGCCGTTGGCGCCAAGGTCGCCGAGACCGAGAATTCGCTGGCCGTCGGTGACGACAATGACGCGGATGTCGCGCTGCGGCCAGTTGCCGAGGATTCGGCGGATCTTTCCGCGATCCTTCGGTGTGATGAAGAAGCCCTTGGGCTCTCTCGCGATGTGCGAGAACTCCCGGCAGGCCTCGCCAACCGTTGGGGTGTAGACGAGCGGCATGATCCGATCGATATGGGTGGTGACGATCTGGTAGAACAGCCGCTCGTTTCTCTCCTGAAGTGACGAGAGCAGCATGTAGCGGTCGATGTCCCTGGGCAGCCGCTCGAGATTCGTCATGACCCGCTGCACCATCTGTCGAAGCGTCGCCACGGAATACGGCAGCAATCCTGTGAGACCGAGACTATCCCTTTCCTTCCGCCCGAAGGTGATGGAGCGGTTGAGCGACTTGTCACGGAGAACGTCGAATCCGCGTTTCATCCTGGTCTTCTTCTTCTTCACGGCGTTCGCATCGCGTGCACGATGGCCACCACCACCGGCCCCCAGACCGTGAGCAGGATGTTGCCGATGGCGTACGGCACGGTGTAGGCCAGCGAGCCGATGTTGCTGCCGCTCGCCTCGCGGAGCGCGTTCAAACCGGGCGTGCAGGTCTGGGCTCCGGCGAGACCACCGAGGGTCATCAGCGGGCTCATCTTCAGAAAGTAGCGCGCGACGATCGTACCCACTGCGAGAGGTACGGTGGTGACGATGACGCCGGCGAGTAGGATGCTGGCAAAGAACGAGCCGCCGCTCGTGCGATACGCCTCGACGGCGTGAGGCCCGGCATGCATGCCAACCACGGCGATGAAGACGACGAGGCCAATGTCCATCAACAGCCGCTGCGCAGGCTCGGGGATCGCACCAAATACTGGATAGCGGCTCCTCGCCCATCCGGCGACCAGGCCGACCACCAGGATCGAGCCCGCCGTGCCGAGTCCGAGGACGACGCCTCCGGCATCGAGCTTGAGCAGACCGAGCAACATGCCGGCGCAGATGCCGCCGGCGAGGAACATCAGATCGGTCTTTGACATGTCGCGTTCGACGAACCCGATGTGCTTCCCGGCGCGTTCCACGTCGCCAGGCGCACCGATGATCCGCAGGATGTCGCCGCGCTGCACGACCGTCCACGGTTCGTGCGGTATCAACTCGGCGCCTCGCTGGAGCGATTCGAGGTAGACGCCGCGCGCTGCCGGATCCTGTGCCAGTTCACCGAGCGTCTTGCCGTTCACCTCGGCGCTGGTCACGACTGCTGCCGCCGTCTGCACTGGCACCGACAAGAGCTCGGCGTCATCGATCTCCGGTCCGATATCCCGCTCCGCATCGAGGAACGCACTCCGGCGTGCGGACACCACGAGCCGGTCGCCGGCCTTCAGCGCCAGCGTCGGATCCAGCTTCAGCAGTTCGCCGCCCCGCTGTACCCGGTGCACGGACAGCCGCTGGGCGGCGAAGCGACGCTCAAGCGCGGCAACGTTCGACGCAGCCGCCTCGGCGCTCTCAATGCGGTACGCTCGCAGGCTGTAATGAGCGGCGGAAAAGCTCTGGCCGCTGCCCTGGCCGCCTGAGAGCTGTTGTTCGAGCGCCTTTGCCTCGCTGACGAGATCTGCCCGCAAGATCTTCGGGCCGAGCCATGTGAGGAACAGGATCAGGCCAAGATCGCCGAATCCGTAGGTGATCGCGTCAGCAAGCGGCGCGTCGGCGACGAGCACGGCCTTGGCAGCATCGGAAATTGGCAACTCTGCGATCGCGCTCAGCCCGGTGCCAAGCGCCGCAGACTGGGTCATGCCGCCCGACAGCAGCCCCACAGCCAGACCTTCGTTGAACCCGAAGACCGCAGTGACGGCAATCACGGTGGCAAGACCGCTGACGGCCACGACGAGCGCCAGCACAATCTGCGGCACCGCCTCCTTTTTCAGACTCCCGAAAAACTGCGGCCCGACCGAATAGCCGATCGCAAACAGGAACAGGTAGAAGAACGCCCAGCGCAGCAAATCGGGAAGTTCGGGTTTCGCCAGGATGCCGATAAGGATGCCGGCAAGCAGTGTTCCGACCACGGACCCGAAGCCGACACCCTTGAAATGAAAGCGACCGATGAAGGATCCGAGCAGGATGCTCAGGAACAGACACAAAGCCGGAAAGTCGTGGAGAAACGCCGAGAGCCGCTCCATGCCTCCCAGACAATACTGGAAATCACGGTATTTTACTTGACGTTTCGGCGCTGGCCGCGCAGGCTTCCCGGAATGGCCACCATCACCGTTGGTAAAGAGAACTCTTCGCCGATCGAGCTGTACTACGAAGACCATGGTTCCGGATCTCCCGTTGTCCTGATTCATGGTTGGCCATTGAGTGGAGCGTCGTGGGAGAAGCAGACTGCGGCGCTTCTCGCCGCCGGGTATCGCGTCATTACCTATGATCGGCGCGGCTTCGGCCGTTCCAGCAAACCCGGGATCGGCTACAACTACGACACGTTCGCAGCCGATCTCGATAAGGTGCTCAGGAAGCTCGACCTCAAGAAGGTCACGCTCGTCGGGTTCTCCATGGGGTCAGGTGAGGTCACCAGATACATCGGGAAGTATGGGATCAAGCGCGTCCGCAAAGCCGTGCTGATCGGAACGCTCGGACCATATCTCGTGAAGACTCCGGACAACCCTGAAGGCGTGGATGCCAAAGTGTTCGAGGGCATCAAAGCCGCGATCCGCGCGGATCGTCCCGCCTTCCTCATGGAGTTCCTGAAGAATTTCTACAACTACGACGTCACGGGAGGGAAACTCGTGAGCGAGCGCGTGCTCGAAGACAACTGGAACGTCGCCGTCGGCGCGTCGGCCATCGGAACCCTCGCGTGCGTCGACTGCTGGATCGAGGATTTCCGCGCGGACATCCGGAAAAACAACGTGCCGACTCTCATCCTGCACGGCGACGCCGACCGCATCCTGCCGCCGGATGCTACATCGCGGCGCCAGGCCAAGCTGATCAAGAACGTCAAGTTTGTGGAGTTGCCCGGCGGATCGCACGGCGTGCTGTGGACACACGCCGACCGGATTATTTCGGAACTCTTGAAGTTCCTCGCCTGAGCGCTACTTCAAACCGAGCTTCCTTCCGGCCGCGAGTAGTTCGATCGACTCGCGAATACGCTTTTCCCGCGTCTCGGGCCGCTTGGCGGTGTGAATCCATACGACGAAATTACGCCGGTACGTCGGGGCAAGCGCCTGACAATACTGCTATTTCAGATTCGACCGCTCCCATTCGCGGACGCGCCTGCGCCCTTCGTTGAAGATCCGCTCGTAGTTGCCTTTGCGCACTTTCAGGCTGGCCTCCGGCGTCATCTGGCGCCAGACCGGATCCCACATGTCGAACACGGCGAAGTACGCGGCAGCGCTTGCCGGCGCCACGGTGTCGGTCCCGAACAGGAACCGGTCCGGGTAGCGGTTCAGCATCGTCGCCACGCGCGCGATCGTCTGCGGCGATGAGACCGCGTACTTCGCGACCTCGTCCCACGAGATGTCGAAGTTCACATGACTGAGCGCAGGGTCCGTCAGGATCGCCTCCACGATTTCCGTGTGGTTTGGCACGCGTTCCGCCGCCGCCGGCGACACCTGCGCGGGATGCACGACACGGCCGAGTCCGGTGTGCGCCCAGATGATCGACGCCGTCGGATGCCGCCTGAGCAGCGCCTTCATCTGCGTCAGGTACACCGGTTCGGCGTCCGTCTTCGCGAACGGCATGTCGATGTCGTTGTGAAGGATTACGACGAGGCCCGCTTCGGCCGCGAAGTCGAGGACACGATCGAGGGCCGGGTTCGTCAGGCTCGCCGTCTCGCCCGACACCTTGGCCGACACAAACTCCTTGTGGATGCTGAATTCCCCGATGCCCGAGAACACTCCGGGGAACGCGAGGAGAACGCGGCGGATGTGATCGGCGCCGTACATGTCGGCCGGATTGAAGCCGGTGATCATCGGATCGAAGCGCGCCTGTTCCGCCGGCGTGAGCGCCTTGTAGACGCTCGCGATGTATGCGTCCGTGAACGAGTAGTAGTAGAGCGGTGCATCGCTCTGCAGGTAGTACGTTGGCGCGTAGCTGCCGGAATTCGCGTACGACCACTGTTGCTGCAGCGGGATGCCGAAGAGCGTCGAGCGCCCGACGCGCGTGCCCATAATCTGCAGGAACTCACGCGGTGTGATGCCCTGCTGGATGTAGTTCGTCAGGTGGAAGTGCGAGTCGTAGAACTCGTTAGCGCCCTGCCCTTGCGCGCCGATAGGGCGCGCGAGGACGACGACCAGGAGAGCCAGGCCGGCAACTGCCATCCACAGTGCCGCACTGCGGTGCGAACGTTGGTGAATCATGTCCATCCTGCCTTAGAAATTCATCTCGAGGTTGACGTGGATGATGTTGCCGTTTGCGCCGACGGGCATCGGATACGCGGTGTAGCCGACCGGGCTGTTGTTCACATGGATGAATTCGGTATTGAGTCGCAGCCCGCGCTTCTTCATGAAGTACCAGCTCTCGCCGACGCGCACTTCGGACGAGTCGCCGTAGGCACCAAAGATCTGCGACCCGCTCAGGTAGACCTGCAGGATGTCCTTGACGGCCATCGCCGACGCCTGCAGCTGGTAGCCGGTGTCGCTGATGTCGGGGATGCCGCCCGTGTTGGTGCCCGTGAAGTTCGTCAGCCAGCGCCAGTAGTACTCGCCCTCGAGCGACAGCCCCTTGTACTTGACCCCCGCGTCGACGCTCGTCATCTTGTAGTCGACGTTGTTGACCGTAATGCCCTTGCCGAAGAGATCCGGCGTGAAGACGACGCTACCGTCGCTGAGGCGGATCTGGCTGTTCTCGATCCCGCTCGTGCTCGGCTGGCTCTGCTTGTCCTCGAGGCTGTGCGACCAGTGCACAGCGGCGCGCGTTGCCACCTTCTCGTGGTAGTCGTAGTCGCCGAACGTTCCGAACAACCCGAACTCGCCCGTCGTCGGCAGCCACTGCAGCGCGTAAGACTGCGTGTCCATCTTGTTGTCGATCTGCGACGCGCTCACGCCGAGGATGCTCAGATTGGTGGCGAACATCACGTTGTATTTCAGCTTCTGGCCGATATCTCCCTTCACCCAGACACCATTCGTGTACGAGCCGCGGAAGAACTCGTCGGCGATCATCCGGCCGTCCACGCCGAGCCAATACGGGAACTGTCCTTCTGTGCTGCGCACGGTCGGCAGCGAGGTGATGCCGCCGCCCACCGAGACGAAACGATTGAACGTGAAGCTCAGGTTGCCGGCGCCGACCACCTGCGCCGGATCGCCCTGCGACGCGTTCGACGACCAGACGTACAGGTAGTAGCGGAACTTCGGCGACAGGAACCAGCCGGAGAACGGCGCGAAGAACTTAGCGAGTTGAATATCCTGCCGTTGCTGAACCGAGTGCGGGACGCCGAAGGAGTCGGTGTAGGAAGGGTCGATGTTCCGCTGATTGAGATAGCGCACGTAGCTGAAGAGCCGGAAGTAGATTTCACCCTCTTCGCCCGAATAGAGCAGAAACCCGGCGTTGGGGACATGTTCGAGCGGCTTCAACTTCGTCGGCTGCTGCGCCACCTGACCCTGACCCGCGATGAACTCGGCCCCACAGCCGTCAGATACCCAAATCGAGGTAGCGTCGTACCCCCACGTCCTTCCGAGCAGGCACGGCGCCAAGCCGAACGAGCTTGCGAGCACGACGCCGGACGAGGTGTCGGCTGAGCAGGACTCGCGCTCGCCTGGTTTTGATTCGCAGCGGATACGGACAGGGACAATACTCTGGGCGCCGGCCGACGCCGGCGCCTGCGCGGCGGGAGATTCGCCCGCCGTCTGCGCGGTCGAATGACCTACGAAGGTGAGAATCAGCACAGCGGCAATAAGGGCCGCGCGTGCGAAGACTGTTCCGTTAATCATCGTCAATTGGTCTCCCATCAGTGGTTTGGCGGAATGGTACTTCGCGGCTCATGAGCAGGGTTCGTGCCGTTTCAGGCTCGGCTAGCGTCGGGGCGCTTCGCTCGCTGCGGATTTCGCCTGAAGCCGTTGATTTTTATGGAGTTGCGGGAAATGCGCCGGACCCACTGTGGTGCGACGGGCGACGGATGCCGCGGAAAGCCTCTCCTCCGAGCATTTGGAGACTATCCGAAGAAGCTACGCGGCGTCGGGCGGCTTGAGCCGCGACAGATCCGGCAGTGTCTGGCTCAGCAGGATCAGCTCATCGCCTTCGCGCAACGGTCCTGCTTCCCCGCCAACCGGGTTGAGCATCATTGCTTCACCGCGGTAGAGCCCGATGAGAAGGCAGGCCTTCAAATTCGTGCGATCGGGCAGGAACACATTTGCCGCTGCGACGAAATCCATCCCGACAAGTTGGGGAGGCACCGGCACCAGGTACATCTCGTTGGCGTCGCGCCGGACCGATAGCAGCTCTTGATAAACGCGCGTCATGCCATGAAAGAGCGCGGCACGTGCCATCAGCCGCAATCCGAAGTCGGCGGACGAGATCACTTCATCGGCACCCGCCTTGCGCATGTGCTGCCGGTATTTCGGATCCTGGCACTCGGCCACGATGTTTGGATCGTGCTCCTGCCCGCAAGCGTTCTTGACGGCAATGCAGCACACGATGGTTTTGCCGTCGGCGTGCTGTTCCTGGCGGTCATCCGACAAGATGACGATGGAATGGGCTTGCGCAACCTTGGCGCGGCGCAGGATCACTTCGTTGACTGGATCACCTTTGACGATATAGACGTCGTTGAAGGCGGCTTCATCCAGTTTGTCGGGCAGCACGACTTCGTCAGGACTGTCGTGAACGATGACGACTGGCCGCTTGTCGGTGACGATACCGCTGTGCACTTCGCGTATCCAGTCCAGTGCTCGCGGCGACCAGTTGCACAGTACGAGATGGCCAGACATTTCAAGATTAGGCACTTCACGACTCCTTAGTGCGCGTTCAATAAGGATCGACGCCACGCTGGCCGTGAACAGACCGGCCAGGGCGACACCGACGACAAGCACGGCGGCAACCACGAACCGCCCGCCAGAAGAGTTGATCTCGATTTCGAGTCCGCTGAAGAGGGTGACCCAGACGTTCCAGAGGGACTCGCCCAACGTCGCGAACGCTGGATTTGTGTTGCGTTCCGCGAAGTGGAGGGCTATCCCGCTGACGATCCACATCGCCACGATGGCGGCCAGGATTTTCCAGACCTGGTGGCGGTTCCACGCCTTCAGGATGTTCAGTAAGGTCTCGCGCCACGACGCCTTCTCCCGAACTCGGACGGGCTCGCTCAAAGCCGGGCCTCTGCAACGGAGCCACCACTCATCTCATTTTCCATGTGCGAGGTTGTCACGATTAGGGCGGCCACATCCTACACCTACCAGGCCGTGCTGGGGCGCGGCATGAAGCACCTACTCTTGCGACGGCTCCGTTTCCGCCAAACCCAGGAAGACGAAAATGGCGCGGTTGAGCGCCTTCACTTCTTCGGAGGCCAGTGAGCCGACCAACCTTCCGAGGCGTTTCCTCGGCACGGCCGTCAACTTGTCCACCATCATCCGGCATGGTGCACGCAGTCCACTCTGGGCACTGGGCTGGACGGAGAGCCTGAAGATCGGTGCCTGCGTCGGATCGGTGGTCAAGGGGCACACGACGATCGAATCGTTCGCGTCGAACCGATCGTCCTGGACGATGACCGCGGGTCGCGGCTTGCCCGCATAGACTGCTCCACCCGCGACCGTCCAGATCTCGCCACGTTTCATTCTGCATTCCAGGCAGAAATCGCGTCGACGAACGACTGGTCCCGCTTGGCCCGAGGACTCTTCGCCACCGCCAGCGACTGACGATGTGCGGCCTGTGCGAAGGACTTCGACCGCACGTCCGGAACCCAGATCTGAACGGGACGAAGCCCTGCCTTCCGCAATCGGGTGCGATGCGCGCGGACCTTATCGCGGGACGTGGATCGAGCGGTCGTCGGCATGGAATTCCTCAGGTTACATGTAACCTAGCACAGCGCCGGTAGGCCGTGCAAACATGCGCAGGTCAGGCTGGAGGTCGAGGCAGCGGATTCAATCGACTAGACGAAGTGACGCGCTCGCTGTTGACGAAGGTCTAGTAGGGGTAACCTTTCAACCTTGGCGTCCTGGGCTTCCAGTCAGGCAGGGGCGCGTATGCATCCCCGATTGGCATTTTTACCTTCGGTAGACTCTGGGCGTCCAGTATCTGATCCTCAGGGACAAGATCGTTGATGAAGAGCAGAAAAGCCGTCAGCGCGTACACCTCATCGGGCGTGAGCGTCCCCTCGCGGTTGAGAGGCATCGCTCGGTTTATGTAGTCCCACACCAACACCGCGAACGGCGAGCGAAGCGGCAGAATTCGTCCCCGCGACCACAGCTCGTCATCTTTGGGGGCCCTGCTCTTCAAGATGGGCGCCGAGCCTCCGATGCCCGTCGCACCGTGGCATGATCCGCACTTCGCGCGATAGACCGGCGCTCCGTCCTTGGCGGTTCCGCGGCCGGGCGGGAGTTCTTCGCCGGTAGGACCGATGGAGATGTCCCACGCGCGGAGTTCTTCCGCGGTCGGCGCGCGTCCCACTCCATACGTCGGCGACTGCGCCAGCAGCGCGGAGGCGCCGCCAATCAGGAACAGCGCGAACGGGAGCCCCTTAAGCGTTCCCATTGGTCACGCTCCCGTCGCTGGCGATCCGCCACGGCTGAACGCTGTTGTCCAGTCCCGGCACGGAGAAGGTTTCATCAAAAGGCTTGTTCCAGTACTTGGCGAGCTGTGCGCGCGTCGGTTGAGCCTGACCTATTTCGTCCACGCAGCGCGACATGATCTCCGTCTCGCTTCCGTCCCAGTTCCACATCAACCCGAAGCGCGTGTGCGCCATTCGCTGCGGTGTGCCCTTGAACTCGGCCCTTGTCCACGTCTTGCCGCCGTTGGTGGACACTTCCACCAGCTTGATGGCGCCGCCGCCGGACCAGGCCAGGCCGCTGATCTCGTAGAAGCCCTTGCCGGGCAGCCGGTGTCCGCCGGACGGAAACGTGATGACCGATTTGGGTCCGATCTGGTACTCGAGGGCAGCAATTTTCGCGTCCTGATCGAGATGACCGTAGTCGTTGTAGTTCATGTAGTACCGGTCCACCACCTTGATTCGCCGCAGATACTTGGTATGAAAGATCCCTTCGAAGCCTGGTACCATCAGCCGCAGCGGAAATCCCTGCTGAGGCCGCAGGGGCTCGCCGTTCATGCCGTAGGCCACGAAGCAATCGTCCATGGCCTTGGCAATCGGCATGCTCGACGCACCCTTCACTTCCTCCGACCCTTCTGCGACAAACCACTTCGCTCCGCTCTTCAGGCCGCACTCTTTCAGCAGCAAGGAGAGGGGCACGCCGGTCCACTCGGCGCAGCTTGTCATGCCGTGCGATTCTTGAACGGTCTTCGCATTACGCGACGCCCGATTCCCCGCACACTCCATGAAATGAAGTCGGGTCACCGACGGGAGGCGCTTCAACTCTTCCATGGTGAAGGTCAGCGGACGGTCCACCATCCCGTGGATCATGAGGCGATGCGTTTGTGGATCGATCTCCGGGATGTACGCACCGCGAGTGGTGCCCACGAAGTGGAGCGATGATGGCGTGATCACTCCGACCGAATCCTGAAGAGGCGCCGCGATATGAAAGTAGAGCCCGAAGGCATCGGGCGAAGGCCTGCCGCCATGGGCGATGCGGACCGAATTGACGAAACGCGAACGCTCCCCGTAGGGGATCTGGCTCTTGTCTCCCTTGATCATCGGATGGGAGTCAGGCATTTGAGCGCTCGCGGGTGCAGCGCCCCCCAAGGTAAGACCGCCGGCTAACGCAGCGCCGCTTTTGAGGAATTCCCGTCGAGCAGGTCGTTTCGAGGCCATGGGTCTCTCCTTATCAGAGTCAGATGAGCCAACATGGAAATCGTTTCGCCGGTGTCGGAGAGTATACGCCCGTCTTGGTGTCCAAGCGAGCGGCTGAGCCGATTTGGTCTCCTTTTTCGCATTTTCGAGGGAGGGAAAAATGCTCACTGTCGACTGGGCCACGGCCGCCTATGTCATCTTCGTGGCGCTCGTCGCGGCCGTCTATGCCGCCGCGGTACCGGCGTGGCTCTACATTCTTGTCGCGCACGGCGTCCTGGTCGTGTTCATCTTGGTGCTGCCGGCGCGGGGCGCCGCGTGGGAACTGCCGCAGCCTGAAGATTCGTCCTCGTTCGCCCGGTTGAGAGTCGCCGCGCGTTTCCTGCGATACACGTATCCGGCGCTCCTGCTGACACCTTTCTTCGAAGAGGTCGGGCTCATCGTGAACGCGGTCGCGCCGGGATCTCCGTACTGGTTCGAGCGAAGCCTCTATGCGGCCGACCAAGCACTCTTCGGCGTCATCCCCGCGGTCGCGCTGTCGCAGGCAGGGAATCCTGTGCTCGACGAACTCATGCACGCCTTCTACTTCGCGTACTACCCGCTCATCATCGGCGGGATCTTCTTCGCGTGGAGCGGCGGCCGACGTGGTGGTGAAACGCCGGCGCGCGGGTTTCACACCGCGTTCACCTGCATGATGCTCGGGTTCCTGCTGTCGTACGTGTGGTACCCGTTCCTGCCCGCGCGAGGTCCATGGGAGAACGCGCACGTCATGGGGGGTCTGCGTCCCTTCGGAGGCTGGCTGTTCACCGATGTGATTCACGTGATCATCGCGAACGCGGCGGTGTCCGGTGGCTGCTTCCCGAGCGCTCACGTGTCCGGCACGTGGGCGCTGACGTTCGGACTCTACGCCGAGCACCCGAAGGCGGCGCGGTGGTTCGCTGTCGTCGCCGCCGGACTCAGTGTGGCCTGCATCTACACGCGGTACCACCACGCGGTCGACGTGCTCGCCGGGCTGACAGTCGCGGCGATCGCCGCGACCGTCGGCTATCGGCTCACGCACGGGCGCACGACAGTCCAGACAGGCGCGTGATCGCTGGCGTTGGTCAGGTCGGGCGCCTTGGCCGCGGCCGGTGATCCGGCCGGGCAGAGCCCGCGCACGAGGATGTGGTCGAGATCCATGGGGCCGAGCGTGTTGTGCACGTCGCGGGTCAACCATGTAAAGCCGGCGGCCTCCAATTCTCGTGCGCCGCCGGTGCCATTGAAATCACCGGCGACCACCACCGGATCCGCAGTGTCCGCGGCATCGGCGGCAATGGCGCGCGCCTGGTCTCGCCTGACGCCACCCCCGGCCCCAAATGGGCTCTCGAAATGGACGGCGTACGCGCGCACGGCGCCCGCTTGCGTGCGCACGGTCGCGACGAGGGCGGAGCGCCGCATCTTCCGGAAGCGGTGAAGATGCGGAAGCAGAATCTTCCGCGTGTCCTCGAGTACCCAGGGCGACAGGATGGCCACGCCGAAGTCCTTTCGCGTCGAACGATGCAGCGTGGACGGCACATAGACGTAGTTCAGGCCGAGCGTGCGCGCCAGCGTCTCAGTGGACGCCGGATCCATCTCCTGCAGGATGAGAAGATCAGCGCCGCTCAGCGGACCCGGGCGCGACAACAGGTCCGACGCGCGGTCGATGTGCTCACTGAATTTGAGATTGAAGGTCACGACCCGCAGATCATCCGGCGCCGGTCGCGCAGCCGGGATCACCGGTCCCCTGGTGATCGGCCCGGCCGGGTCGTCATAATTCGCGATCGTGGCGCAGCCGGTCGCGCAGGCCAGCGCAATCGTGAGGGCGACGACGCGCGCGCCGGCCTGCAGCGCGCTGCGGTCAGAAGGGGAACGCCGTGTAGATCCTGACACCCGACACCACCTCGCCGAACTGATACCCGAGCGCGATCCACGGCAGCGGTATTTTCCAGACGCGGAAATCAGGCGCGGTTGCGAAGCTTCCACCGACTTCGAACTGTTGGCGAAGGACGACCACCGGC
>JAMQPK010000115.1 GCA_023717525.1 Vicinamibacterales bacterium | reverse complement strand
GGCGGCGGCAATCCGATTCGGTGCGCGCTTCAAAAGACTCCAGATGAAGGGGCCGCCGATGCAGAAGCCCATCACCATGAACTTGTCGATGCCCAGATGATCCATCAACCCAAGCTGATCGTCGGCATAGGATTCCCACGGGCGATCAACTTCGACAGGACCGGTCGACTGGCCGCTGGGAGCGTTGCGGAGGTCCGCCGTGATGCAGCGGTATTCTCCTTTGAACTCATCGATCGCGTTAAACGGCGAGTTGCCCGTGAAGAAGCCAATGGTCGAGTTGAGTCCACCGCCCGGAAGCAACAATAGAGGGAAACCGGAACCGGTCTCCTCGTAATAGATGCGAACCGAACCCCTTTCGTAAAACTTGCCCGCCATCCTCGTCTGCTGGGCGAACAAGCGCGGTACGGCGGCTGCTGCCGCTGCCGCAACACCCGCCGTCAGAAGATTGCGTCTGGTCGAATCCATTCAGCGTCCTCCGCGCTCGCCGATCGTAACCGCAGTTTGACCCATCAGCAGGGCAATTTTCACACGGGCCGAACATGCAGGGATGGGTGTATGGAGTTCTCATGACGGTGACTCGCCGCAGCTTCCTGGCCGGCCTCTCGGCGGCGGTCGCCGGTTGGCGTGCGGACGCGTCCGCGCATGTCCACCGCATTCGCGACTGGGCTTAACCCGTGAACCAACCGACGACGGCCGTCAGACTGATCGGCTGCGTTAACTTCACTCGAGCCCCGGCGGCGCTGATCAATTCCGCACCGACGATGCGAATCGTCGCCCGATAAAGATACGGTGCGCGCGCGCGAATGCCTGGGGGCGACAGAGTGATCGTCAAAGTTCCACCCACGACTCTCCACGTCTCCGTGGGAGCAGCGGGCAGTGCGAAGGAGTCGGTGCAAAACGGCCAGCGTCGCATAGCGCGGTCATAAACATGCACCAACAGTTCTAACCCGTCACGCGTCGACGACAGATCGAATGTTTTCGGCGTTGTCGACAATCCGAGCGCATCCCTGTCAGCGCGAACAGATATCGCTTCGGTCCGATCATCCGACCAGCCGTGCACAAAAGTGTTTCCGCAGCCGCCGGCACCAGAGTAGGCGAGCGCGGGGCGGCGGCGGACATCCCGGACGAGGTCCCAGTTCACGCGGTCGTTGGCTGCCTTCTGCACGCGGGCCTCTTCGCGAACCTCCTCCCTCTCTGCTTCCGTTTCGATAAGCTCGCTGCCGCGATCGGGACCTTGCAGTACCTCCCACATCAACAAGCCGTCGTCATTCACTCGCAACCCGGCCATTGTCCGGGTGTCGACGCCATTTCCAGCGGGCGGCTGTTCAACCGAAATCGTGCCGAGATCGGCATTGGTAACATCAACCAGTTGCTCGCGCACGACTTCGAACACGCGCCAGAGGAGCGTCCAGGTTCTGGGCTGCTGAGCGGGACTCCACGAGAAGAATTCGATGAAATGCCGGCGCTCGCGCGGCGTGCTGTAGGAGGTCAGTTCCGTATACTTCACGGGAAGGAACACGATGCCGCTTGTCGCAAAGCCAAGCTCGGTCCGCGTTTCTTTCCCCTGGTAGACAATCGTGGCGCCTTCAAGATCCAGGGAGATCCAGTGTCCGGTTTCGAGCGTAAATGTGACTGGTTGGAACTGATGCCCGAGGCCTATCGACGACAGCATGACACATCGTTGAAACTCCTCTGCACTAAGTGAGGCCTGCAGTGACTGCAGCAGCGCCTGCGCTGCATTGGCCAGCGGGCTCGTGCCATCGATCGATGCACGCGCGTAGAGCG
>JAMQPK010000107.1 GCA_023717525.1 Vicinamibacterales bacterium | reverse complement strand
TTCTTGTTCTGCAAACGTAATGATGTAGCCGTCCGGATCCTCGAACGCGAATTCCGTGACGCCATACCACTTCTTTTCCAGCGGCATCGTCACCTTCACGCGCGGTTTCAGCGATTCGTAGACCTGCCGGATGTCCTTCACGTCAATGAACAGGGTGAGCGTGCCGCCAGTCGGCCGGCCTTTGAACGCGGGATACTCCGCTTCGGCCGCTTCCCGCGCATTCAGGAAGATTTCGACGGCTCCGCACCGCAGTCCGGCGAACACATGCGGCGGTTCTTCTGGCACGGTCATCGCGACAGTGAAGCCGAGGACATCGCGATAGAACTCGAGGCTTCGTTGCAGGTTCGAGACGACGAGATTCGGAGTGAGTTTGTTGAGGACGTAAGGCATCGCACACCTCTCGTGTGTGCTCGCTGATGCCTACATCCGCGAGCCCGGCGAGAGCGGATTCGCAGGTAGGGGCCCTGATTGAAGCCGGCAGACCCCGCTAGGAACGGCCGAAGAATATCACCGTCCGCTACGCGACGGGAACCGTCGTGTTGAGCCTGCCGTTGAAATCGGCTCCGTCGCAGATCGCGACTCTGGGCGCCGAAATCGTTCCAGCCACCGATGCCGTCTTCTGAAGCGCCACGCTCTGGCCAGCGACGATGTCGCCTCGCAACGCGCCTTCAATGATGATCGACTTCGCGGAGACCCCGGCCGCCAGATCGGCGGTTGGCTGGATGGTTACGACGTGTTCCTGAACCTGGATGTCACCTTCGATGCGGCCGGCGATGTTCACATCCTCCGCCGCGCTGAGGTGGCCTTTGAGAAAGATCGTTTCGCCAATGCGTGTGGTCATTGCCGAAGCGACTGCAATACCAACGCCGCTTGGATCAGGCCGGGAAAACGTGGGAGGTGTCAGGACGCATTACAGAACTGACCTTCCACTTTCAACTTTCCACTTTCAACCTTCTACCTTCTATTTCACCAGGTTTCCGTCGATGTCCAGGAGCGCAATCGGCGCTACGCCGGTGGCCTTCAGCGGCCCCTCTATGTTCGCCTTGTCGCCGACGATGACGATCGCCAGATGATCGAGGTCGATGTATTTCTTGGCCACGCGGACGACATCATCCGCCGTCACTGCCGAGATGGCCTTCGAGTATTGCTGGTAGTAGGTATCGGGTAATCCCTGAATCCAGAGCCCCGTTACGGCGCCGTTGATGGCTCCGACCGAGGCGAATGTTCCCGGAAGCCTCTGCACGAGCGCTTCCTTCGCAATCTGCAGTTCTTCCGCTGTTACCGGGCGGGCGCCCAGAATGCCGCGCAACTCCTTCATGAACTCGGTCAATCCCGCGTCGCTCTTCTCCGACACGATGTCGCCGCCGGCGCGGAATGGCCCCGGCCCCTTCCCGAAGTTGAACTGCGAGGACACTCCATAGCTGTAGCCCTTTTCCTCGCGGATGTTCGCGTTCAGCCGAGACTGGAACATTCCGCCGAGGATGGTGTTCATCACCTGCAGGGCGTAGTAGTCGGGCGTGTTCCGCGGCGGCCCCGGCAGGCCCAGCGCAAAGGTCGATTGGGCCGCACCCGCCTTGTCGATCAGATAAATCGTGGCCGGCTTCAACGCAGGCACCGGTGGATAGGAGAAGTCGGGCTTGGTGCCTCCCGCGGTCCAGGCGGCGAGCCCTTTTTCAACGACCGGCCGGACCGCCGCCGGCGTGATATCGCCGACGACCGTTACCACGGCGCGCCCCGGTTTGAAAAACGTCTGATGGAATGCCACGACTTCGTCTCGCGTGATGGCCTTGATCGATTCTTCCGTCGCCGATCGTCCGTATGGATGCGAGTCGCCGTAGAGCACGCGCGGGAAGACCCGCCCCGCAATCGCGCCCGGCTGGGCTTTCGCCTGCTGCAACGCGACGAGGCGGTTCGCCCGCAAGCGCTCGAGTGCCGGCGCGGGAAACGTGGAATTCGTCATCATGTCGGCGAGGATGTCGAGCGTTGCCGGAAACTTGCTCGTGGTTGCCACAAAGCTGATTGAACCGCTCTCGCCGCCGACGGTGGCCGACACGTTCGTTCCGAGCAGCTGCAGGGCATTTGACAGGGCTTCACCGTCGCGGGTCTTGGTCCCTTCGCTCAGCATTGCCGCTGCCAGGCCGGCGACGCCGCGACGGCCCGCCGGCTCGAACTGATCGGCGCCGCCGAGGAACGTAATTGAGAACGCGACGAGGGGCAGATCGTGTTTCTCCGACACGATGAGCTCTGCGCCGTTGGCGAGCGTGCTCTTCGTCCACGTCGGAACGCGAAGCTCCGGCGTCTTGCCGACTGGCGGTGTCTTGGTGCGGTCCAGTGCCTGCGCCGCACCCTGCGCCAACAACGCTTGTGGCCCTGTCAGGGCTGAGGGCTGAGGGCTGAGGGCTAAGAGACAGAGAACGGCGAAGGCTCGGCGATTCATTTGACGCTCTGGCTTTCTGCGGGTTTCGACGCCTGATCCGCTTTGCCAGCCGGCACGACGCTGAGAACCACGCGGCCGCTGGTCAGGTATTTGTTGGCGACGCGCTTGACGTCGGCGGGCGTCACCGCGAGAGTCTTCTGATACTCGGTCCGGAAATATCCGGGATCCGCGTGGATGGCCGCGCCGTTGGCCAGCTGAAACGCCTTCCCCAGATTCGATTCGAGCCCGCGCACAAACGACAGCTCTTCGCCGGCCGTGGCTTTCTGCACCTGCTCGAGCGTCGGTCCGTCGGCCTTCATCTTCTGGATCACCGCATCTGCCGCCGCCTCGAGATCGGTGAGCGAGTGGTCGGGCCTCGGCGTGATCGTGACGAAGAACTCTCCTACATCCTCGTTCGTATTCTGATCGGCCGAGACGGATGCCGCTGCCTGCGTGTCGAACACGAGCGCTTTGGTCAGCGGTGCCGTCCGAGGGCCCGCGAGGATCGATCCGAGCACGGCGAGCGCAAACCGGTCGTCGTTCTTTTCCCCGACCGTCGGCCAGACGACGTAGAGGCGCGGCACCTGCACCTGGTCCTCGAACGTCAGGCGCTTCGGAGTCTGGAGGGTCACCGGCGCAACATTCGGCCGGGGCACCGGCTTCCCGCGCGGAATGTCGCCGAAATAATTCTGCACCCACGCCTTGGCCTGCGCGGTATCGAAGTCGCCGACAATCGTCAAGAACGCGTTGTTCGGCGCGTAGTAGAGCCGGAAGAAGTTCTTCACATCCTCTTCAGAGGCGGCGGAAAGGTCTTCCATGCTGCCAATCACATCCCAGTGATAGGGATGCGTGGCCGGGTAAATGTTGTTCGAGAGAATCTCGAAGACGCGGCCGTATGGCTGGTTGTCCATCCGCTGGCGACGCTCGTTCTTTACGATCTCGCGCTGGGCGTTCAGTTTGGCGATGTCCAGGGTATCGAGCAGAAACCCCATGCGATCGGACTCGATCCACAGAGCCGACTCGAGGTAGTTCGAGGGAATCGTCTCGTAGTAGTTGGTGATGTCGTTCGAGGTCGATCCGTTGTTCGATCCACCGACGCCTTCGGTGAGTTTGTCGTGGACGCCGTACGGCACATGCCCTGAACCGGTGAACATGACGTGCTCGAAGAGGTGCGCGAAGCCGGTTCGGCCTGGCAGCTCGTTCTTCGAGCCGACGTGGTACCAGATGTTCACGGCAACTGTCGGTGTCGTGCGATCTGTAGAGAGCACGACGTTCAACCCATTCGGCAGTGTGTACGCTTCGAACGGAATGTTGATGGCGCTCTTTGTCGTGACTGCCGCGGGTGCCTGCGCGTCCGCCAGTGCACCACACGCCAGAAGCAGGAGCGCGAGCCACGTGAACGAGCGAGTCTGAGTAGTCATGGTGGGCATCACTGCTTATTCTGCACTAGAATCATGGCCCAACCAACCGACTGGAGCGTGGATGTCTGAGTCTGCGAAACAACTGAGTTTTCTGAAACTCGCGGGCCCAGGCCTTGTCGTCGCTGCCACCGGTATTGGTTCCGGCGATGTCGTTGCGGCGACGGTCGGCGGCGCCCGGTACGGCGTATTGCTGCTGTGGGCCATCGCCGTTGGCGCGTTTTTCAAATACGTTCTGAACGAAGGTATCGCACGCTGGCAGCTCGCGACCGGATTGACGGCGCTCGAAGGCTGGGCAGAGCATCTCCCGCCGTGGGTCAAGATCTACTTCGGCCTCTACCTTATTGTCTGGACGGTCGCGGTCACCGCTGCGTTGACCAACGCGACGGGGCTCGGCATCGCCAACCTGACGGGCGGCAGAATCTCTCAGCCATGGGGCGCTGTTCTTCATAGCCTGGTTGGCTGCGGGTTCGTGCTGCTTGGCGGGTACAGCGGATTCGAAAAACTGATGAAGACGCTCGTGGGCGTCATGGGCTTCAGCATCCTCGTGTGCGCGGGCCTGACCTTCCACGATCCTGTGGGCGTCGTCCGCGGCACGCTCATTCCGACGATCCCTTCAGGGGCTGGAATGTACGTGCTCTCGATTATCGGCGGCATCGGCGGCTCGATCACGATGCTGTCGTACAACTACTGGATGCGCGAAGAGAAGCTCAGCGGCGCCGAGCAGCTTGGATACGTGCGCGGCGATATCGCGATCGCCTATCTCTTCACCGCCGTCTTCGGCATGGCGATCATGATGACCGCGAATCAGGCGTTCTTCATCCCGCACGTACAGATTACCAACGCGCAGGCCGTGCCGAAAATGGCCGAGATGCTGAGTTCGATTCTCGGGCGCTTCGGCTGGGTGGCGTACTCGGTCGGGTTCTGGGCCGCCGTGTTCGCGTCGCTGCTCGGCGTGTGGCAAAGCGTGCCGTATCTTTACGCCGACTTCTACAGCATCATCAAGAAGCTGCCGCCGGCCGAGCGCCAGCTCGCGACGAAGGTGACGAGCACGCCATACAGGCTCGCCCTCCTGTTTGTCACGCTTGCGCCGCTGCCGTTTGCGTTCACAGGGCAGCCCATTCAAGTTATCGTCACGTACACCATCGTGGGCAGCCTCTTCGTGCCCTTCCTTGCCGCAACGCTGCTGTATCTGAACAATCGCGTGGCGTGGAGCGCGCCGGTGCCGAAAAACAATTTGGCAACCAACGCGCTGCTCATCATCATCCTGCTGCTCTTCGTCATCGTCGGAGGAGACGAGGCGAGGCGGGCAATTCCCTGGGGCCGGTGAAGACGCCTTCTTATCTTCCGGACGACCACGAGCGGGCCATCTTGATTGGTCGCGTGTGGGTGCCGTCTATCGGCGGCCCGTCGCTCGTGAGTGTGCAGGCAGACGGCGTGTTCGACGTGTCGCCGGTTGCAGCAACCTGCAGCGAGCTCATGAGTCTTGAGGAGCCTGTCGAACTGCTCCGACCCGTCAGTCGGCTGATACGGCTCGGCGGGTTCGACGAGATCGCCGCCAATTCAGCGTTCGACGCACGTCGCGAAGACGTGCCCTGGTTTCTTGCGCCGTGCGATCTGCAGGCGATCAAGGCCTGCGGCGTCACGTTTGTGGCCAGCATGCTGGAGCGGGTTATCGAAGAGCAGGCTCGGGGTGACGCCAGCAAGGCGAGCGCCGTGCGCGAATCGGTTGCCGCCATCATCGGGGACGATCTGGGACGCATCAAGCCAGGGTCTGCCGAAGCCGCTCGTGTGAAGGACGTGCTGATTGCGAAGGGCATGTGGTCGCAGTACCTCGAGGTCGGTATTGGTCCCGACGCGGAGGTCTTCACGAAGGCGCAACCGATGTCGGCCGTTGGCGTGGGAGCCGAGATCGGCGTTCACCCGAAATCTGAATGGAGCAATCCAGAACCGGAGATCGTGCTCGCGGTGAATCGCGATGGGCGGACCGTAGGTGCGACGCTCGGC
The DNA here is from genome assembly GCA_023717525.1 of Vicinamibacterales bacterium. Classification (GTDB taxonomy): domain Bacteria; phylum Acidobacteriota; class Vicinamibacteria; order Vicinamibacterales; family JAMQPK01; genus JAMQPK01. The sequence goes on along the minus strand of JAMQPK010000107.1, from coordinate 6,406 downwards.
AACGACGTGAACCTGCGCGATTTTGAAGGACGCAGCGCGCTTCTGCTCGGCAAGGCCAAGGACAACAACGCGTCCTGCGCGATCGGGCCGTTCATTCGACTATTCGATGAGCACTTCACAATCGAGGATATTCGTCGTGCCGATCTCGCCCTGCATATAGACGGACCGGAGGGGTTTTCGTTCGAGGGGCACAGCTCGATGTCGATGATCAGCCGCGACCCGGTCGAGCTGGTATCACACGCCATTGGACCAAACCATCAGTATCCCGATGGCCTGATGCTGTTTCTCGGGACGATGTTCGCGCCGACGAAGGATCGTTTCCAGCCAGGCAAGGGTTTCACGCACGTGGTGGGTGATGTTGTGACGGTAAGCACTCCGACGCTGGGGACACTCGTCAATCGGGTGAATCACAGCGACAAGATCGCGCCCTGGGAGTTTGGCGCGGTGGCGTTGATGAAGAACCTTTCCGGAAGAGGCCTTATCTAGAGGGAGGACTGGGTATGAAGCGCAGTTGGTCGATACCCATCGTTGTGGCTTTATGGCTGATCGCAGAGGGCGTCGCACTCACCCAGGCGCGCGTCACGAAAAACCCGCTCGAAAGCGATAAAGAGGCCATCCGCGATGGCGGCGCGATGTTCCGTCAACGATGTGCGGGATGTCACGGGCCGGACGCGCGCGGCGACAGAGGCCCGGACCTGACTGGCCTGTGGGCATCGGGCGCCTCAGACGACCGAATCTTCCAGTCAGTCAGGCAGGGCGTGCCCGGCACCGAGATGCCCGCCGCAGACCCATCGCGCGTGCCGGATCGCGATATCTGGCAGGTTCTCGCGTACGTCCACACCCTCGCCGGGTCGGATCCTCCGCAGGCGGTCGCCGGCACAGCCGAAAATGGCGAGCGAATCTTCCAGAAAACGTGCCGGACATGTCACATGGTCAACGGCGGCGGCGGCGAGTTGGGTCCTGACCTCTCGCGAATCGGATCGGGACGGCCGCGCGCCGCGCTCACGAAAAAGATCCGGACGCCCAGCACGAATATCAGGCCCGGTTACGAGCCAGTCACACTCGTTCTACGCGACGGTCAGCGGATCCGCGGCGTGAAAAAGAACGAAGACGAGTTTTCGATCCAGCTCATGGATCTGCGTCAGCGAATCCAAGGCTATGTAAAGGCGAATCTCGCCGAGGTCGTTGCCGAGAAGCAGTCCGTAATGCCCGCGTACGCTCCGGACCAGCTGAACTTCGGTGATCTCGACGATCTTCTGAGTTACTTAAGCACACTACGCCGCTGAGCCGCTAAGGAGGACTGCGATGAGCACCAAGATGTTTCGGATGCTGCGAGTGGCGGCACTAATCGTGACGATGGGCTCCTTGGCGATCGCGCAACAAGCAGCGGCGCCGGGCGGGATCACCTTTCAGGACGTGCGCGACGGGCTGAAGGACCCGACTCGCTGGCCGACTTACGGTGGTGACTATGGGAGTCAGCGTCACAGTCCACTGACGCAGATTACTCCGCAGAACGTGCAGCGCCTCACGCCGCAGTGGGCGTTTCAGACCGACACGCTCGGAAAATTCGAAGCGACGCCGCTTGTGCTCGATGGCGTCATCTACATTACCGGCCCGGAAGACCTCGGCTGGGCAATCGACGCACGAACGGGCCGCCAGATCTGGCGCTACAAGCGCGACCTCACGAGCGGGATCATCGCCTGCTGTGGCCGCGTCAATCGAGGTTTTGCCGTGATGGGCGACCGCCTCTTCAAGACGACGCTCGACGCCCACATCGTCGCCATCAGCCTGAAGAGCGGCGCGATTCTCTGGGACACGGAGATGGAGAATTATCGCAACGGCTACAGCGGCACGCCCGCGCCGATCGCCTTCAAGGACAAGGTCGTTGCGGGTATGGCCGGAGCCGAATATGGCGTTCGCGGCTTCATCGATGCCTACGACATTCGCACCGGCAAAAGAGCGTGGAGGTTCTCCACCACCGCCGGTCCTGAAGACCCCGGCCATCGAACGTGGCAGGGCCTGGACCCGAAGGCCTGGGAGCACGGCGGAGGTTCGACATGGACGACTGGCTCCTACGATCCGGAACTGAATCTGGTCTTCTGGGGCACTGGCAATGCCGGCCCCGACTATAACGGCGAGGCCCGTGAAGGCGACAACTTGTACACCGCATCGATCGTCGCGCTCGACGGCGATACGGGGAAGCTGCGCTGGCATTACCAATTCACGCCGCACGACGTGTGGGACTGGGACTCGACTCAGGTGCCCGTGCTCGCCGATGTGACGATCGGCGGGCAGCCGCGCAAGGTGGTGCTGTTCGCGAATCGGAATGGCTTTTTCTACGTGCTCGATCGCACCACGGGCAAACTGATCTACGGAAAGCCCTTCATCCAGACAAGCTGGGCCAAGGAACTCAGTGCCGACGGGCGGCCGATCCTTTTGCCCGGCAGCCTTCCGAGCGAGCAGGGCACAAAGGTATGTCCCGACGCGAGCGGAGGTACGAATTGGATGTCGCCATCGTTCGATCCTGCGCTTGGTCTGATGTTCGTGACGTCGCGCGATGCCTGCGGAACGTTCTTCAACTGGAAGGATGAGTACAAGCCAGGAGAAGGGTTCCGCGGTGGTGCGGTGTCGCGTCTCGAAGAGTTTCACCATGCCGGTCTTCGCGCGATCGATGTCGCAACTGGGCAACGGCGCTGGGAGTTTCCCTACGCGGCGCAGTCATGGGCCGGCGTACTCTTGACCGCGTCAGGCGTGGTCTTCGCCGGGTCATCGGGGAACTTCATGGCTTTCGACGCGCGGTCGGGAAAGAACCTCTGGCATTATCAGACGGGGTCGGCCCTGTACGCCGGCGCAACCACGTACATGCTCGACGGCCGGCAGTACGTCCTGATGCCGTCCGGCACAACGCTGACGGCGTTCGCGCTGTCGGAGGCCGTGCCGGCTGGGAGCCGGTAGTTAGACACCTCCTGATGCAATATGCGAAACGTGTCCATTGTTCTGGCCCTTCTGTTGTTGACTCTGGCGGATGCCCGAAGTCAATCGCAGAGCTCCGTCTCCTCCCGCGATCCCGCCATGCGCGTCATTCTGCTCGGCACGGCTGCCGGGCCGACGTTCGATGCACAGCGATTGGGCATCAGCACGCTGGTTGAGGCCGGCTCAGAGAGATTGTTGTTCGACGCCGGTCGGAGTCTGACGACGGGAATGGCAAGAATGGCCATCAACCCCTCGGACGTCACGAAGGTATTTTTGACGCATCTCCACTCGGATCACATCATTTCGCTGCCCGAACTCTACCTGTTTCCCTGGGCGTCTCAAGGTCGGAACGTACCCCTTCAGGTGTGGGGACCGAACGGCACTCGTAGAATGTTCGCGCATCTTCAGGAGGCGTTCGCCTTCGATATACGAATCAGGCGCGACGTGGACGAGAAATTCTCACCAGATGGCATCAGAGTGATCGCCACTGATATCCGTGAAGGTAGCGTCTACGAGTCGAATGGTATAAGGGTGACGGCGTTTCTGGTCGATCACAGCCCAGTCACGCCTGCTTTTGGCTACCGGATCGACTACCAGGGACGGTCAATCGCGATCTCTGGAGACACCAAACCTTCAGACAACCTGGTGAAGTTTGCTTCGGGTGTTGATCTACTGATTCACGAGGTTGCGCGGCCCAAGCAGGACCCTGCGTTCATTGGCCCGCCAGACGAACTGCTTCCGAACTCACGGCAAACTCGCGGCCGGGCGAAGATCATCGCGGAACACCACACGGATGGCGTGGAGGCTGGACGAGTATTTCAGCGAGTGAAGCCGAAACTCGCGCTGTTCTCCCACTTCAACGTCGATCCCTCGGCGACGCTTCGGCTTGTGCGACAAAATTATGAAGGGCCGGTCGAGTTCGGTGAAGACCTGATGACAATCGACGTTGGCAGCGCCGTGAGCATTCGTCGGTTCGGGACACCGAACCGATAGTCTCCATCAGCCCTTAGCAGGTGGCTTTGGGAGAGCGCGGGTCGCTCCAGTGGTGATGCCGCCGTCGACAAGCAGCGTCTGGCCCGTGATGTAGGCACTGGCGTCGGACGCCAGAAATACAACGGCTCCCTCGAGATCTTCAGGCTTGCCCGTGCGCTTGAGCGGAATGCGGTCGACGAGATAATCGACCCACTCCTTGTCCTCGTACAAGATTTTGTTCTGCTCGGTCCGGAACCAACCTGGCGCGAGGCAATTCACCGTGATGCCGTGTGGTCCCCAGTCGTCGGCAAGGCTCATCGTGAGCTGGCGGATTCCGCCGCGGCTTGCGCCGTAAGGCGCAAGACCGGCGAAACCGAACATCGACGTCACGGACCCGATGTTGATGATTCGTCCGTACCCACGCGGCACCATGTGCTTCGCGGCAGCCTGCGCAACGAAAAAGGCACCACGCAGGTTGGTATCGACGATGAGATTCCAGTCGTCCCAGGTGACGTCGGCCGCGGGTTTTCGGACATTGCAACCCGCGTTGTTCACCAGAATGTCGATTTTCCCGAACACGTCGAATGCCGCATCCACGGCCGTGCGGATGCTTTGTTCGTCGCGCACATCGAGTTCGAGCGGCAGCGCGCGGCGCCCGAGGCCCTCGATCGCTTTTTGAAAGGACTCGAGCGAGCCAAGCGTTCGGCTGGTGCCCGCGATATGGGCACCTGCAGCGGCCAGCGCGCGTGCGAAGGTCTGGCCAAGCCCGCGGCTTGCGCCCGTCACGAGCGCGACTTTTCCTGTGAGATCGAATGAGGCGCTCATGGCAGGAGGATCACCTTCATCAGTCCCGCCTCACCCCTATGAAGACGTTGGAACCAGGCCGGCCCATCTTCGAGCGGCGCCGTGGCACTAATCAGCGGTGTGACGTCGACGGCCCCGCGAGCAAGCAGATCGATGCACCGCGGATACTCGCCGCTCGATGCGCACGAGCCGAGCAGCGAGAGCTCGCGGCTTACGACTTCCTGCAGCGGGATTTCGACACGCGGCGTCAGGTTCCCGATCAACACGACCGTGCCGCCTTTGCGGACGCTTCTCACCGAAGCGAGCACGGTGTCCGCTCGTCCGACCACTTCGAATGCCACGTCGGCGCCGATTGCCGTGTCTTTTCCGTCGAGCGTGCGGGTCGCGCCGACCTTTTCGGCCAGCGCGCGCCGGCTCGCGTCGAGGTCGGCAGCGACGATGTGCCGGCAGCCCTTTTCGCGCAGCACTTGAATGACGAGCAGGCCGATCATTCCGCAACCGAGCACGAGCACCGTGTCGGATGGACTGGGCACCTTACGCTCCACGGCGTGCACGGCGACCGACAGCGCCTCGATCAGCGCCGCGTGCTCGAACGGAAGTGAGGGGGGCAGCTGATAGAGGATGCGGGCTGGAACCGCGACGTACTCTGCAAACGCCCCGTGACGGCGGTACTCTCCAGTGGAGACGCCAAGCACCATCCGGTTGTCGCAGAGATTAATCTGCCCGCGCCTGCAGTAGTCGCATTTGCCACAAGAGACCGTCGAATCGAACGTTACGCGATCTCCGGCGCGGAACTCTCCGACCTCGGCGCCGATCTGTGTGATTTCTCCCGATGCTTCGTGTCCCATCACCAGCGGCGGAATACGGCGTCCGGTCGATCCGTCGAATCCGTGGATGTCGCTGCCGCAAATGCCGCATGCCCGAACGCGCACCAGCACTTCATCGGCAGCGATCACCGGCACCGGCATGTCGGTGATGACATCGAGCTTGTTGTACTGAGATAGCAATAGTGCCTTCATAGTAGTGTCTTGCTGTAGGTAGAAAGTGGAAAGTGGAAGGTGGAAGGTAAGTAGAAGGTAACCTTCAACCTACTTTCCACTTTCCACCTTCCACGTTCCACCTACAGCGTTCCCTTCAATGCTTTCTTCCCGGCTTCAATCACTTCGAGAATCTTGTCCACATCGAACACGCTTCCACTCCACGTGCCGCCGCTCGCCTCCTGAAGCGCCGCCCAGAGGCGCGTCTCGTCTGGAAGGTGCGGGTCGGCGGCGAGATCTGGTCGTGGCACGCGGCCAGCGAGCATCCGAGTGCCGGCCTCGGCCCCCGCGAACACGCCGTTCTCTCCAACGAAGTTTACCGTGCCCTCGAGCGTGCGCCGATCGACCACAATCTCAATCAAATCGCCGTCGCGCAGCTTCCCGATCGGGCCTCCGGCAAGGGCTTCGGGCGACACATGACCGATACACGCGCCCGTCGACACCCCGCTGAAACGCGCGTCGGTCACAATCGCCACGTGTTTGCCGAATTCCAGATGACGCAAGGCAGACGTCACCTGATAGGTTTCCTCCATCCCCGCCCCCATCGGGCCCCGGCAGATGAGAACCAGCACGTCGCCAGGCTGAATCTGTTTGCCCTTGATCGCCGCAATCGCGGCGGG
>JAMQPK010000096.1 GCA_023717525.1 Vicinamibacterales bacterium | reverse complement strand
GTGCCGCCGTGGCGAATGATGTCGAGCGCCTGCGCATAGTTCCAGCGGAACGGCAGGAGCGTCGGTGCTTTCCCGTCGCGGCCTGTCAGCCCGTGACACCGGCTGCAGGTCTCTTCGTAGATAGGCTGGCCAGGCATCCTGGATCCAGCCCTGCCTTCCTGCGGAGCGGCCAGCGACGGGAATAGCGAACCGGCCATCGTTGCCGCGACCGTGCCCGCGAGAACGAATCTAGGTGCGACCGTAAACTCCGCCCTGTTGTCCCGAGTTCCTGACGGCCTTGCCGTCGCGGAACTCGACCTCGAGGAGTTTTTCGCTCGGCGCGATCTTCATCGTGGTCTTCTTGCCGGTCTCACAATCCACGACCGATCCGTCGGACGGATAACAGTACTTGCCGTCGAGACTGAAGGCCACCCAGCGTAGTCCCGTCTGCCAGTTCCACGCCTCGTCGATCTTGTCGAAGAGCTCGACATGCCCCTTGACCTTTGGCTGGCCAGGGTTGGCTTTTGTGTCGAACACATGCAGGTAGCCCCACTCGTCGTTCAGCACCCAGACCTCTTCCGACCCGCCGGGCCGCATTCCGAGGCCGTGACTCCACGGGTTGTCCCCGTGCGGCAGACTACCGGCGCCGCCCCCTGCGGAACTCGCTGTCCAATACCTGGTGCGTGCCTTCGGCGTTTCGACGAGTGCGTCCGGAAGTACTTTTCCAGCGGCAATCTCGGCGACGCCGATCCCGACTGTTCGGGTCAGAGTCGTGTAGAAGTACCGTTCTCTCGGGTCCGTGACGAACATTCGAATCGGCCAGTTGAAGGGGCCGATGGTCTTGACGACCTTGTAGGTTTTTTGATCGGCCACGACCAGGGTTTGATCGCTTCGTCCGCCGAGGTACATGTACTTGCCTGCCTCACCGCACCAGGAATTGTGCGGCCGGCCAGGCCGTGGAATCTCGGCGATTTTTTCGCCCGTCGCGGCATCCAGCACGATATACACGTGATTCTGCCAGCCGCCGTAGCCGGACTTTTCCCGACTGAAGTTCATCGGCACGAAGAGGGCCTTCCCGTCCACCGTGACGGTGAGCCGGTCGGGTTCGCGGAGGCCATATTTCTCCGCTGTGTTCACCTGCCAGAGGATCTTGCCCGTCAGCATGTCGTACGCGGCGACGGTCTGATCGCTCAGTTGCGTCGCGAAGAAACGCTGAGTCGCGGCGTCGGCACAGCACCCGCCCACTCGTCCACCAGGGTCTGCATAGGCGAAAGACCAAAGAAGGGAATGCTGCCCGCTGGTGTTTTCGAAGATATCAACACGTCTGCCTCTGTCGTTTGTCACATAGAGGTAGCGCCCTGTTCCAGGAAAGGAAACTGGAACTGGCTTCATGGGCGGCACTGGCGGTCCCGCTTCCGGGCCGCCCCCGCCTCGTCGTTGCGCTTCAACAGTCCCGGGGATCTGCAGGCCCGTCGCGAGACCAGCCGTCGTGCCTGCCAGAAAGCGTCGTCGGGTCGTCTTCATGATGAGCGAACCTCCATACTAGGACCGCACTTCTGCGTTCACAGCCTGAATCAGGGCCTTGATGTAGCCGTTGCCGTACGCGTAGGCTTGGAGCTTGCCGGGATCATCTGGATGGCTCGGCATGTGGTCGGCGCAAATGGAATACGCAAACTGCGTATCCCTCAGAATGCGCATCACCTGAGAGAAGTCCATCTCGCCCTCGTCCGGGAAGACCTCCTGGAAATCGTGAAGCCCTCCGCGAATGTTGCGCATGTGAATCTGGTAGATCTTCCCCTTGTCGCCAAGGTACTGAACGATGGGAAGCACTTCCTTCAGAGGGTTCTTCAGTCCCTCGGCCGTGGTGCCCAGGCATAGCTGAAAGCCGTTGTAGGGGCTGTCGACGATGGCTTCGTACTTCTTGAAGCCTTCAAACACCGACGGAGAATCCCAGTTCTCGGCCCCCTGGTAGCCAAACGGCAGTCCAGGCGGATCGTACGGATGGGCGGCCATTCTCACATCGTGCTGCTTGCACACGGGAATGATGTGTTGCAGAAAGTACGTGATGCGTTCCCAGTAGTCGTCCTGCGACACCACGCCTGCTTTGCCAACCGGGAGGTCCTTCCAGTTCGGCTCGAGTTTGAACGCCTCGTATGTGGAACCCCCTCGGCCTGGCGTCTGCGCGTTCCGACGGATGGGTATCACCGTCCAGTGATGAGTGATGACCTTCACCCCCACCTGAGAAGCTTTCTGAATATTTCCTGAGATCGTGTCGATCATGCGATCGCGCTCCGGACCTTTGCGCAGCATGATGTAGTCGGAATCCATTCGGATGGCTTCCAGCATGATTCCGTACTTGTCGCAGTTGTCCTTCATGCGTTTCAGGTCGTCGAGGTCCCACGCGCCTTCCGGAGACTTCTTGCTGATTTGCGCCGTGAGGTGCTTGGCGCCATGGCGCAGGTTGAATTCCAGATTCGTTTTCCCCGTGATGTCGGCGCCGCGGCCGCCAGCCACGTAGTGGTAGTCTCCGCCGACGTGCATCAGCGTATTCTTCCTTGGAGCCGGTGCGGCATCTGCCGAGTAAGGCGAGACTGAGCCCGCAACTCCCGCGCCGATCACGCCGCTTGCCAGCGTCTTACCGAAGTCTCTTCGTCTCATGTGATAAGTCCCCTTTGTGCTAGAAGCTGAACTGGGCGCCGATACGAGCCACTCGTGGCGCAAGGATGTCTGTGATTCTGCCGAACGTTCCGCTCAAGTAGGACGTCGAAACGGCGGCACTGCTGTTGATCAGGTTGAAGATCGAAAAGTTCACATCAAAGGCGTATCTGTCAGAGGCTCTGAACTTCTTCGACAGGCGGAAGCTGGTCACAGGCACGAGCGGGCCGTGTTGCGCGCCGTACGGATCCATGCGCAGCGTGACCGTGCCCTGCAGCAGCCTCGAGTCGGTGAAGGTCTGGGTTCTCTGTCCCTTTGCACCGGATGCCGCCCGGATGTTGATGGACGTGTTGATGTCCCAGGGGAACCGGTAGTTGGCGTCGGCTCGCGCCTCCCACGCCCAGGTATCGTTGACGGCGAAGCGATCGTCGTTCGGGCTCGTCGGCGTTGCGCGAATCCACTCGTGGGTCTTCGTCATCCAATACGACGAGGACAGGTTCCACTTGTTCGAGAACCGCTTGCTCGCCGTGAACTCGAAGCTGTGGTAGGAGTCTGCCCTGTCTTCCGCTGCGTTCAACACCTGGTTCTGATTGAATGCGGCGCCGGCGTAGGTCGACGGGTAGGTGTAAACCGTGACCGGTTGCCCGTCGAACGGATCCGTCAGCGTGACGGGCACGTTCCACACGCTGTACGGCCGGCCCACATTTACCGTTCCCGTGTTGTACCAATTAGCGTGCTTGTGATAGACGTAGCCAAATCCGACGCCGACGTTCGCAACCAGTTGACGATCGAAGCGAATCGACGTCTCGTAGTTCTTGTTTTGTTTCAGGTCTGGATTGGGCAGCGTATTGGGCCCGCCACTGGCGCTGATGTAATTGCCTCCCGTCGTGCTGAAATCGACGCTTCCGGGGAGAAAGTCGCAACTGGTGTTCGGTTGCAGGAAAGAAACAGTCTTGTACTGCGTCACGACGCACGGACCGGTCCATCGGTACCGGGTGGTGATCAGTGAGTTCGGGTTGTACGCCTGGGAAAAATCGGCTCCCATCGTGTCTCCGAAGATCCCGAAGTACGCCTTGACGGATGTCTTGCCGTCGCCGGTCGCATCCCAGTTCATGCCCACCCGCGGCACGATATCGCGCCATGTGAGGACATCGGCGCCCGCGATCGTCTGCGCCGGGCTGAATTGCCCCGCTTCCTTCTGCTGATCGGGGTAGAAGTTGTGGTAGCGCTCCCACCGGATACCGTACGAAAGTGTGATCCGCTTGAGCGTCCAGGTGTCTGTTGCGTACGCGGACTGGTTGTACAAGCGATCGATAGGCTTAACCGGCAGGTTGTACGTCCTTATCTCGGTCGGCACGCCCCGGTTGAAGAGCAATGTGTAGCTGCCGTTCGGATATGCGTTTGGATTGGTGGAATCCTGGCGCTCCCAGTTCAGATCGAAGCCAACTTTGAGATTGTGGCGACTGGTGACGTAGCTCACCGACGAGCGAGCCTGGTAGCGCTCGGAAACGGTCCCGGGGATCGCTCCGAGCGGGCCCGTCAGGACGTTGTTCGTGATTTCCTGCGAAGCCGGGTTACCGGCGACCGCCGTTCCCGGCTGCGGTGTGTAATTCGTCCAGTAGCAGCAGAAACCAACCGCCGAATCGATGAAGGTCTTGTTATTCGGCGTATTCTGCATCCCCACTTTCCAGGTCCGGGTGGGCTGACTCTGTACTCGCGTGGTAGGCTGCGGAGTCGTCGAGTTGAATCCAAAGTACGGCGTGACTTTTTCGGCGTGCACGAACGTGCCGATCACCTTCGTCGTCTGTGAGGCCTGCCACGAGAACTTGGAGTACTGCTGTTTCAGGATTCTGATGACCTTTCCCGGGGGCGCGTCGGGGCAAGTCCAGCAACCCGCCTCGTTGGGGCCCGCGACGTAACCAATCTGCAGCTGATCGATTTCCTGCTTGCTCGCGCCGCCATAAAACCACAGCTTGTTTTTGAGGATGTAGCCGCCGACATCCCCGTTCACGTCGTAATAACGAGTGGTTGGATTGGTGACGGTGAACCCCTGCGCGGCAAGTTCTGGCGTGACGTTGTTGCTCTGCCAATTCTCGTTCTCGTAGTCGCTCTCGACCGATCCATGAAACGTGTTGCCGCCGCTCTTCATGATCATCTGCTGGTGAACGCCGCCAAAAGCGACATCGGCGTTGTTCCCGGATGTTTTGAACGAGGCTTCCTCTACCTGGTAGAAATCCAGATAGAGCGCCGTATTCCCCTGGTGAGCCGTTGTCGAATTGATGCCTTCGAATTCCAACGTCGGCGTCAAGGCGACGCCATAAGTGACGATGCGCTGACGGTTGGCGAGCTGGCTGTCTCCGACGTCGGGCGGACCCTGCAGGCTGACGCCGGCGGCCATCGGGAGCAGGTTCTGGATGCCCATTCCGAGCGGAACGGACTCGAGACGCTCCATCTGGATCGAGGAAACCCCGGCGACGCTTACCGTATCGACGACCGGGCTCTGCCCGCTCACTTGCACCGTTTCGGAAATCGTGCTCACCTTCATGCTGGCATCGATCCTTGCGGTGAAGCCAGCTGTCAGGTTGACGCCCTCGAATGCGATCGTTTGGAAACCTGGGAGTTCGAAGACGACGCGATATACCCCAGGCGCCGGCAGATCGCGAAGACGGTAGTTACCCTCGGTATCGCTCACCGTCGACACGCTCGGTACTAGAAGGGCGGGACTCGTCGCGGTGACCGTCACGCCAGGCATGACACCGCCCGTTTCGTCCGCGGCTTTGCCAATGATGTTGCCAAGCGCACCCGACTGCGCGAAGACCGTTTCAGTCGCAACACTGAACTGCAGCAGTACCACAACGGCCGATGCGACTACTACTGAAGTGCACTTCTTGAATCGAGCCATGCAACAGCCTCCTACCTTGAGTGTGTGACGAGACAACGTCAGGTGGATGCGCACTTCGACGCTGGTATTGGCGTCGCAGTGATTGTGAGCGTGTCAGCCGCAATCGAAGCGGTCGGACGCGCAACCGCGTTCGAGCAAAATAGTGGTGCCGCCGAGGGGAGCCGAGGAAACCGACGCCAACGATGAGACTGTCATGGCGGTGCTCCTAACGCACCTGAATGTAACGATGCCGGCGACGATGTGTGTGGTAAGCGGACTATAGGCCTCCGGCGCGGGGCAAGATGTCGCAAGTTGTCGCATCTGCAGTCGCAGTGTGCATGCTACGATTTCAATCTTCCGATGCTGCCGAGCCGAAACGCTGCGTCAGTTGTTCTGAGCCTGATTGCCACGGCTGGTCTCTTCGCAGGCCAGGCACCCACACCTGCGAAATCGCCGCGAACTATTTCCATCGACCAGAAAATGACGCCGCCGGACTGGGCGATTGCAGAGCGCGCGATGCTGGCCGCCGCCGCCGAGGGAGCGCAGTGGTGGGTCGACCGGTACGTCAGGCCAGACGGCTCGCTGAATATCGATCCGCTCTGGGGCGTGACAGACGGTCCCGACGACATCATGGAGAGCATCAGGGGCTGGCCGTTCGTGTATGCCATGGGCGCTCCTGAATCGGTGATCCGGAATTTTGAACGCGTGTGGGAGGGCCATCTTCGCCAGTTCGGGCAGGCGAAGTTGCCGGCCATCGAGCTGGCGCGAGACGGCATCTTCGTCAAAGAGTTCCCATCCTCGTTCGACTGGGAGCACAACGGTGAAGGGCTGCAGGCGTTTTACTGGTACGGGTTGGGGAAGCCGGACGATGCGATCAGCCGGACGCGCGCGCGCAGATTCGCCGGCTTCTATCTGAACGAAGACCCGGCGGCGCCGAACTACGATCCGCAGCGCAAGATCATCAAGAGTCTGTTCAACGGCAGCATCGGGCCGGTGACTCGCCCGGTGACGCCCGTGGATTGGGACGGCGACCAGAATCCGCAGCGCGCCACTCGATTCACGACGTCAACCAATATTCGCGGCGACCATCCGTTGAATCTGCTGACGGTGACGCTCGCCACGCACGCCTATTTGCTGACGCACGACGCCAAATACAAACGTTGGGCGATCGAATATGTCGACGCGTGGCGGGACCGGGCACTTGCCAACGGCGGTAACATCCCGTCGAACGTCGGCCTCGACGGCAAGATCGGGGGCGAGTGGAGCGGCAAGTGGTACGGCGGCATCTTTGGATGGAACAGCCCGGATGACGGGTTGCGGAACTACGTGTTGCGCGGCGTGCCGGCGGCATTTGGACAAGCGGCGATGCTCGCGCGCGATATGCGATACGTCGACATCATCCGCCGGCAAGTCGACAACATCTTTGGTGCTGCGCGCGTGGAGAACGGCCAGACGCTTCTTCCGCACTACTATGGAGAGAAGGACGGAAAGGTCGGTTGGTACGGCTACCATCCCGGGGAGTTCTATCCAACCGGCGCGCTGGGCAACCTGCCAGAGACGACGATCGAACTCTATCTGTGGTCGTTCGCCCCGGCGGACCTTCAGCGTATCCTGCCGAACCCGCCGGATCGGCGCAACGTACAGGGGTGGATCGAGTTCCTTCAGGGCACAAGACCGGGCTATCCGCTGGAGGCGTTGCAGCAGGAAACCCAGCAATCCGCGCGCATCACAGCCGGGCGCGGCCGCGGACAGCCAGGCGGCTACGGGCCGAGCCCGGTTGCATTCGAATCGCTTGCGAACCTGACCCTCGGCAGCGCAAATCTGTACGGCTCCGGCGACGTCGTCCGGAGTCAGGTTCGCTACTTCGATCCAGAGACGCGCCGGGCAGGCCTGCCGGAGGATGTCGCAGCGCTGGTTGAGAAGATCACGCCGGAGGGAATCGCTCTGACGCTCGTCAACACGAGCACGGCGAGCGCGCGGCGTGTGACGGTGCAGGCAGGCGCGTACGGCGAGCACCAGATTCTGTCGATCATCGCGGGCGGGAAAACAACGCCAATCAACGCGGCTTCCGTCGAAGTGCGCCTGGCGCCTGGTGGAGGAGAGCGGCTGACGATGGCGATGAAACGCTACGCGAACGACCCTACGCTGGCATTCCCGTGGAGATAGAGCAGTGACTAGTGACCAGTGATTAGTGACTAGCGACTCGGACTATCGACTATCGCCCATCGACTATTGCCTATTTCTTAGCCAGGTCCAGCGCCACATCCACAATCATGTCTTCCTGGCCGCCGACCATCCGGCGGCGGCCGAGCTCAACGAGGATGGTCCGCGCGTCGATACCGTAGCGAGTAGCGGCGCGCTCGGCGTGTCGCAGAAAGCTCGAGTACACCCCCGCGTAGCCAAGCGACAGCGTTTCGCGATCGACGCGGACGGGCCGATCCTGCATCGGCCGGACGATGTCTTCGGCCGCATCCATGAGCGCGAACAAGTCGCAGCCGTGCGCCCAGCCGAGCCGATTCAAGACCGCCACGAGGACTTCCAGCGGGGCGTTCCCTGCGCCTGCGCCCATGCCGGCCAGCGATCCGTCGATACGCGTCGCACCATGCTCGATGGCGACAATCGTATTGGCGACACCCAGCGACAAGTTGTGATGCGCGTGCATGCCTTTCTGCGTGCCGGGTTCGAGCACGTCGTTGAACGCCTTGAAACGCTCCGCCACTTCGTGCATCAACAGTGCGCCTGCCGAGTCCACGACGTACACGCAGTGGGCCCCATAGGATTCCATCAGCTTCGCTTGACGCGCCAGTTCCTGAGGCGGCGCCATGTGCGACATCATCAGGAATCCGGCCACGTCCATCCCGAGCTTTCTGGCGTGGCCGATGTGCTGTTTCGCGATGTCGGCCTCGGTACAGTGCGTAGCGATCCTCACCGATTGCGCGCCCACCGCATGTGCGGCCTCGAGATCCTCGACTGTCCCGATGCCCGGCAGAAGCAGCACGGTCACTTTCGCGCGCTTGACCGAGCGGACCACTGCTTCGATCCACTCCACGTCAGTGTGCGCGCCGATCCCGTAGTTGACGCTCGAACCGGCGAGGCCATCGCCGTGGGTGATCTCGATCGCGTCCACGCCCGCCTCGTCGAGCGCCCGTGCAATTCGGGAAACCTGCTCGAGCGAATACTGATGACGGATAGCGTGCATCCCATCGCGCAGCGTGACGTCCTGAACGTAGAGGTTCCGGCCGCTCATACGCTCACCCCCGAGGCTGCGCCAATCAGCGTTTCCGCGAGACGCTCGCCCGTCCGGAGTGCGGCGGACGTCATGATGTCGAGGTTGCCCGCATACTTCGGCAGATAGTGTCCTGCGCCTTCGATTTCCAGGAACACCGACACCTTCAAGCCTTTCTCGAACGGCTCGAATTGCACGTCCTGCTTCAAGCGATACCCAGGAACGTACCCGCGAACGTCGTCAACCATGCGGCCGACCGACGCGCTGATGGCGTTCGTGTCGGCATCGGCCGTAAGGCAGAACACCGTGTTCCGCATGATGAGCGGCGGCTCTGCAGGATTCAGCACGATGATGGCTTTCCCGCGTTCGGCGCCGCCGACACGCTCGATCGCCCTTGCCGTCGTCTGCGTGAACTCGTCGATGTTGGCTCGCGTGCCCGGGCCAGCCGACTTGCTCGCGATGCTCGAAACGATCTCGGCGTACCTGACCTTCGCGGCGCGACCGACCGCCGCAACAATCGGGATCGTTGCCTGTCCGCCGCAGCTCACCATGTTGATGTTGGGCGCCGCGGAGAACTGGTCGAAGTTGACGACGGGTACCACGTAGGGACCCAGCGCCGCCGGTGTGAGATCGACGACCTGCTTGCCGTGTGCGCGCAGAACAGCATCGTGCTTCAGGTGAGCCCCAGCCGAAGTGGCATCGAAGACGATAGCAATGTCGGCAAAATCGGGCATCCGGACCAATCCGTCGATGCCTTCCGCCGTCGTCGCCACGCCCTGCCGTCGCGCCATGGCCAGGCCATCGGACTGCGGATCGATGCCGACCAGCGCCGTCAGTTCGAGGTGGCGCGCTGTGCGTAGCATCTTGATCATCAGATCCGTGCCGATGTTGCCGGACCCGATGATGGCCGCTTTGATTTTCATAGGCTTGGTTGCCTCGGTTCCCGCTTCACCCAATGGTATGCGGGGATGGAGTTTCTCCAGAAGTACTTCTCTTGCAGCGCGTGTGGCTTGGTCGCGAAATACTGCTTGGCGACGCCGACGATGCGATCGACGGGCGCGACGCCGTCGCTGTTCGGAAAATCGCTTCCGAAGATGACGCGATCGTCGCCGAACACGCCGATCAGGTAATCGAGCCTGTCGCGGTACGTGTTCACGTTCAACGAGACCTGGTCGTTGATGCGGTGCACGATTGCGGAGAGCTTTACGTAGATCTGCGGTCGCTTTCCGATTTCCGCCAGTACCTTTTCGTAGCGTGCTCGCTCGGCCTCGGTCGGATCGAGGCTCGGAACGTGATCGAGTACGACGCGCAGACTTGGAACCTGATCAGTGATGCGGATGATGCTCTCGAGGAGAGCCACTGTGGGGTTCGCCGTATCGAGCGTCAGCCCCGCTTGCGCGAGTAGTTTCAGGCCGTTGATGAATGCCGGGTTTTCGGCCTGCTTGGTGAAATCGCGTCCCCAGAGGTTGCCGTATCGGATCCCGAGAAACAGCGGGTTCTTGTGATACCGCTCCAGGTACTCGGAGAACTCGGGCTTGTCGGGTTCGAGGTTGCCGATGACGCCGACGATGATCGTGTCGGTCTGCGCAACTTCCAGCACCCAGAGGTTGTCTTCCAGCCACGGACTCGCTTCGACCTTGATGGCGCCGACGATACCTAACGGCTCGGCGAGTTTGCGGTAGCGCGGTGGCAGTGAAGGAATCGGAGGCCCGCCGCCGCGCGGTCCCGAGTATGGCGCGCCCTGCGGACGAGTCGGGTCGAATAGATGAATGTGTGTGTCGATGATGGGGATCGGCGCGGGCTGCGACTGGGCGTGTGCGTCGGAGGTTCCGGCAGCAGCGACGGCGGCAAGTCCGGAAAGGAACTCCCTGCGATCGACAATTAATGTCATAGGGTCTGACCCCTATTTCGGAAGCGCGAACGACAAGATGTTGGCGCCGGCGGCAATCGCCACGTACTGGCGTCCGTCGACCATGTAGGTCATCGGCGACGCTTTCCATGGTTCCTGAGTCTCGAACGCCCACAGATGACGGCCGGTCTTCGCGTCGACTGCGCTGAACTCTCCGCTCGAGGCGCCATAAAAGAGCAGACCGCTCTCGGTCGTCAGCGTCCCAGCGTAATTGTTCGAGGTGCCGGTCTGGGGAATTTCCCACATCACCTTGCCGGTTTCGATGTCGAGGGCACGCAGGAACTGCTGGCCACCGGCGCCGGCGCCACCACCGTTGAATCCGTTGGCCGGTGTGAATCCCGCACGGCCTGCGCCATCGGCTGGTCCGGCTCCACGCGCAGGCGCGCCGGCTCCTCGAGCGGCGGCGGCCGCTCGCGCAGCGGGTCCGAACGACGTGCTGCGATACGTCCCGCAGATTTCAGAGGCCATCACGTAGAACATCCGTGTCGCGGGGTTGAACGACGTCGACATCCAGTTCGTCGCGCCGCGGATAGCGGGGCAGGTGACCGTTCCCTGGGGCGTCGGCGTGTTGCCCGGAAGCAACTGTGGCCGGCCGTCCGGTCCGATGCCGCTCGCCCAGGTGAGCTTGTTCACGAACGGCTTGGCGAACAGCACCTTGCCGTTGGTCCTGTCGAGCACGTAGAAGAACCCGTTGCGGTTGGCTTGCAACAGCAGCTTCCGATTCTGTCCTTGATAGCGTGTATCGACGAGAACCGGCGGTTCTTGTGCATCCCAGTCGTGTAGATCGGCCGGCGTAGTCTGGTAGTGCCAGAGTAGCTTTCCGGTCTTGACATCGAGCGCAAGGATGCAGTTGGTATAGAGGTTGTCTCCCTCACGCTCGCTCGCGTCGGTGTCGGGCCATGGATTTCCCGTCGGCCAGTACAAGACGCCGGACTCGGGATCGTACGTGCCCGCGAGCCACGTCGATCCACCACCCTCACCCATTGCGGAGCCGCGCCATGTTTCCGATCCGGGTTCGCCAGGCGCCGGCACCGTCCAGAAACGCCACGCCTGTTCACCAGTCGCGGCCTTGTAAGCCGCGAGGAACCCGCGGATGCCTTCGTCGGCGCCGGACACGCCGGCGATGACGAGGTCGCCCACAACCAGCGGAGCCATCGTCCCGCCGTACGGCTGCTGCCTGTTCTCCGGCATCAGCACTTCCCACAGTAACGCGCCGTTCAATCGGCTCAACGCGAGCAGTCTCGCGTCATCGGTCACGAAGAACACGCGATCGCCGAGCAATGCCACACCGCGGTTCAAGCCGCTGGCGGCATCTCCTCGAAGGCCAGGTGTTCTCGGGCGCGAGTAGCGCCAGATCTCCCGCCCCGAGCGCGCATCGAGCGCCGACACTTGATTAGGCCCGGTCGCGTACATCACGCCATCGACGACGAGCGGCGTCGTCTCGATGTTGAACGCGCGCATCGAGTAGACCCACTGGAGCGACAGGCGCCCGGCGTTGGCTGGTGTAATTTGCGCAAGGGTGCTGTGACGATTGCCGTCGAGCCGCCCATGATAGGTGGGCCAATCGCCCGGTTTCGGCCGAAGGATCTGATCGAACTCGTTGGCGGAAAGGAGTCGGG
>JAMQPK010000082.1 GCA_023717525.1 Vicinamibacterales bacterium | reverse complement strand
GGCTCTGGGCTCTGGGCCAGAGTATCTGCGGCCCAAAGTCCAAAGCCTAAAGCCGGCGGATCTCCGCGTTAGTTCCGTTTGATGTCCAAATCCCGTTCTTCCAGGTGCAGGCCCAACGGCGCACCGTTGAACACGGCCACGTCCTTCACGACGCCCTTCACTTTCACATGGCTGCCCTTCACGGGTGTGCGCGAGCCTCCGCGCGACAGCACTGTCATCTCGCCCGTTCCATCGTCTACCTTGTAGAACCTGAACGGCACGAGCGGCAGGCCCCAGGAGGTGGTGACGGTCCCATCGAGCGTAACCGTATGATCGGCGTAGTGGCCGGCATTACGCCGCACGTCTGCAATATCTGGATTCCGCAGCACCCCCGCGCAAGCCGAAAGCACGATCGCCAGCGAGAACGCCGCTGCCGCGCGAATGACTGTTTTCATAATCACCTTCACTTGTTCACGTAGCCCTTAGCCCTCTCAGCAAAGCCTCTGTGGAGGGCCGCACGCGGATCGTGAACGTGCACGGAACGCGGCGATGCCAGCGCCTGTCGAAATACGCATTCCGTTGATCCGGCGCGGCCCCTGCCCGGATGCAATCCAAAACGTGTGCCGTGAAATGAGCCCTGAAAGGCCGCATTTCCGGCGGTTTCGTCCCTTCACAGGGACGGTTGGGTGTCGCCGGGAGGGTGCGATCGTCGGGGCAACCGAATCGAGCTCGGCATCGTCTGATCATCTGAACGCTTTCTTGTTGCTCGTGGAGGAGACCGATGCGAGTTTTCAATATCGTTGTGACTGCCCTCGCGGCGGCCGCCGTATCCGCGCCCATGGCAGGAGCGCAGGTGCGTCCAGGCCCGCAGACCGAACAGCGCGTCGAACGAGTTCAAATGCCGCGACCCGGGCGCGTCAGCTTGATTGGCGTCCGACTCTCGGATGTCCAGCCTGACCAGGTGAAGGCTTACAAACTCTCCAAGCCAGAAGGCGCGGTTGTCGAAGCGGTGAACCCGAACAGCCCCGCCGCAACTGCCGGCCTTCGCGAAAAGGATGTCATCGTCGAGTTTGACGAAGAGCATGTCCGCAGCGCGAGCCATCTCGCGCGGCTGGTCGCGGAAACTCCGGTTGGGCGCGACGTCGCCATCGCCGTGATGCGCGACGGACGGAAGACGAACCTGCGGCTGAAGACAGAAGGTGGAAATGCGGCCGGATGGTTCGACCCGACATTCGGCGGAGCCATCGATCCCCTGCAGATGCGCGACCTCGCCGATCAGGCGGGGCGCGTAGCGCGCGAGATGGGAGTCGACTTCCTGTCGAACCGAGGCCGCCTTGGAGTCTCGGTTCAGGACGTGACGCCTGAGCTCGCCGAGTACTTCGGAGTGAAGTCTGGTGTCCTCGTCGTCAGCGTCAGCCCGGACTCGCCCGCTGCCAAGGCGGGCCTCAAGGCCGGCGATGTGATTACGGCCGTAGATGGCAAGACAGTGAGCTCGCCAGGTGATCTGATGAGAGCGCTGCCGACCGGCGAGGGTGCCCACGAGGTCGCCGTCGCGTACGTGCGCGACAAGCAGCAGCATTCGGCGAAAGCCCTGCTCGAGCCACGAGCGCCACGAAATCCGCCACGCAGAACAGGACAGCCGGTGTAGGTGAAGGGGTGAGGGGTGAGGGTTCTTACGAGTTAATTGCCGTTTTGACGTCAGCGGTCGACGGCGGTGGCGAGACGATCGTCGCCAGTTGGGCGGCAAAGATTGCGGCGAGGGCCTGGGAGCTTTCGTCTTTTTCCGAGCCGCCCATCATTTCCGCAGACACAACCCCGACGCACCCATCGGATGTGAGAAGCGGCATCACCAGGGCGCCGTTCACCGTCCGCATTTCGCCGGTGCGATACGCCGCCGCGGCCGCGTTGTTCGCGTCACGATGAATGCTGCCCATGCGGCTGATCACCTGATCTGCGTATCCGAAGGACATCGCCGGTTTCATGCAGTTCCCGGCAGGCTCGGCAACCCAGACGATGATGCCGGAGGCGTCGAGAATCTCAGCGGTCCGTTTAAGCAGGACAGGGAGCTGCCTTGGCTCGACGACACGCCCCAGTTCAGTGCAAAGCTGAGCGGCATTCGAGAGATTCTGGGTAACCGCCTTGTGCTCCGCAACCGGCTGCGCCGGCTCTTGAGCCATGTGCGCCAGCAGCCCAACGGGAGCCTCCGCCTGTATCGAGGCGGCACCGGTGAGGGCGAGAATCATCAGCATCAGTAGCACGCCGGCCCCCGCTCCCCCCAGGACGGCAAGCTGCAGGCGGCGTTGCTCGGTAAGTCCGGCCTGACGAGTGTTCATCTCCTCGTTGAGCGCGGCGTCGATTTGATTTCTCGCGGTCGTCGTCGCCTCGAGGCCATCCGTAAAAATAAGGTCGGCGGCCAGCAGCCCGTTACCGCCCTTGACGAAACCCTGGGCACGGCTGTCCAGTTTCTGAAAATTGTCCATCGCTGCCGAGGCTGGCTCGAACGCCTCCTGTGCTGCCGGCGAGGCGAGCTCGCCTCCGAAATCGGCCATCTGCCGCTGTACGACGGGCAAGAGCTTGTTGACGCGGCCCATCCAGAAATCCTCGCCTTGCCCGCGTGCAACGTAGGCAACCTGTGCCGTCCGCATCTCGGCAATCGTTGCGGCAAGGGTGCGTGCTTGATCGCGCAGCGAGTCACTGGCAGCACGTTCGGCAACCAGGGTCGTGTCAATCTGTCTCAGGAAGTAGCTTGCGGCGGCAACGAGGGCGACGGCAATGAAGACCAGCAGTACGCGGATGAGTCGTGTGGTCATCGAGGGATCAAATATAGCACCGCAGTTTTCAATAGTACAGACCTAAATCGAGGCTAGAACGTCGGGAGATACGGCGACAGGTACTGCGCGATGATCGTGAACTTATTGGTGAAAATCAACACGCCCACAACGACGAGCAGGACGCCGGACACGACTTCGATGGCGTGATAGTGCTTGCGGATGCGTGCCGAGGCGGCGAAGAACTGATTGATGGCCAGAGACGTGGCGATGAAC
This sequence comes from Vicinamibacterales bacterium, assembly GCA_023717525.1. Lineage (GTDB taxonomy): Bacteria > Acidobacteriota > Vicinamibacteria > Vicinamibacterales > JAMQPK01 > JAMQPK01. The sequence continues at coordinate 2,296 of JAMQPK010000082.1, read as the reverse complement.
GGCACGCCCAGGCCGAGGGAATACACGGCGAGCAGCTTCACGCCCTGACCAACTGATTCCTGAGCGGCGGCCACTGCGAGAATTGCCGCGAGAATGGGTCCGATGCACGGCGTCCAGCCGAAGGCGAACGCAATGCCGACGAGCATCGCGCCGAAAAATCCCGCCGGCTTGCGCGACGTCTGCATCCGCTTCTCCGAATACAGCCAGCCGATCTTCAGCACGCCCATCATGTGCAGGCCGAACAGAACGATCACCACGCCGGCAATCTTGCCCAGCAGCGTCAGCCGCTCCATCAGAAAACCGCCGAGCGCCGTTGCCGACGCGCCGAGCGAGATGAACACGATGGAGAAGCCGAGCACGAACGCAATCGACGCAATCACCGCTTTACGGCGAGCGCCCGGCACCGGGACCGCGGCGGTGTTTACGGTCCCGCCCCGCATTTCGTCGAGCGTGACCCCCGAAACAAACGACAAGTAGCCCGGAATGAGTGGGAGCACGCACGGCGAGACAAACGACAGCACTCCCGCGAGGAAGGCCGCAAACAGCGTGACGTTTTCCATCGATCTCGCTCGCTACTCGACGCGTTTCAGGGGGATGACGCCTGGTCCGGGTGTCGGCGGCAAGGAGCTCAGATCGACCGTCCCTTTCACTGGAGGCAAATCCTGGAAGAGGAGGTCCCATTTCCAGCGTTCCGATGGGTTCGAGCCCTGCAGCCAGGTTCGCGCAGCTACGGGGCGGGTAAAGGTCATCGCTTGTAAGACGCCGTACGGTTGGCCCAGGGTTGCCGCAATTTCCGTCCGCGCCTGCGCCGGCGTGGAGATCGGCACATCGACGAGCAACCCGATCTTCGAGAAAATTTCGCAATCGTCGATCGCGTCGCCAGGCGGCGCCGTAACCTGGGCGGCGCCCTGCACTCGCCCCTGATCGTTGGTGTAACACGCGTCCTTTTCGAACGAGCATGCGCCAGCCAGAACGAAATCGGCAGCGGCCGTCAGCTGACTGTGCAACACGCCTTGAACGATCAGGAGCGGCAGGCGGCCGCTTTCGCGCGCCGCGACAATCCATGCCGTATCGCCAAGCGATCCCGCTGGCCCTGGATCGAACACGTAAAGCGCCTTCACTCCCCCACTTTCGACGGCGGTCCTCAGATCAGACAAATTGCCCTGCTCGAGCAGACCGAGATCGCGGGCGCCCTTTACATTTGGCGCGTTGACAGTCGGGACTTTGAACTTCACGCCCGCCGGCTGCGGTTTCTCCGTCTCGGTCCAGGTGACCGTCAACGTCGAGCCTGTACCGTCCGCGAGGTGTTTCAGCAGACGCATCTCTTCGAGCGAGGCGTGCGCGGATATCAGCAACCGCATGCTCTTAGCTTCCCCGAGCCTGGCATCGAGCGCGCGCAGGGCATCGTGCCAGTTCACGGGATGCTGAACACCGTTCGCTGCGCGCACAAAGGGCTGCGTCAGCCGCGCGTCGCTTTCGGCCCAGTGATAGTCGAAGCGGCCGATGTCGCACATCCAATAGCCGTTCACCTCGGGATTGAATCGCGGCGTCACACGCGCCATTACCGCGCCTTTTGCCCACTCCGGCTTCGCTTTTATCCAGACGGTGGTGTTGCAACCCTTCGAGCAGAACGTGCAAATGGTGTCGGCTGCGAGCGGGTTGTCCCACGGACGAGACTTGAAGCGGTAGTCGCGTGTTGTGATTGCGCCCACGGGGCACACGTCCATCAGGTTTCCTGAAAGCAGCGAGTGCACACCTTCTTCTTTATATGTGGCGATCTCGCTTCCCGCGCCACGATCGGTGATGCCGATCTGCGCGTCGCCGTCCACGTCGCGCATGAAGCGGACGCATCGCGTGCACAGGATGCAGCGATTGCGGTTCAGCATGAGCGTGGGGCCAAAGTCCACGTCGGCCTCCACGCCTTCTCCGTCGAAGGTGCGGCGAGGAAACTCCATCCGGCTGCGTTCGGGTCCGAACTCGTACGAAAAATCCTGAAGGGGGCATTCTCCGCCCTTGTCGCAGACCGGGCAGTCCAGCGGATGATTGATCAGCAGGAACTCGAACACGCCGGCCCTGGCATCGACGACATCGGGTGTCTGCGTGTGCACGACCATCCCGTCGGTGCAGACCGTCGAGCACGACGTCTGCAGCTTCGGCATCTTCTCGATTTTGACGATGCACACGCGGCACGAGCCGTCGATGCCGATACCGGGGTGATAGCAGTAGTACGGCACCGAAATGCCGTGCTCGATGGCCGCCTGCAGGACCGTTCGGCCCTTCTCGACGGTCAGCGACT
>JAMQPK010000047.1 GCA_023717525.1 Vicinamibacterales bacterium | reverse complement strand
CTGGGCGACGACTACGTGAGCGCGTTCAGCATCGATCACAAGACCGGGAAGCTCACGCTGCTGAACAAGGTTAAAGCGCATGGCGACCGCGCGAATCAGGTCGTGCTCGATCCGAGCGGGAAAATCGCCGCGACCGTCACGTACAACGGCGGCACGTTCTCGGCATTCGGCGTGCAGCCCGATGGCAAGCTTACGGAGGCTGTCTACACCGATCAGCACGCCGGCAAGCCGTTAAGTGCCAACCAGCCAGGGCCGCGTGCGCACGGCATCGTGTTCAGCAAGGACAGTAAGTTCGCGTACGTCGCCGAGCTTGGCCTCGACCGCGTCTATAGCTACCGGCTTGATACGGCGAAACGGACGGTGGCGCCATTCGATCCGCCGTACGTCGAGTTGAAGGGCGGATCCGGGCCGCGGCGCCTGCAACTGCACCCGAACGGCAGGTTTCTGTACGTGAACCACGAGACCGATTCGAAAGTGAGTGTGTTCGAGGTGAGCGGCGGGAGCTTGAAAGAAATTCAGGCGCTTTCGACGCTGCCGGCCGATCACAAGGGCAACAACACGACGGCCGAGATCCAGATCGACAAGGAAGGCAAATGGCTCTACGTGACGAATCGGGGTCACGACAGCCTCGCCCTTTACGCTGTCGATTCTGCGAAGGGCACCCTCACGATGGTCGAAAACATCCCGAGTCTCGGCCGCACGCCGAGAAACATCACGATCGATCCCACCAACGAGTACCTGATTTCGGCGAACCAGAACGGCGGGAACGTCGTCGTGTTTCGCATCGATCACACGACTGGCCATTTGACTCCGACAGGATCGCAGCAGCCGGTCGACCAGGCCGGTGGCGTGGCATTTGTGAAGATTCAGTAGCGACGCGTTCTAAAACGCTTCGCCCAGGCCCAGGTTGATGCGCCATGGGTGACGCTGCGGCTGCCCGTCGATGCGCAGGCCCTCCAGGCTATTCAGTTGAAAACCGACATCGACGCGAATGACGCCAAATGGGGTGTCTATCCTCACGCCCGGACCGGCGTCAAAGAGCAGATCGTCGAAATGCACGGTCCAGTCTCTGCGCCACACGTTTCCACCTTCGGCGAACAGTGCGGCGCGCAGCCGGTGCATGAGCGGCACACGAATTTCGGCCGTGCCTGCGAGCATGCTCTTCCCGCCAATCGGTTCGCCGTCTATCGACAGGGGACTCACCTCGAACCGGCTCCACCCGCGCATCTGACCGGAACCGCCGAGAAAGAGCCGCTTCAAAATCGGGATGTCCGTGTCCGCACCCATCGGCGCAATGGAACCGTAACGTCCTTGCGCGGCAAACGTAAAACGGCGATTTGATGGCGTCCGGTAAAGCCGCGCCTCGCCGAAGACGTTGTAGTAGTTGAACGTCCCCGGCATCCAGCCCCCAGCCTGCTCCAGGTGCATGAGCATTGCGCGGCCGGAGGGTGCAGCCCGTTCAACGCCGGGAGTTCGGTGATCGAGATCGAGAGACCACGCGCTCAGCATGCCATCCTGCAACTCTGTGAGCGGGTCGAGCCCCCGCGTCACGTTACCTCGCTCGCGCGAGGCGGCGTAGGCGAACGTCGTGGAAAGGCGAGGCGTCGAGGTCCATGTCACGGCGGCCTGGCCTCCTCGGGAAAGGGCCTGAAATGCCGGCCCATCGACCGACCAATGACGTGCCTGCAGCGAAAGCGACACGCGCGGACGTATTAGTTCGGGTTGGATGAACATCACTTCCGCAAGCCGGTCGATGCTCGAAACCCGTCCAGTTATCTCGAGATGTCTCGCGCCGCCGAAGAAGTTCACGTTGCGGAGACGCGCTTCGAAGCTGAGCCGCTCGGCGGCCTCGTATCCGAGCGACAGATTCCACCGCCACGGGTTCTGTTCCTCCACAGTGATCAGTGTCGGCACATCGACTGGCCGCTGATCGAGATTGGTCGCCTCGATCCGGACCGACTTGAACAGCTCGAGCGCCCCGATCTGCTGCTGGCTTCGCTCCATTGCGCTGCGGTTGAACAGATCGCCTGGTTCGTAGGCGATCCGCCTGCGAATGATTGAGTCTTCGACACGAGTGTTGCCGGCGATGTCGGTTTGTCCAAAGAACCCGAGCGGGCCGGGATCCGCTCTGACGACGAGGCGCGTGCCATCGGGACCGGCGACCATGCGCTCGATTTGGACTGCCGCGTAGGGATACCCATGGTTTTGCAGGGTCTCAACGGCCAGGTTGCCGGTGGTCTGCTCGGCGGTGTCGGTCAGGGTCCCGCCGGACTTCAGAGGAATCCGTCCGTGAAGGTCCTCAACTGCGTCGGGCGGCAGAACATCAAAGTTCTCCAGGTGGACATCGGCGACGCGAACGCTGCTGCCAGGAGTGGCTTTCGGAGGAATCGAGCGGCACCCGTGCGCCGCCGCCGAAGCCAGTAAAGTCACGACGACCTTGAACGTACTGGTCAAACAGCCGCCTCCTTGAGTAGGATAACCACTTCCCATTTGAGAGATCGGACCATCAATCAAGGATAGGGTTTCACGATGAGCGTATTGACGGCACCTCCACCCGTAGCGACGTTGAATCCAACGGATCGGCAGAAGCTCGAAGACGTCGGCTTCATGACGTGCATGACGCTGACCTTGCTCGGTAACTACGCACAGACGGGCCATTTCGGCGGACCGCTGGCCTACACCCCCTACAACGTTGCCGTGCATCTCGCCGGTCCGGAGCTGGGCGGCCTGCGCCACGACTACCGGCGCCCGAAGCACCCGTTCGGCGACAAGTTCATGCTCGCCGCCGGTCATTGCGCGCCGACCTGTTACGCGCTGTGGATGATCATGGGGGAGGCGCTCTATCGGAAGCACAAGAAGACGGGCGACAAGAAGTACTACGTCGCGCCAAAGGACGGCTTCCTCGCCATCGATGCGCTCGGCTTCCGCCGGGGCGCTCAGGTGATGAAGACCCTCCTCCAGGACAACGGTCTCGCCGACAACCCGCTGTTCGCCGAGGCGAAGGACGGTGGACGCGGCATTCATGCCTTGTCGGGCCACATCGAATCCATCGATCAGAGCAACGATGTGAACGGCGGGCCCTCTGGCGTCGGGTTGGCGTCGGCAGCGGGCAAAGCGGCGTTCTGGGACATGGTGGGCGCACCCATCAATCAGCCCAAGGTGATCGCGTTCGAGGGCGAGTTCGCCCTTTGCGCGGGGCACGCCCAGGAAGTGAAGACGCAGGCGCTCGCGTTGAAGGTCGGCAAGCGCCTGAGAGTGATGTTCTCGGAGAACAACGCCGGCATAGACGATTCACTGATCGGCGGCGTGATCGACAGCAAGTACACCGGCTACGACTTCGTCGACCAGTGGAAGTCGTACGGCTGGAACGTGCTCACGATGTCGGATGGACACGACTACAACCAGATCGTCAGCGTGCTGAAGGCGATGGACGACATCGATCCGAACGACCGGCGCCCGGTCATCGTGATTGGCAAGACGATCAAGGGTTACTGGCCCACTGCAGCGAACGGCAAGCTGGCGCCTGGATCGGCCGATCAGGTCGTCGGCTATCCGAGCCACCCGTACGCCATGAAGATGAACTCGGACTACTTCGTCGCGCTGGCGAAGACGTTCGAAGACAAGTACGGCGTCGAATTCCAGGGCATCCGGAACGGCGCGGTCAGCGACAACAAAGAGCGGCTCGTCCAGTTCAAGACGAACATGGATGTCGCCATGTCGGTGCTCGAGAAGAACGGTCTCGGCGATTGGCTGGCCGATCGCATCTGCGCGATCGGCGATCACGTGAAGGACGATCTGAAGCTGCGCATCGACACCAAAGTCGATCCGTTCCTCGACGATCGGCTGAGGGTGGCCAACCTTCCAACTGATACGCAGACGGTGAAGGTGACGAACCCCGTCTCCGGCGCCGAGAAGGAAGTGAAGATTGCGCTCTTCCGCAAGTACGGCGAAGTCGCTGGCGCGCGCCGCGGGATCTCGGAAGTCATCAAGTGGATGAACTACGTGACCAATGGGCGTGTGCCGACGATTGCAGCCGACCTGTCGGAGTCGGTGAACCTCGAGCACGGCAGCCTGTGGGGGCACTACGATCCGGAGAAGAACCCGGCCGGTACGCGGCTGAAGGCGGCCATACAAGAGGCCGGCAACGCATCGACGGCCATTGGTCTCGTCGGCCAGAGCGCGTCCCTCGATCCAAACAGCTTCGCAGGCGTATGGGCGTGGAGCGGCACCTATGGGGCGTTCACGCCGCTCATGTATCTGCCGGCGCGCGTGTGGAGCCAGCAGAACCAGGACAGCAGGTTCCGCACCGGTGTGCTGCACATCCTGGCGGGCCATTCCGGGCCCGAGACCGCTGCCGACGCGCGGACGCACTTCGGCATCTTCTCGCCGCAGGTCTGGAAGCTCTTCCCGCGGGGGCAGATCATCAACCTCAGCTTCTGGGATTACAACGACGTGGCGGCCGGCTATTACGCCGCAGCGGAGATCGCTGCGCGCGAGAAGAAGGTGGGGATCATCGCCATCGAGGTGGCGCGGCCGGATTTCCCGGTCGCCGATCGCAGCAAGTTCGCCGACAGCGATCTGAAAGCGGCCGCCAAGGGCCTCTACGTGATTCGCGACTTCGCCCCGGGGAAGCCCAGGCACGGCTATGTCGTGGCTCAGGGCTCCAGCGCCACGTTCAATCTCGTCACGATTCTGCCGAAGCTCGAGGAAGCCGGCGTCAACGTGAAGGTGATTTCCGCGATCAGCGAGGAGTTGTTCGACAAGCAGCCCGAGTCGTACCGCCATTCTGTGTTGCCGCCGGAGGCGGTGCACGACCTCATGTTCGTCATGAGCGGCACGCGCCGTATGTGGCCGCTGCGCAACGTGGGGCCGCTGACCGACGACTACTCGATGACATCCGACTGGGACAACCAGTGGCTGACAGGCGG
>JAMQPK010000045.1 GCA_023717525.1 Vicinamibacterales bacterium | reverse complement strand
CGTTAACCGTAAAAAGGCACCCGACCCCTTTTCCGGACCGCTTGGTACAACAACCAGCCTGCCGGCCCAAAGAGAAATGTAAGAATCAAACAGGGCACCAACGCCAGGTGCGGCACTCCGCGCTCCTGCGCATCGCGCACTTCCCACGTGCCGATCAGAAGATCGAAGACCAGGTAGTGCGTCCATCCCGCGAGCAACAGCCACTGGTTGCTGAAGAGCAGGGCGACATCCGGAAGCGATGAGAATCCTCCAGGGCTGCCAAAGAAATTCACGGCGATGATGGCGGTGTAAACGATCGCGAGGAGCGCAGGCACTGCGAGACCTGTGACGACATCCGTCACCCATTTTCGTCCCGGGAGCACGACAAGGAGCCCCCACGACACCAGCGCGAGTGGATTCACAATCGAGAAGACTTGATCGGCAGTCATGATTCCTCAATGCGCCACAAGGCGATCAGCGTACTGACAGCCCACAGCGAGAAGGCGGCGGATGCCAGCGCATCTGGCCGGACGAGTGATTGTGCCCGCAGAGCCTGCCAGAGAAGGATGCCGAACAACGCGAAATAGCTCGACGCGGTCGCAAACACAAGGCGAACACGTCTGTCTTCGGACCACCCGCGCCGTGCGGCGGCCAACACCACAAGAGGCAGAAACTGCACCGCATGAAGGCCGAGGAAATGCGGCACGCGAAGGTCGCCGTGCTCGCGGCTCCAGCCTACTCCGGTCAGGCCCGGCCCGCCATCAGGGGCGCCCACTGTGTGCGCGCCGGTAACCGGCATGTGATGAGTGATCCTCGCCTCGGCAATCTGCGCGCTGGTGGGCATGACCATGAACCCTCCTGTCGACGCGCCGGCAATAGAGATGGAGAGACCGAGACGCAGCGCCCACCCGAGCGCGCGATCGGCAAACGGTTGGCGCCAGACGGCGACAGCCGCGGCGACGGTCAGCAAGGTCTGGATGCCGATCGCCGAGCCCATGACGTTGAACAAGACGGCGTCCAATGGCGTGCTCACATTGAAGTGGCTCGTTGTGCCGCGCCATGCCTGAACGTAGATGATGAGCACCTCCACGACGAGAATTACCGCGGTCCCGCGCCCGGCGATCCACCGTGTTTTCGTCCACGACGGCAGATACGTGAAGATCCACGCCATCGTGAGCGTGAAGATCGCAATCGATATCGCGAACTTTGCCGGCTTCATCCACGCTGGCATGCCGGTGATCGTCCGCGGGTCGAGCACCAGGCCGCCGAGCGCGAACGCGAGCGCCGCCATCATCAGCATGCTGGCTCCGGTGAGCGCTGCATCGGTGTTCCACAATCGCCTCACGCTGTCGCCTGCGTTTCTGCGCAATGTTAACGATGTCAACATAACGGGTGCATGATACCCGCCTATGTTGACATTGTCAACATCACCCGGTAGCATGCCGATATGGCCAAGAAACGCGCGTATCACCATGGCGACCTCCGGCGGGCGCTGCTGCAGGAGGCGGTGCGGCTCATCCAGAGGAAGGGTGTCGATGCGCTGACGCTCCGCGCCGTGGGCGAGCCGTTGGGGGTGTCCAGAACCGCGCTCTACAGGCACTTCGCCGACAAATCGGCGCTGCGCGCCGCTGTGGCAAGCGAAGGATTCCGAATGCTCACATTGCAGGTGCTGGAGGCCTGGAATGGTCACGGTCGAAACGCCGAAGCGTTCCAGGAAATGGGAATGGCTTACGTGCGTTTTGCGATGGCTCACCCATCGCACTACCGCGTCATGTTCGGCGAATGTGTAGAGGCGAGCACCGATCCCGAGCTCGCCCGCGAGGGGGCGGCGGCGTTCCAGGCGCTCGTCGATGCTCTGACCTGGCAGCAGCAGAACGGATCAGTCCGCCCCGACAACCCGCTACGCCTGGCTCAGTTCATCTGGGCAACCGTCCACGGCATTGCGATGCTGGCCATCGATCGCCTGCTCGAATCGCAGCAGACAGATGTGGAAGAGCTGACTCGCTTTGCAAACGAGCGGCTACGGATCGCCATATCGGTTTGAAGCGCAACGGGCTCTCGACTAGACTCTGGGCCATGCGACGCATCTTTATTTCGACGCTCGGATTGTTCTGTTTCTGCGTGTTGGCGGCCAGGGCGCAGCAGACCGCGACGAGCACTGGTGCCTATCAAGGTCGATGCGCCAGTTGTCACGGCGCCGCCATGACGGGGAGCGCAGGCCCCTCGATCCAGCGCTACATCCAATACCACACGGACGCGGAAGTGCGCGCCGCCATCACGGAGAAGCACAAGAGCCTCACACTTGCCGGTCCGGAACTACAGCAGATTCTTGCGGAGCTCCGCGTGCTGGCCGGAACAAATCCCACGATGGCGACGGGCGGATACACGGGGCGCCGCTCTGGCGGACCTGGTCCGGCGCCCGCTCCGGCGCCGGGTGCGCCGACGGCTGCTCCAGCAGCAGCCCCGTCCACGGGAGCAGGCCTGAGCGGCAACGCGACGACGACGATCAAGATGGCCGATGGGCGATCGCGGACCGGCATCCTGCTCGCCGATTCCGAGACATCGGGCGTGCTGCTCGAGAACAATCGATTCGTGCTGCTCTCGAAAGACGGCGAGGTGTATCGCGAGAAACCGCTTGCGCCGAAAGCCGACTGGACTCACTACGACGGTTCTCTCAGCGGCAATCGGTATAGCCCGCTCGAACTGATCAACGCGACGACGGTGCAAAGGCTTGGCGCCGCGTGGGTGTTTCCCATTCCAAACACGCAGCGCATCCTCCAGGTGACGCCCATCGTGCAGGACGGGATCATGTACGTCACGGGCTGGAACGAAATCTACGCGCTCGATGCAACCAGCGGCCGGCAATTGTGGTCGTACAGTGACGGCGCGCGCCACGAGGGCATCGTCAGCGAAGCCGGGATCGGCACCAATCGAGGAGCGTCCATCAACGGCGACAAGGTCTTCATGGTGACCGATCACGCGCACGTGCTCGGGTTCAATCGGTTCACGGGCCAGAAGCTATGGGACATCGAGATGGGATCGCACCTCGAGTCGTACAGCTCAACGTCGCCGCCCCTTCCCGTAGGCGATCTGGTCGTCGTCGGCGTGGCTGGTGGTGAAGAGGGTGCGCGTGGTTTCCTCGACGCCTATCGCGCGTCGACGGGCGAGCGCGTCTGGCGGTGGTATTCGATTCCCAAGCGAGGGGAGAAAGGATCGGAGACCTGGGTGGGGCAGGCGCTGGAGCATGGGTGTGGCGCGACCTGGATGCCCGGGTCGTATGATCCCCAGCTCGATCTGATCTATTGGGCGATCGGCAATCCGTGCCCCGACATTGCCGGCGAGGAGCGAATCGGCGACAACCTCTACACATCGAGCGTGGTGGCGCTCGCGGCCAAGACCGGCGAGCTGAAGTGGTACTACCAGTTCACGCCGCACGACACGCACGATTGGGACGCCGTGCAGCCGATGCTGCTCGTCGATGAGAACTGGCAGGGGAAGCCGCGCAAGTTGCTGATGCACGGTGACCGTAACGGCATGTTCTACGTCTTGGACCGCACGAACGGCGAGGTGCTGCAGACCGGAAACCTGTCGACGAAGGTGACCTGGCTGAAGGGCTTCGACAAAGCGGGCAAGCCGATCGTGGATCCCGGATCGATCGCGACGAAGGACGGCGTTGCGGCATGTCCCGGCGGGGGAGGGGGAGCGAACTTTCCGGCCGCGTCCTACAACCCGCTGACGAAGCTGTTCTACACGCGCGTCAGCGACAGCTGCGCGCTCTACACCTCGCACGACGATCCGCTCGGCGCGACGGGGAATCGCTGGTTCGGGCGGGGAACGCCCGGCGACAAAGCGCGCGCGGCGCTGGCCGAGCTTCTGAAAGGCTACAAGACCGGCAGCTACATCCGGGCCATGGACCCCTTCACGGGGAAAAAAGCGTGGGACCTGCCGGCGCCGGTCGGGCGGTCCGGCGTCCTTTCCACGGGAGGAGGGCTGCTCTTCCTGGGCGGCAGCGGCGGCCTGCTCGTGCTCGACGCCAAGACCGGCAAAGCCCTGTGGAACGTGAACCTTGCGCAAATTACCAACGCCACACCCATGACCTACATGGTCGGCGGCAGGCAGTACATCGCGCTGTCCGGTACGGGGACCATCACGGCGTACATGCTCCACTGAGCCGGAGACTTGAAATCTGAAATTTGAAATCTGAAATCTGTACTTAACATGTTATTTTTATTGCAGTAGTGTTATAAAAATAACATATGAAGAAGCCTCACCACTCGTCCGTATCGGCAGGGCTCACGAGGCGCGAACGCCAGATCATGGACATCTTGTACAGGCGTGGGCGTGCCACGGCTGGGGACGTCCTGGACGACCTTCCGGGGAATCCCCACGACTCGACGGTGCGGACGCAGTTGCGGGTGCTGGAGGAGAAGGGGCATGTCGGGCACGAAATCGACGGCCTCCGGTTCGTGTACATGCCGGCGGTGCCGAGGCGAGCCGCCCGCAAGTCGGCGCTTCAACATCTCGTCGACACCTTCTTTGATGGATCGGCCGAGCAAGTGGTTGCCGCCGTTCTGGGCGGCGGGGGATCGAGGCTGCCGAAGGACGAGCTCGATCGGATCGCGGAATTGGTGGCGAAGGCCAGGAAGGAAGGTGCGAAGTGAGGTGGCGCTGACCATTACCACCAACTTCAAGCCAATGCCGCCGGCACCGCCACCACCGCCAGCGCCGCGTCCATAACGGAACTGTGAGGCGTGTGCGATGTTTGCACATTGCACACGCCCCACCGGCCGGCTTGTCCAGGTTTTCCGTCCGGAAGCCGAGCAGGATTGCGCAGCAATGCGCACCGCGATCGTGGCAGTCGGCTTGCACCGGAGTCCCCACCAGGATGTCGGCCTCCTTATCTGTGCCCGAACCGCAATCTGAGTTCCGCGTCGAGAAGGTGAGGACGGCGGCGACGCTGACGCTCTCCAACGGTGCGGCCGTCTCGGGATACTTCTTTGTTGCCGGCAACAGCGCCACGCATGCGGGACCCGAGCGCATTAAAGATGTGCTGAACGCCGAACAGGGCTTCTTTCCTTTCGAGGCCACCGGCGTCGGCGGGTCGCAGACCGTCCTCTTCAATCGTGAACACGTCGTCGTCGCCACGCTCCAGGGCAACGAGGAGGCGCAGAGCGATCCAGGTTATGCCTGCGCGACGCGGCGCAGCGTATCGATGCTGCTCTCCACCGGGTCGCGGCTGCGAGGGACGGTCACCGTGCACCGCCCCCAGGGGCGCGATCGTCTGAGCGACTTCGCTCGATGGGCGGAGCGTTTCATCTACCTCGAGGACGGCCTCGTCACTTACATCGTCAACGTCAGACACGTACTCGAACTGCTTGAGGAGATCGCTCAGCCATGATGCCTGCCGTCGAAGCCGAACAGGCTCCGCCTGCCACGGGACACCTAATCGACAAGTTGTTCCACGGGATGTGCAGACTGGGCGCATCGGACCTGCACTTGTGCGTCGGCACGCCTCCGCTCGTGCGGAAGGACGGGCGGATGCAGGCGCTCGATCCCAACATGCCGGCGCTGACCGACGAGTTTCTCGAGCGGCTGCTCAACCCGATCATGCCCGCGGCGAACCTGTCGGAATTCGCGGCATGCCACGACACTGACTTCGCCTACGAGATCGCCGGTCTCGCGCGATTTCGCGCCAACGTCTTCGCCGACCGCAAGGGGCGGGGCGCCGTCTTCCGGGTCATTCCGTCACAGATTCTTACCGCCGAGAAGCTCGGGCTCTCGCCGCATATCCTGAACATGTGCAGGCTGAACAAGGGGCTCGTGCTGGTGACCGGTCCGACCGGGTCCGGCAAGTCGACGACGCTCTGCGCGATGATCGACTACATCAACAAGAACCGTGAAGATCACATCATCACGATTGAAGATCCGATTGAGTTCGTGCACGAGAATCAGAAGTGCCTGATCAATCAGCGCGAGGTCCGTACCCATACCGGTTCGTTCAAGGCGGCGTTGCGCGCCGCGCTGCGCGAAGATCCGGATATCGTGCTCGTGGGCGAGCTGCGCGACCTGGAGACAGTGGCTATCGCGATCGAAACCGCTGAGACGGGGCATCTCGTGTTCGGCACGTTGCACACGACCACAGCGGCGTCGACGATCGATCGCATCATCGATCAGTTTCCTTCCGATCGGCAGGCGCAGATCCGCATCATGTTGTCCGAGTCGCTGCGCGGTGTGATCGCGCAGAACCTCTGTCGCAAGATCGGCGGCGGCCGCGTCGCCGCGCTCGAAGTGCTGATTGCGACAAGCGCGGTCAGCAACCTGATCCGGGAAGGGAAGACCTTTCAGATCCCGTCGATGATGCAGGTCGGGAAAGCCGTCGGCATGGTGTCGCTGAACGACGCGCTGCTCGATCTCGTGGCCAAGAAGATCGTTGCGCCAGACGAGGCGTACTCAAAAGCGGTCGACAAATCCAGCTTCGAAACAGGGCTGAAGCGTCTGGGCATCAACACCGCCGGCCTGGCGACCGGTCAGGCGTAGGTGATCTCTTCGTACTGCTCGGTGAGCCGATACTCGGGGTGGGCGTTCACGTAGGCCTCGATGCGGTCTTTCCGGGTGAACGCCTCGCTCATGAACGTGACGGCTTCGGCGATTCTTTCATCCGGCTGCGCACAGCTGAGCCGCAGAAATCCTCGTCCTGCCTCACCGAAACACTCTCCACCAAGACAGGCGACACCCCGCTTGTCGTCGGCGGCCTCGAGCAGATACAGCGCCAACCCGTGGGAACTGACGCCAAGGCGGTTGCAGACCTTTCCCACTGAGGGGAACACGTAAAACGTACCGCCGGGCATGAGGCACGACACGCCGTCGATCCGGTTCAACCCTGCAACGAGCAACTCGACCTTCTTCCGGAACTCCAGCATCTTCGCGTCGCGATAGACGAGCTCCTCGCGCATCGCGGCGACGCCCGCCATCTGCGTAAACGGCGGCACGCACGACAACGCGCTGTTGGTCAGCTTGCCGAACACATCGACGATGGCGGGACTGCTGACCGCGAACCCGAGGCGCCAGCCGCTCATGCTGAACGATTTGCTGAACGTGTAGGCGGCGACCGTCTGTTCGAGCATGCCTGGGATCTCGAGCAGGCTGTGATGGCGCCCCCGCCAGACCATCCGATCGTAGGGCTCGTCGCTGAACACCGCGACGTCGCGGCCGCGCACCAGGTCGGCCAGCCCTTTCAGATCTTCGAACAAGGCCACGCCCCCTGTGGGATTGTGCGGACTGTTCAGGAAGATCGCGCGTGGCGACGGGTCGTCGGCAAGGAAGCGACGAATATCGTCGAGGCTCGGCCGAAAATCGTGCGAGGCCTTCAACTGCGAGAGGACGACCCGCGCGTTCCGGCGGTGGATGTTGGGCGGATACGTCGGAAAATGCGGGCTGAAGACCAGCACGCCGTCGCCCGGATTCAGGAACGCCTCGCAGAATAGCTGCTCGAAGTTCTTCGCGCCCGGTCCCGCGACGACGTGTTCGGCAGAGACCGACAACCCGTACTCACGGTTCACGTATTCGGCCGCGGCCTTGCGAAATTCCGGGATGCCAAGCGAGGGGCCGTACCGCGTGTGGCCATCACGGATGGCCTGGATGGCCGTATCGATCGCTTTCTGCGGCGTCGCGAATGGGCTGTCGCCAATTTCGAGCTCGATGACATCCTTTCCCGCAGCCATGAGCTTCTTGGCGACCGCCAGAACCGTGAAGGCCGACTCCACTCCGACAGACGAGGCGAACGTGCTGAATGCGGTCATAGGGGTGGACATCATAACAAAGCTTGTCGTCCGGAGCGCAGCAGCTTAGGCTCTCCGGCACGCATGGACTCGCGGGCGGCAACACTCATCCACACCCTTGGCTTACAGACGCATCCCGAGGGTGGCTACTATGCGGAGGTCTACCGGCGGAGCGCGGTAACCACAATTTACTTCCTTTTGCCGGCGGGCGAAAAGAGCCGCTGGCACCGGGTTCGATCCGACGAGATCTGGCACCACTATGAAGGCGCGCCGCTCGACCTCCTTCAGTTGACGCCGGACGGCGCCGAGATGGAACGCGTGGTGCTCGGTCCGGTGACGGAAACGCAGCAGCCCGTGCACTGCGTGCCTGCCGGCCACTGGCAGGCGGCGCGGTCGCGCGGCGGGTACACGCTGGTTGGCTGCACGGTCGCGCCGGCGTTTCAGTTCGCCGATTTCTCGATGCTCAAGGACTCACCCCCGCTCGCGGCAAAGATGGTCGGCCTGCATCCCGCCTCCGCTGAATTTCTGTAGCCGCGCGCGAAGAATTGAAGATCGGAACATTGGTGCATTGGAGGATTACGGCTTCCTTAA
Organism: Vicinamibacterales bacterium; assembly: GCA_023717525.1. Lineage (GTDB taxonomy): Bacteria > Acidobacteriota > Vicinamibacteria > Vicinamibacterales > JAMQPK01 > JAMQPK01. The sequence goes on along the minus strand of JAMQPK010000045.1, from coordinate 10,134 downwards.
TGTTTCAATGCTCCAATGCTCCAATCTTCAATTCTGTCAGGCTTAGTGCTAAGTTTTTTCGATTGTCACGCCAGTGACTACAACAGGTTTCACTGGCTTGTCGTTGGCCCCTGTGGGGGTAGAGCCGATCTTGGTGACGACGTCCATCCCTTCGACGACCTCACCGAAGATGCTGTGCTTGTTGTCGAGCCACGACGTGGGTGCCAGCGTCACGAAGAACTGGCTGCCGTTGGTGTTCGGCCCGGCGTTCGCCATCGACAGCAGGCCGGCTTTGGTGTGCCGGAGCTTCGGGCTGAACTCGTCGGCGAACTTGTAACCAGGCCCGCCGGTTCCGGTGCCCAGGGGGCAGCCGCCCTGGATCATGAAGCCCTCGATCACCCGATGGAAATTCAGCCCGTTGAAAAACGGGCGTCGGGTTTTCTGTCCGGTTTTCGGATCGGTGAACTCTTTCGTGCCCTCGGCGAGGCCGACGAAGTTGGCGACCGTATTCGGCACTTCTTCGTCGAACAGCCGAACCTTGAATGTTCCTTCCGTTGTCGTGAACGTCGCATGCATCATCCTCACATCATAGTCATATTGGTTTTCGGGGTGTATAGTCCTTCTTTCTTTTTCCCGGAGGAGGGGTTATGCCGAAGTATCTGCTGCAGGTGTCCTACACCACCGAGGGCTCGAAGGGGCTGATGAAGGATGGCGGATCGAAGCGCCGCGCGGCGGCCAAGGCATTCGTCGAGAGCCTGGGCGGCAAGATGGAGTCCTTCTATTATGCGTTTGGTGCAACCGACGCCGTGGTGATCGCCGACCTGCCCGACAACACGGCGGCGGCGGCGGCATCGCTGACGCTGGCGAGCAGCGGCGCGGTTACATCGAAGGTGACCGTGCTCCTGACGGCAGAAGATCTGGATCAGGCGGTCAAGAAGGGCGGCAGCTACACGCCTCCCGGGCGCTAGTTACAGCGCCTTCATATTTCACGTGTATGGTGCTTCGATGGTAAATCGACGCGCGTTTCTCCTCAGCGGCCTCGCCCTCTACGGCGCTTCGGCGCGCGATCTGTTCGCAGGACCTCCAGCCCGGCAGAGTCCTCGGTTCTCGACCACACCGTTCACGTTGGGCGTCGCGTCCGGCGATCCCACATCGGACGGCGTTGTGCTGTGGACGCGGCTGGCCGTGGATCCCCTGAACGGCGGTGGCATGGGCTCGCAGCCCGTTCAGGTGGGGTGGGAGATCGCCGCCGACGAGCAGATGTCGAAGGTCGTGAAAAAGGGAACGGTGGTGGCGTCTCCCGAATGGGCGCATGCGGTTCACGTGGAGGTGTCCGGCCTCGAGCCGCATCGATGGTATTGGTACCGGTTCCACGCGGGAAACGAGACGAGCCCGATCGGACGCACGCGAACGTTTCCGGCTGCGCAGAGGGCGGTCGATCGTCTCCGCTTTGCGTTTGCCTCGTGCCAGCACTACGAGCAGGGGTACTTCACCGCCTACGACCACATGGCGAAGGAAGATCTCGACTTCGTGATGCACCTGGGTGACTACATCTACGAGAACCCTGGCCTCGACAATCGCGTCCGCAAGCACGTCGGGCCGGAGCTGATGACGGTCGACGACTACCGGAACAGGTACGCTCAGTATCGAAGCGATCCCGCGTTGCAGACCGCGCACGCACAGTATCCGTGGATCGTGGTATGGGACGATCACGAGGTCGACAATAACTACGCGAGCGTCTATCAGGAGAACAACGCGCCGTTCGAGGCGTTCGCGATTCGGCGCGCCAACGGCTACAAGGCGTACTACGAGCACATGCCGCTGCGCCGGACGTCGGTGCCGCGCGGCACGTCGCTGCAGCTCTACCGCCCGTTCCAGTTCGGTGCGCTCGCAAGCATTTTCATGCTCGACACGCGGCAATTCCGCAGCGATCAACCCTGCGGAGACAACGTGAAGCCGGTCTGCGAAGGCGTGCGCGATCCAAAGGCCACGATGCTGGGAGCCGAACAGGAGCGGTGGCTGATGAACGGCCTCGACCGCTCTCGCACGGCCTGGAACCTGCTCGGGCAACAGGTGATGCTCTCGAGGCTCGACCGCATCGCCGGACCCGAGCAGCAGTTCTCGATGGACAAATGGGATGGCTACGAGGTCGCGCGCAAGCGCCTGCTGGACTTTCTGGGCACACGCAAGCCGCGGAATCCGGTGACGTTGGCTGGGGACATTCACTGCAACTGGGTGAACGACCTGCGTCTGGACTTCGACAACCCGAAGTCGCCGATCGTGGCGACGGAGTTCGTCGGAACGTCGATCACGTCAACGGGTGACGGCGCCGATCAGCTGCCCGGGTACAAGATTGCGGCGTCGGAGAACGAGTGGGTGCGGTTCTACAACGACCAGCGGGGCTACGTGACCTGCGACCTCACGCCGAAGCAGATGCGCACCGACTTCAAGGTGCTCGAGTACGTCACGCGCCCGAACTCACCGATCAAGACCCGAGCGTCGTTTGTGGTAGAGGACGGAAGGACGGGCGCTCAGGAGAATTGAAGATTGAAGATTGGAACATTGGAGCATTAAGAAAAGTCGCAATGTTCCAATGTAACAATCTTCAATCTTCCATTCTTCACTCCTCCTAGCCTTCGCGTTCCAGCACCAGCCGATTGGTGACGCTGAATGATCCAAATGCGTCGCGAGCCTTGCTTTCGGCCACGCGCCGCTCGAGTTCGGAATTCACTACGCCCGTCAGCGTGACGTGCCCGCGATCGACGATGACGTGAATCGGGGGATTGGGCTGGATCGCGTGGTTCCAGAACATCTCGTCACGATAGATGTTCATCGCAATCGCGACGCGCAGCTGATCGTCAAACGTGGAAACGGGCAGCGACTCGATCTTGTTGTCGACCTCTCGCACGCCGGGGACGCGCGCGACGAGCCGGGCAATCTCCTTCGCCTTATACGGCATGGTGACTTTACCCGTCAGCGTCACGAGTCCATTCTCGACGTTCCCCTGGACATCGTCAAAAATCGTATAGCGGACGTAGCGGCTCACTTGCTCACCGATGCGATCGGCAATCAAGCGATCGCTCGCAGAGCCGCGGGCGTCAACTGCCCGCACGGACGTGTCAGCCAGGGCAGGAAGAGCGACGAAGATAAGGACAGCGACCAACGAAAATGCACGGCGGAACATAGCCGGTTCTCCTTTCTGCCACGGACACCGCGGCAGCCTTTCACTCTGGGAAGAGCAAAACGAGTACCAGCGCCAACGTAGTTCGAACTGATTGATCCGGAGTGGCTTGCTGCCGTCGGCGTGCCGAGCCCGTCCTCTGTCTAGAGCAGAGCCGTCACAATGCGGTGCCACTCGGTTTCGAGGGAATCGCTCGCGACGGGTTTTCCTGCGCGTCGATACCAGTATCCGGCGTTGCCGAGCTCGCCTTCCTTCCGATGTAGGTAGGCGTGAATCCATGCACCCGTCTTGTCATCGATGTCCTGAGCGATACGATGCGCCTCGGCCCAGTTGCCGGCCGCGTCTGCCCACATGGCGCGCAGCGCATGCGAAAGGCCTTCCGGTGCCACACCGGTGGTAACGGACGCGGTGAACTCTTCAAGCGTCATGGCGTCGCCACCTCGTGACGACGGCGCGTGCCTCTGGAATCCCGGACCAGAGAGCCACGGCAAGGTAGACAAGGCCGTAGGGAATCAACGTCCCGGCGGCGAGCACGATCGGCTGACTGGAGGGCATCGCCATCTTCACGGACCACGCGACGGCAGCGGCAACGACAGCGGCGATCCAGAGTCTCGTCGAAAAGCTGAAGTTCAAGCCGGTGGGCCCGATTCGGGCATTCAGCGTTTGGCGAAGCATCACGAATTCAATCCATCCGGCGACGCCTGCCGATGCGGTGAGGCCGGCCGTGCCCCACAGCCTGTCGATGCCGAGACGCACTGGCAGGACAATCGCACATAGGTAACCGAGTGCCGTCGTGAGCGTGACGCGAATCAGGGCGTATCGCAAGGGCGTTCGTGTGTCGCGAAGCGCGTAGTACGTGGACGAATACAAGCGCCCGAGGGTCGACGCCACCAGCCCGACTGCCGAGGCGGCCAGAATGCCCCAGACATAGATCGCATCCCCGTGCGTAAAGCGCCCCGTCTGGAACAGCGCGGCGGCGATGACATCGCCGAGCGCCACGAAAGCGACCGAAGACGGCACGACGAAAAAGGCGATTTTCCGCAAGCCGCTATTCAGCCGATCGCGAAGCTCGCCGGTCGCGTCCAGTCCGGCGGCACCAGACAGTTCAGGCAGCTCGGCGGCCGACACCGAGATGCCGAACAGGCTGACCGGCAGGGTGTACAGCAGCTGCGCGTTGGCGAGACCGGTCACCGCGCCGGTCGGCAGGAGGCTTGCCAGCAGGGAATCGATGTACGCGCTGATCTGGACGACACCCCGGCTGAAGAATACGGGCACGAAATTCCGGATTGTTGTGCGCACTTCCTCGGAGAACACGAAGCGCATGCGTAGATCGGGCACAAGCCGTCGGATGGCCGGCAGTTGGATGAGGAACTGCAGGGCGCTTCCGAGGACCGAGCCCCACGCAAGGATCAGCGCCAGCCTGGGCAGCGGCACGCGCGAACCCCAGACGACGAGCGTCGCGATCATCGACGCATTCCAGATGACCGGTGCGGTGTAGGAAAGCAGAAACTTCCGGTGGCTGTTCAGGATGCCAAGACACCAGGCCGACAGCACGAGCAACCCCGCGCCAGGGAAGAGCACCCGCACGAGCCCGATCGTCAGATCGCGTTTCGCGCCAGTGAACCCAGGCGCGATGACGGCGATCAACAGTGGCGTCGACAGGACGCCGGCGAGGACAAGAATCGCCGTCACCAAGGCGAGCAGGGCACCGACTGCTCCGGCGACGCGCGTCGCCTCCTGCTTGTCGCCGCGCGCCAGGAGCGCCGCGTAGACCGGAATGAACGAGGCCGACAACGCCCCTTCGCCGAAAAGGTTCTGAAGAAAGTTGGGAATGCGGAACGCCGCCGTGAACGCGTCGGCGGCGTCCGATTGCAGGCCGAAGTAGTGCGCGAAAAAGCGTTGCCTAACGAGGCCGGTGAGACGACTGAATAGAATGCCGAGGGCGACCAGCGATGCCACGGACCATCATGATACTCGGGGCTCTAGGCTTTGGACTTTGGGCTCGATCTAGAACCGGAATCCGACGGCGAAGTCGATCATCCGGCCACCGTCTGCGCCCGGCCGTGGTCCGGGATAGTGCATCACCGAGGTCGCTGTGCCAAATGTCGCCGACTTCACGTAGCCCGTCACGAGTCCGTTCTCATCTCGCGGGCTCGCGGTGTCCTGCGTGATCGTCGTGTTCCAACCGATCAGCTTCTGATTGTTCAGCAGGTTCAGGGCTTCGACCTTGATCCACGGCCGCGCCGATTTCCAGACCGGGACGCCATACGTGACGGCCAGATCGACCAGCCCGTAGCCCTTGAACGATTCCGATCCGCGGTCGCCGAAAAACAGCGTCTGCGTTGGCATCGACGCGTAGCCGGGATTGCGTGCCACCTGCACCGAGCTGAGCGGTACGCCGGCGATCGCGAGGCTGTAGGTCTTGGCCGAGTTGTACCTGTAGAGCGGCGTCACGTCGAGCGACCCGAACCTGCCCAGCGGCATGTTGTAGATCGCCCACAGGCGCACTTTGCTGCGCTGGAAATCATCGAGGCGGCCCTCCGGGGCGTTTCGCGCCAGGGACATCATCTCGGGAAAATCGCCAACCGGAGACCCCGCGGGATTCGGTGATTCTCCTTCAAAGTTCCCGTCGTTCTTCAACTGAAGCGTCCATTGCCCGTTCATCGTCAGCGAGCTGCCCGCCTGGTACTGTCCCATGAACTCCACCGCGCGATAGTCGCGGGTCGGCAGGTCGCTATTCCGGTAGACGACGTTATCCACTGTGCCGACCGTGACGCCCTCGACGACGAGCGGCGATGTGCCGTTGGCAAACTCAGTGAAGTCTTCGACGAAATTCTTCGCGTTGCGCTGCACGTAGACCGCCTTCAAGTAGCTGCGGCTGCCCAGCATCTGCGCGGCGCCCACCGTGAACTCGTTCGTCAGGGGCGACGACAGGTTGCTGTCGAACCGGACATTCACCGCCGGGAAGGTGCCGGCCACCACGTTGGCGTAGTTGCCGACGTCGAAACCAGGCGCGAAATCTCGCCCTTCACCCGCCGGACCTTGATACACGGTCGTGTATCGATCCGAATTGCCCACGTTGGTGTTCTTGGAGAACTGAATATCGTTGTACTTCCCGGCGTACTGCGAGTAGGACCCGAGCAGTACGGTACGCCCATCGGCCTTGAGATCGTAGGCGGCGCCAAGCCGCGGCACCACGCGGTTGAAGTCGATCGAATTGATGTCACCTGTCGCTTCACTCGACGCGTGTTCGAAGCGCATCCCGAGATTGAACGTGAGGTGCGGAGACGCGGTCCAGCGATCCTGCACGTACGCCGACGCCGTCCTCATGTTGAATTCGGCCCCACGATAGGGAATCCAGCGCTGAACACGCGACGTCCCCGGAACAAACATCGGAATGGCATGGCCCTTGGGGTCGAGCACCGGGAGCCCGGCGGCGTCGACCCGAAAGTTCGACAGGAAGACATACCCGGTAGCGCTCTGGGCGTTCGCGCCCACGCGCGTGTCGACGAAGTCCTCGAATCCGCTCTTCAACTCGTGGCTGCCCAAGCGGCGGCTCGACGCGAAATACGAGGCACTGCCGGTGAACTGGCGGTTGTTGCGTTCCTCCGGATCCGTCGCATCGAAGTAGGCCGCGTTGTACTGATACTGCGTCCCGGTGCGCGTCAGAAACGGCGAATCGACGATATTGGTCAGCGTGCTGCCGACGCCCCTGGTTTCAAAGTGCCGCTGCGAGTACTGCGCTGTCAGAAGCAGTTTCGACGAGACGGCGCCGGTATAGGAAGCCACGCCCATGTGATTGGGCGTCGACGGCGAGATCAGCGCCGCCGGGTCGATACTGAACGACAAAACAGGTTCGTTGGCGCGATGCACGCGATTGTCGATGTAAGTCCCTTGCAGCGTGTGGCCCTGGCGCATCGTTCCTGTCGTCTTCGCCTCGTACCGCTTGCTGTCGTTGGTCTTCGTGTAAGGCGCGGCCGTAAGCGGCATCGTGCCGGCGGTCGACGAGTTCTCGAAGCGTCCGGCGGCGAAGAACCACATCCGATCCTTCACGATGGGCCCGCCCGCGGTGAGTTCGCTGAACGTCGAGAGCTTGCTCGCGCGCTGGGTCGTTTCGAAAGGCGTCTCCTTCGTCCATGCCGGGTTGGTGAACGTGGTGCGATAACTCCCGTTGAACCGGTTGCCGCCGTTCTTGGTGATGATGTTGATGACGCCGCCGGAAAAACGTCCGTACTCGGCGCTGATCCCGGACGACAGCACCTGGACTTCGCCGATAGCATCCTCGATGTACAGATCGTTCGACGTGCCGAGCAGGTTGTCGTTTACGTCGACGCCATCGATCAGAAAGACGTTGTCGTATCCGAAGCCGCCGGAGATCGTCACCTGGCCGGCGTTGGGCGTATTGGTCGTGACGCCCGGCATCAGTTCAGTGAGGAGATATGGTGTGCGACCGAGCGGCATCACCTCGACATCGCTCGCGACGATGTTTCCGCTGGTCTGGATCGCCGTTACCGGTGGTGGAATGACACCTTCCACGAGGACGCTCTCGGAAATGCCTGCCACGGCGAGCGTCGCGTCGACAGTGGCCGAGCCGCCCAGCGGCACGAGCGCTGTCTTCTCGACGGGGCCGAAACCGTCTCTGGAGATCCTGATTGAGTAGCGTCCAGGCGGGAGGCTTGCAATCGTGTAAACACCATTGACGTCGGTCGCAACCGCTCGTTCACCCTGAAGGGCCGGCGACGTGACCACGACGGTCGCTTCTGCGAGGGCGCCGTCGTCGGTCACCCTGACGGTCCCCGTCAGCGCGCCAGTCTGCACACCTTGGGCGAATGACAGACCCGGTGTGAACCAGGCGGCCATCAACACCAACGAAATCAACAAGAACCTGCGCCTCATAGGGTCCCTTCGCTAAAGACAGATCCAGAACGGAACGGCTGTACTAAAATCGAGAATTGAGGAGCAGGACGTATGCCAGACGGTCGACGAAGGCGGGAGGTACGCTAAGTGCTTGATAGGTCTCAGGCTGACGGACGAACCGGAGGGCCCTTGATCACATCAGGAGCGCCAAGTTGTGCCAATAAGGCACATCAGGTTCAAGATTCGTTACCGGTAGTTGCCGAACTGGAGGGCGATGCCGAAGTCATGATCCCGCAGAAGGTGCATCACTTCCTGCAGTTCGTCCTTAGAAGGCGAGGAGATTCGCAACTGGTCGGCTTGAATGGTGGCCTGGACCTTCTTCAGTTTGTGATCCTTTAAATACTTGATGATTTCGCGCGCGGCGTCACTGGGAATCCCCTGCTGGAGTGTGACGGTTCGTCGCACGGTCGAGTTCGCGGCCTGCTCGATCTCGCCAAGTTTGAGATTCTTCACCGGCACATTGCGGCGCACCAGGCGGGTCTGCAGGATGTCCCAGAGCTGGTCCATCTTGAAGGCGTCCTCGGCGACCAGGGTGAGGGTGCTGTCGTCTTTCTTGAACTCGATGGCTGCCGGAGATCCCTTGAAGTCGTAGCGCTGCCCGACTTCCTTCCGGGCCTGGTTGATGGCGTTGTCGACCTCCTGCAGATCGACCGTTGAGGTGACGTCAAAAGATGATGCGGGCGGCATCCAATAATCGTACTATAATCCCATTAGCAGAGAGTGCGCGGACCCCGACACCTATTACTAGTAGCTGAAAGGACCGGGAATGGCAGACGCAGGTGAAGGACTAATCGACGCTCAGAACCGCATTCAGGAGCGGATGGACGAGCGTCAGGAGGAGCGCGCGCGGCGCGCCAACCAGAAAGCCGATCATGATCCGGAACGGATCCGGCGCACCGAGTCGCTTCGGCTCGCCTACACGGAGTTGAGCCGGCAGCTGGCCTCGACGGCGCACACCGCCAGGAAGCAGCAGTTGACGAGCGCGCTTGCGGAACTCGAAAAGCAGTTGAAGGCGCTCGGCGCTCGCGTCCACTAGCCAACCCCGCACCGCCGCGAGGGTCTGTCCGTCCCGAAATGATAGTATGACGGCTGAACGCTTGCGAAAAGCTTCACAAGCGTTCACCTTGCGATGCAGGACTGGCTGCTAATCCTCTTGTTGATGCTGCTGGCCGCCGGTTTCGGCGCCGGCGCCGTGTTCCTCTCCAAGATCCTCGGGCCGCACAATCCGACGCCCGAAAAATCGGCGCCCTACGAGTGCGGCATGCCGCCGGTCGGCGATGCGCGCGAACGGCAGTCCATCCGGTTCTATCTCATCGCGATGATCTTCCTGCTCTTCGACATCGAGGTGGCCTTTCTCTACCCCTGGGCGCTCGCCCTACGCGCGCTCGGCTGGACGGGATACCTACAAGTGCTGCTGTTCACGCTGGTGCTGTCTGCCGGCTATATCTACGTCTGGAAGAAAGGCGCGCTCGACTGGAGTCACCAATGACCGACCTGGAGTTACCCGTTCTGACGACGAGCGTGGAGAAAATGGTGCAGTGGGCCAGGCGGTCATCGATCTGGCCGGTGACATTCGGCCTCGCGTGCTGCGCGATTGAGATGATGGCGATGAGCTGCGCACGCTACGACATCGCCCGCTTTGGCGCCGAGGTGTTTCGCGGCTCGCCGCGGCAGTCGGACTTGATGATCGTCGCGGGCCGGCTATCGAGGAAGATGGCCCCCGCGCTCCGGCGGGTGTACGACCAGATGCCCGAACCGAAGTGGGTGATTTCGATGGGCGCCTGCGCGTCAATCGGCGGCGTGTTCGACAACTATGCCCTCGTGCAGGGCGTCGATCAGATTGTCCCCGTCGATGTTTACGTGCCCGGTTGTCCCCCCCGTCCCGAATCACTGATCTACGGGATCGTCCAGCTTCAGAAGAAGATCGCGAGCCAGCGCGCATGACGCTCGACGCGCTGCGGTCCCTGCTCCCCGACGCGGTGATGGAGCCGATTGCGACGGCCGACCGCCAGGAGACGATCCTCGTCCAGGCCGATCGGCTGGTCGACGTGTGCCGG
>JAMQPK010000021.1 GCA_023717525.1 Vicinamibacterales bacterium | reverse complement strand
GTGCCTTTTTACCGTTTTCGTAAAAAGGCACCCGACCCCTTTTCTACTGCAGCGTCAGCACGTCGAGGTCGAGGGTGAACGCCCAGGGATAGAAGTAGCTTGGCACCACCTCGATCTTCTCTGTGTACACTCCCTTGATGTAGATGTGGTTCGGCACTTTCCGTACGGTCAGCTTTTCAGGATCCAGCGGCACGTCCAGTTCACGCGCAATTTCGATCACCCTCGTCTGAATCTCGGCTTCACTTCGCTGACCCGCAAACAGGGCTGCGCTCTGCGCCCCGTCTTTCAACTTGGAGTATCGCCAGAACACACCGGCTCCCCTCCAGCACGCGTGTACCACAAGGGCCGCGATCAGCAGCTTGATGAGTGTCTTCATGCAGGGCCCTCAGCGCACCTGGCGAAGAATCCGGCCCCACCGGGTCGCGTTGAACATCGTGCCAGACTCCGCGGCGTACGACCAGTAGATGACGAGCGCTTTCCCTTTCACGTTCTCGCGCGGTAGAAACCCCCAGTACCGGCTGTCTTGAGAATTGTCGCGGTTGTCTCCCATGACAAAGTAATGGCCGGCAGGCACCGTGACCGGGCCGTACTGCACCCGGGGATCGCTGCTTATCCCGGCGAGATCGCTCGACAGGGACATGTCTTCGGGCAGCGGCGGCGGATCCTCGAGGTAGAACACGTACGGCTCGTCCAGCCGCCGGCCGTCGACGTACACGCGCTTGTTGCGCAGTTCGATGGTTTCGCCCGGAAGGCCGATGACCCGCTTGATGAAATCGCGCTCCGGCTCCTCCGGATACTTGAACACGATCACGTCCAGGCGGTGAATCTCCCGGATCGGCAGCAGCCGCCGCTCGGCCCACGACAACGCGGGGCCAAACGCGAATTTGTTGACGAGGAGGTGATCGCCGATGAGCAGGTTCTGCTCCATCGATCCGGTGGGAATCTTGAAGGCCTGGACGACGAATGTGCGCACGAACAGCGCGAGCACGACGGCGATGACGAGCGACTCGAAATACTCGCGCACGACCGATTTCTTGAACGTGTCCATCATCTAATCCGCATGGGGCCCCACCCTGCTTAGTTTACGTTTCAGTGGCGATCTTCAGCACGGCCAGAAAGGCCTCCTGGGGAATGTCGACTTTGCCGACACGCTTCATCCGCTTCTTGCCTTCCTTCTGCTTTTCCAGCAGCTTGCGTTTTCGCGAAATGTCGCCACCGTAGCACTTGGCGAGCACGTTCTTCCGCAGAGCCTTGACCGATTCCCGGGCGATGATGCGGCTGCCAATGGCGGCCTGAATCGCCACCTCGAACATCTGGCGCGGAATCAGCTCGCGCATCTTGGAGGCGAGGGCCCGCCCCCGCTCGTACGCATTGTCGCGATGGACGATCACCGAGAGGGCGTCGACCGGTTCCTGGTTCACGAGAATGTCCAGCTTTACCAGCGGCGACTCCCAGTACCCGGTTACATGATAGTCGAGCGATGCGTATCCGCGGGAAATCGTCTTCAGGCGATCGTAGAAATCGAGCACGACTTCGTTGAACGGCAGCTCATAGGTGACCAGCACGCGGTTCGAGCTCAGGTACTCCAGCGACTTCTGGATGCCCCGCTTCTCCTGACACAGCTCGAGCACCGCGCCGACATGCTCCGACGGAGTGAGAATCATCGCCGTGATGACGGGTTCCTCGATCTTCAGCACATGACCGGCCTCCGGAAGCTTCGAAGGGCTGTCGATTTCGTGCAGTTGCCCATCGGTCGTCGTCACGCGGTAGAGGACGCCCGGAGCAGTCGTCACCAGATCCATGTCGTATTCGCGCTCGAGCCGTTCCTGCACGATCTCCATGTGAAGAAGGCCGAGAAAACCGCAGCGAAATCCGAAGCCCAGCGCCGCCGACGTTTCCGGCTCGAAAAAGAACGACGCATCGTTCAACCGGAGCTTTTCGAGCGCCTCACGAAGCTCGGCATACGCATGGCTCTCGACTGGATACAGCCCCGCGAATACCATCGGCTTCAGTTCCTTGAAACCAGGAAACGGCTGGCTGGCCTGGCGTCCCGTCTCAGTGACCGTGTCGCCAATCTTTGCATCGGACACCTTCTTGATATTAGCCACGATGAAGCCGACTTCGCCCGGGCCGAGCTGGGCGATCGGTTCAGGCTTGGGTGAAAACACCCCGACCTGTTCGGCCTCGTAGTCCTGCCCTTCGGCCATCAGCCGAATCTTCGCGCCTTGTTTCAGCACGCCATCAATGACCCTGACGACAATCACCACGCCACGATACGCGTCGTACCACGAGTCGAAGATCAGTGCTTTCAACGGCGCAGAGGGGTCCCCGGAAGGCGGCGGAACGAGCGTGACGACGGCCTCGAGCACGTCGACGATACCGATGCCCTCCTTCGCGCTGGTCAGGATGGCGTGCGATCCGTCGAGCCCGATGATCTCTTCAATTTGACGGCGTGCCTCGTCGGGCTGTGCGCCCGGCAGATCGATCTTATTGATGACCGGGATGATCTCGAGATTGTTCTCGACCGCGAGGTACGCATTGGCGAGCGTCTGTGCCTCCACGCCCTGCGACGCGTCGACGAGCAGCACCGCACCCTCGCACGCCGCCAGCGATCGCGTGACTTCGTAGGAAAAGTCGACGTGCCCTGGTGTGTCGATGAGATTCACGACGTACGCCTTGCCATCCTTCGCGGTGTAGTTCAGCCGGACGGGGTGTGCTTTGATCGTGATGCCGCGCTCGCGCTCGAGATCCATCGAATCGAGCACCTGCGCTTCCATTTCGCGCGCCTGTAGCGCGCCCGTCATCTCGAGCAGGCGGTCGGCTAGCGTCGACTTGCCGTGATCGATGTGGGCGATGATGGAAAAGTTTCGAACCTGCTGGGAGTCCATTCAGATGGGCGTCACCGTCTATCGAGCGGAACGTATGCCTGCGGATACGACGGGCCGATGTAATCTGCCCGAGGACGAATAAGCCGGTTGTTGGCGTACTGCTCGAGCACGTGCGCCGTCCAGCCGGAGATCCGGCTGACAGCGAACACCGGCGTGAAGAGATCGACCGGAATCCCCAGAGCGTAGTACGTCGTCGCCGAGTAGAAATCGACGTTGGCATTCAGCTTCTTCTCGCCCTTGACGATCTGCTCGATCCGTTGAGAGATCTGGAACCAGCGGAGATTGCCCGTCGACCGGCCCAGTTCCTCGGACATGGCACGAAGATGCGTCGCACGCGGATCCTCCGTGCGATAGACGCGGTGGCCAAAGCCGGGGATCTTCTCCTTTCGCGCCAGCTTGCCCCGGACGACCGACTCGATCTTCTGGTCCGTCACGTCCTGCCCAAGCTCGAGCAGCAGATGCATGACGTCGGCGTTGGCGCCGCCGTGCAAGGGTCCCTTCAGCGCACCGATGCCTCCGACGATCGCCGAATGCACATCGGTCAGCGTTGCCGCCGAAACACGTGCGACAAATGTGGACGCGTTGAATTCGTGGTCCGCGTGCAGGATGAGCGCAATGTCCAGCGCACGCGCCGCGAGCGCCGACGGGCGCTGGCCCGTCAACATGTAGAGGAAGTTCGCCGCCTGACCGAGCGCGGGGTCTGGCGCAATCTGCCCGCCTCCCGCTGCCATCCGGCCGTAGGTCGAGACGATCGACCCGAGCTGGGCTGTCAGCCGGACGCTCGTGCGCTGGCGGCCTTCCGGGGACATGTCGTTCGCACCCGGATCGTAGTGAGACAATGCTGACACGAGCGTTCGCAAGGCGTCCATCGCCGGCGCGGGCGGGAGCGAGCGCATGAGACGAAGAACGCCCTCCGGGAGTGCCCGCGCGTCGGCAAGCTGCGAATGGAGATCCCCGAGTTCGGCCCGGGTGGGCAACCGGGCGTGCCACAAGAGAAAGCAGACTTCCTCGAACGTCGCGTGATCTGCCAGGTCGTGGATGTCGTATCCGCGATACGCCAGCACGCCGCGGGCGCCGTCCAAATAGCAAATCGATGAAGACGCGGCAACGACGTCTTCAAGGCCCGCTTTCGAAGGTGCTTCGGTGGTCACGTCCACCGTTGATGATAGCAGTACGGGCGGAACGCTATTGGCTGTCCGAGGTTTGCGTCTTGAGCACGACGCCGTCGCCCGCGAATTGCTGCACAATCGAGAGGAGGCCCGTGTAGAGGAAGCCTATCTGGAAGAGCACCAGAAACGGCAGCGTGCCGTAGATGCCGTTGGCGAGGGCGTAGAAGACCGTCGCGGTGAAGTAGAAGCCGAGGCCCACCTCAATGAGAGGTTGAACGGTGACCGACTGGCGATACCGCTTGCTCACCCACTCGTCGCCATCGCCTTCGATCCGGTATTTCGGCGTGCGTGCAAACTCGGTCTTCTTGTCGAAGAGCGCTTCGAGCACGGCTTTCGTGTTGTTCACGCAGAGCCCGATGCCGATCGACATCAGGAACGGCATGTAGCGAAGCCGCGTCATCCAGTCCTTGTGGAGCTCGCGCTGGCACACGATGTAGAAATTGCACACCGACATCGTCGCCGCGAAAAACAGCGGCACGTCGATGAGCAGCATCTCGTACCAGCCCATGTTGTAGCGGATCACCATCGACGGAAACATCAGGATCGACAGGATCACCATCAAGAGATAGTTGAAGTTCGCCGTCAGATGGAAGAACGCCTCCGCCTTCACGTGCAGCGGCAGATCAGCCTGCAGAATCTGCGGCAGCAGCTTGCGGCATGTCTGAATCGAGCCCTTCGCCCAGCGATGCTGCTGCGACTTGAACGCGTTCATCTCGACAGGCACTTCGGCCGGCGAGACGACGTCGGGCAGGAAGACGAAGCGCCAGCCGCGCATCTGCGCGCGGTAGCTGAGGTCGAGATCTTCGGTCAGCGTGTCGTGCTGCCAGCCGCCGGCATCGTCGATTGCCTTCCGGCGCCACACACCGGCGGTGCCGTTGAAATTGAAGAAGCGCCCTGCGCGATTGCGGCCGCCATGCTCGAGTACGAAATGTCCATCCAGAAGAATCGACTGGATCTTGGTGAGCAGCGAGTAGTCCTGGTTGATGTGGCCCCAGCGCGCCTGCACCATGCCGACACGATCGTCGACAAAATGCGGCAGCAGCCTGTGCAGAAAATCGGCGTGAGGCAGGAAGTCGGCATCGAAGATGGCCACGTACTGGCCGCGCGAGACCTTGAGGCCCGCCTCGAGCGCCCCCGCTTTGTAGCCCGTCCGATCTTCGCGGTGAAAATACTTGATATCGATGCCGTGTGCCGCGTGGCGGCGCACGGCGAGCTCGGCGATCTCGCACGTTTCGTCGGTCGAATCGTCCAGCACCTGGATTTCGAGCAGCTCACGCGGATAGTCGAGGCGGCAGACCGCATCGATGAGCCTGTCAGCCACATACATTTCGTTGTAAATCGGCAGCTGAACCGTCACGACCGGCAGCGGATCAAGCGGCGCCGGCTCAACAGGTTGGGAATCCTTGTGCCTCATGTAAAGATACACAAGGTAGTAGCGGTGCCAGCCGTACACCGCCAGAATACTTAGTACAAAGAAATAGCTGACGAGGATGATTGTGTCAGAAAGTGTCATTCGGTGAGCTTCGCCGGGGGCAAAACGTCCCTCAATTATACCAGAGCCCTGACCGTGGCGGATCTGCAGCAATTGCTGGACCAGGTTCGCCTCGGGGTGGTCTCGACCGACGACGCATTGGACCAGGTGACCCACCTTTTACGGGCCCAATCGGTTCAGGATCTGGGTTTTGCCCGGGTGGACCATCACCGCGAGCTGCGGCAAGGGTTCCCGGAAGTGATCTTCGGCCTGGGAAAGACGCCGGCACAGATCGCCGCCATCGCCAGGGAGATCGTCAACCGCGGCCATACGCTGCTCGTGACGCGCGCCAGCGAAGAAGCCTTCGCCGCCGTGCAGAGCGAGGTTCCCGGCGCCGTGTTCCATGCGGTCGCGCGAGCCATCACGCTTCGCCAGGGCGACATTCAGCCCGGCCGAGGCACCATTCTTGTCGCGGCGGCTGGCACGTCAGACCTCCCAGTGGCCGAGGAGGCCTGTGTCACGGCCGATGTGATGGGTAACACCGTCGATCGCCTGTTCGACGTTGGTGTCGCTGGTATCCATCGTCTGCTCGGCGAGCACGATCGGCTGGCTGCGGCACGTACGGTCATCGTTGTCGCGGGCATGGAGGGCGCGCTGCCAAGCGTCATCGGAGGACTCGTGAAGGTTCCCGTGATCGCCGTGCCGACCAGCGTGGGTTACGGCGCCAGCTTTGGCGGCCTCGCCGCGCTGCTCGGGATGCTGAACAGCTGCTCCGCCGGCGTGTCCGTCGTGAACATCGACAACGGATTCGGTGCGGCGGCGATCGCCAGCCGGATTAACCATTTGTAGAGATTTGAAATCTGAAATTTCAAATTTCAAATTTTACTTTTTAAATTCATGAACCCAGGCGCGTTGCGCTCGTTGGAGTGGGATCAGATCGTCGAGGTCGTCAGCGGATTTGCGCTGACGCCAGCGGGCGCTGCCCTCCTCGCCGAGCTCGAGCCGCAACTGGACCACCACCGTGTCGCGCAGTTGCTCGCCGCCACGACCGAGGGCGTGAAGTATCTCGACGCCAATCCGCCCTTTGCGCTGAACGCACCCGCCGATCTCGAGGCGCTCGTCGCCGCGCTGGCCGTCGAAGGGCGTGCGCTCGAATCATTGCGGCTGGTGGCGTTTGCGGATTTTCTCGACTCGGTCAGCCTCACGTGCGCGACCATTCGCCGCATCAGCGGTCCCTTTCCCACGCTGAAGACCATCGCGGAAGGCTGCGTCTCGTTCAAGAGCCAGATAGACGATGTGCGGCGGCAGATCGACCCGTCTGGTGAAGTCAGCGATTCGGCAAGCCCCGAACTTGGCCGCTTGCGCACGCAGTTGAGGAAACAGCGCACCAGGCTCCGCTCCACGCTCGAATCGTATCTGCGCGGCAAGGACACATCGCGCTATCTTCAGGACCAGGTCGTCAGCGATCGCGACGGCCGCTACGTGCTCGTCGTGAAGGCGGAACACCGCACCGCCATCCCGGGCATCATCCACGGCAGCTCCGGCAGTGGAGCCAGCCTGTATCTCGAGCCCTTGAGCACGGTCGAGATCAACAACGAGATCGTGGCTATCGAACAGGAGGAGCGCGAAGAAGTTCATCGGATTCTGCGCGCGCTCACCGACGGCTTCCGGGCGCGGCCGGTCGAGCTCCGGCAGGTGCTCGATGCGGCGACCGAGCTCGACGTCATCCAGGCGAAGGCGCGATTCTCGCATCTCGTCTCCGGTGTGGCGCCGACATTGTCGACAGATGGCAGGCTGGAGCTGCGAGCGGCACGACATCCCCTGCTGATTCCGGCGGTGATTGCACGCCTCGACGATGCCGGTCGCGAGAAGCCGTCGCGCGATCCCGTACCAGTCGATGTGCTGGTGATTCCTCCCACGACTGTGCTGCTGATCACGGGACCGAATACGGGAGGCAAGACTGTCGCGCTGAAAACGGCCGGGCTCCTGGCTGTCATGGCACAGGCTGGCCTGTTCCTGCCTGCTGCCGATGCGCGCGTTCCGGTGTTCCGCTCTATCTTTGCGGACATCGGGGACGAGCAGTCCATCGCCGCAAGCCTCAGTACATATTCCTCGCACATCACCAACATCGCCGCCATGGACCGATCGCTGGCGCTGCCCGCGTTGGTCCTGCTCGACGAGCTTGGCGCCGGCACCGATCCTCTCGAGGGAGGGGCCCTCGGCGTCGCCATCATCGAGCACTTCCGTTCACGCGGTGCAGTCGTCATCTCGACGACACACTACGACGCGCTGAAAACCTACGCCGCCACAACTTCTGGCGTGACCGCGGCCGGGTTCGGCTTCACACCCGACACGTTTGAACCGACCTACCACATCCAATACGGATCGCCTGGCCGAAGCCTCGCGCTCGAGATGGCAGCCAGACTGGGAATGAACCCCGGGATCATCAGTGCGGCACGCAGGAATTTGTCGGAGCGAGAGGCGCAGCTCGCCGAACATCTCGCGAAAGTGGATTCGGACCTGCGCGCGCTCGAGCACGAGCGTCGTCTCGTCCGGCGCGAGCGCGAGGCTCTCACGGAGGCGGACGTGCGCGCCCGGTCGCGCGAGGATGCCTTGCGGCAGCGCGAGGATACGTTCAAGCAGAAGTTGAACGAGAAGCTCGACGAGCGGCTGCGCGAAGCCAGAGCCGAAATAGACAGCGTCGTTGGCCAACTCAAGCAGCAAGCCGCCGCGATGACCGAAGCGGCCGCGAAACGCCCGGGCGAGATCGTCGCGTCGACCGGCGATACGGGGCGCCTGCGCAGCGATGCGCGCGCTTCGGTCGATGCGCTCGCGGATAAATTTCGCCGGGATCAATTGCCGGCGCCGATACCGCACACGCCAACGCGGGCCGCCGTTGTCGGCGATCGCGTAGTCATTTCCGGCCTCGGCGTGGAGGGGACCGTCGTGCTGGTGCACGAGCGTGACGCCGAAATTGAAGTGCGCGGCAAACGGTTCCGTGCGCACACTGGTGAACTGCGCGTTCTCGATGCGCCCGCGCGATCGGAGCCCGCGCCTGTTCGCGTGAACGTTCAATTGCAGCCGAGAGAGCGCGCGTCGGTATCGGGCGAACTCGTGCTCGTGGGGCATACGGTCGATCAGGCCATCGATCGCATCGAAAAGTTCCTGGACGAGAGCCTGCTCGGCGAACAGCGCACCCTGCGGTTGATCCACGGTTTCGGCACAGGCCGCTTGAGAGAGGCCGTCTTCGAGTACCTGCACAAACACCCGCTCGTGACCCATGTGCGCACGGCCTCGCCGGAAGAGGGCGGTGGGGGCGTGACCATTGCGGAATTGAAAGATTGACGATTGGAACATTGAAGCTCTGATGGCGTTTCCGCAATCATTCATTGACGACCTGCGAGCGCAGGCCGACATCGTCCAGGTCGTTCAGGAGTACGTTTCGCTCAGAAAGTCTGGCGCCACCTACAAAGGGCTGTGCCCCTTTCATTCCGAGAAGTCACCATCATTCCACGTCAACCGCGACAAGGGGTTCTTTCATTGTTTCGGCTGCAGCGTCGGGGGTGACGTGTTCAAGTTCCTCGAGCTGCAGGAAAAGATGGGATTTCAGGACGCCGTCCGCCATCTTGCCTCGAAGTTCGGGATTCCGATTCCGGAGCAGGTCGGCAGCCGCGAGTCGCACGCCGACTCTGCCGAACGCGAAGGGCTCTTGAAGGTCCACGAGCGCGCGGCTGAGTACTTCAAGGCTCAGCTGGCCGCACCGGTTGGGCGAAAGGCCCAGGAGCTGCTGAAGCGTCGTGGCATCACTCCAGAGACAGCCAGAAAGCTGGGACTGGGGTACGCACCGCCCTCCCATGAAGGGCTCAAGTCAACCCTCATCAAAGAAGGATTCACGCTCCCGCTGCTCGTCCGCAGCGGCCTGGCGCTCGAGCGGGACAATGGACAGACCGTCGATCGTTTCCGGGGCCGGCTCATGATCCCGATCGCGCGTGACGCGGGTTCGATTGTGGCGTTCGGCGGCCGCGCGATGGAGGCCGACCAGCAACCGAAGTACTTGAATTCGCCAGAGACATTCATCTACTCGAAGGGACGCACGCTTTACGGGCTGCACCTGACGAAGAAGGATATTTCGCGGCTTGGCTACGCTGTGATGGTCGAGGGTTACTTCGATTTCGCGCAGCTCGTGCAGGCAGGTGTTGCGCCCGTGGTGGCATCCTCAGGCACTGCTCTCAGCTCGTCGCAGGCACAGCTGCTCAGGCGATTCACGTCGAAGGTCATTCTGAGTTTCGATCCGGATGCGGCGGGACAGGGTGCCGCGGCGCGATCGTGCGAGCTGTTGGTGCAGGAGGGATTCGAGGTGAATGTCGCGGTCCTGCCGGCTGGCCAGGATCCCGACAGCTTCGTCCAAAGGAATGGGCGCGATGCTTACGTGGAGCTGCTGAAGAATTCGCGGCCCTACCTCGAGTATCTGCTGGACCGTTCTGCCGCGCTGCACGACCTGAATCATGACGAGGGGCGGAGGCAGTTCCTGGCGGCCATGCTCGCCGTGGCGGCAAGAATTCCCGACCCCGCCGCCCGCGATCAGTTCGGGGACCGACTGGCCCACAAAGCACGTATTACAGAGGAAGTCGTGCGAGCCGAGGTGCGAAAAGCGGCGGTTCAGCGGCGGCCGGAGCTAACGGCTCGCGAGTTGCCGAGCTTCGGTCAGGTCAAGCAGGCCGAGAAGGGGCTTATTTGGGCCATCGTCCACGAACCAGAACAGGGGATGACAGCTCTCAAGGATCTGCAGGATAATGACTTAGATGGGCTGGCCACGCGCCGGGTGCTCGAAGAAGCTCGTGCGTTGGCCGATCGAGGCCCGTCCGTGCTGCCATCTGCCCTTTTCGAGCGTCTAACTCCTGTGGAGGCCCAACTCGTGACTGGTATCGCCGCGGTGGCCGCACCCCCTGCCCCGGCCACCGACTGTGTGCGCGCCATCCGGCGGCTTCGCCTCGAGCGCGAGCTCGCCGCGGTTCAACGCGATATCGATCGCCTGCAGGAGCTCGGCGGCCAGCACGACGCAGACATCACGGCACTGTGGGAGAAAAAACGCGATTTCTTGCGGCAAATCGAGGCGCTGGGCCGCCAGTGATATCATCTTTGGTTCTGTTTCCGTTCGGAGCAAGGTAGGAGGAACGCTTGTCGATTGAAGAAAAATACGACGAAGTACGGCAGCTGATTTCCATTGGTAAAGAAAAGGGTTACCTGCTGTACGACGAAGTCAACGAGCTGCTGCCAGCCGAGATTACCTCGTCGGATGAACTCGATGACCTCTTCAACACGTTTGGCAGCGCGGGCATCGAAGTCGTCGATTCCGAGAAAACGTATCTTCAGGAAAAACAGTTCGACCGGACCGCCGAGGGCAGCGAGGAGATGGAGCTCGACCTCACGCCCGGTGCGCTGGACAAGACGAACGACCCGGTGCGCATGTACCTGCGCGAGATGGGCACGGTTCCGCTCCTGACGCGCGAAGGCGAAGTCGAAATTGCCCGGCGTATCGAGCGCGGCAAGCTCGCCGTCATCAAGTCGATCTCGCGCACGCCGACAGTCGCGAAAATGATCATCGCGATGGGCGATCAGCTGAAGGCCGGCACACGCACGATCCGCGAGCTCGTCATCTTCCAGGACGACGAAATTACCGATGAGCGCGTGGACGAGCGAGCCAAGGAAGTACTGAAGCAGATCGACGCGATTCGCAAGCAGCGCGCGATCGTGCAGAAGCTCGAAGAGAAACTGGCCGAGACCGGCAAGGGCACGACCACGCGCGAGAAGCGAAAATACCGCAGGGCCCGCTGGGCTGTCATGCGCGCGCAGGTGGGGCTGTCGCAATTCATCCGCGAGGTCGAGTTCACCGAATTGGTGAAGCGCCGCCTCATCGAGCAGATCAAGGACGAAGTCGAGTCGGTCCGCAAGATCGAGCGCGAAGCGGAAAGCCTCGATCGGCAGATGAACCCGAAGGGGAAAAAGCCGATCAAGCTGAAGGAAGAAGATAAGAAGAACATGCTGCGGCGCGTCAAGGACCTGAAAGCCGCGGTCAAGGTGCGCACCGACGAGCTCGAGCAGTCCACAGAACATCTGCGCGCCACGCTCGACACCATCTATCGCGGCGAAGTGCAGGCCGAGCAGGCAAAGAAGGAACTGGTCGAGGCCAACCTGCGACTGGTCGTCTCGATCGCGAAAAAGTACACGAACCGCGGGCTGCAGTTCCTCGACCTCATTCAGGAAGGCAACATCGGCCTCATGAAGGCGGTCGACAAGTTCGAGTATCGGCGCGGGTACAAGTTCTCGACGTACGCCACGTGGTGGATCCGTCAGGCCATCACCCGCGCGATCGCGGACCAGGCCCGGACCATCCGCATTCCGGTGCACATGATCGAGACCATCAACAAGCTGATCCGCACGTCGCGCGCACTGGTGCAGGAACTCGGCCGCGAGCCTACCTCTGAGGAAATCGCCAAGCGGATGGATATTCCCGTGTCGAAGGTCCGCAAGGTGCTGAAGATTGCGCAGGAGCCGATCTCGCTCGAGACGCCGATTGGCGAGGAGGAAGATTCGCATCTCGGAGACTTCATCGAAGACCGGCAGGTTGTGTCGCCCGCCGAGGCCGTGATCAACTTGAACCTGAAAGAGCAGACCGAGTCGGTGTTGAAGACGCTGACACCGCGGGAAGAGCGCGTCATCAAGATGCGGTTCGGCGTCGGCGACGGCAGCGAGCACACTCTCGAGGAAGTCGGGCAGAACTTCGCGGTGACGCGAGAGCGCATCCGTCAAATCGAGGCAAAGGCGCTCCGCAAGCTGCGCCATCCGTCGAGGAGCCGGAAGCTGCGCGCGTTCCTGGAGGGAAGAACCTCGTAGTACTTCGGTGTAGGTGGAAAAGTGGAAGGTGGAAAGTTGAGGGTAGGTGGAAAGAGCTCTGAACGTACCTTCCACCTTCAACTTTCAACTTTCCACGTTTCAGCAAAGTACCTCGGGCCTATAGCTCAGCGGTCAGAGCCGCCGGCTCATAACCGGCCTGTCCCAGGTTCGAATCCTGGTGGGCCCACCACATCTTATGAATGCATGCAGGTCAAAAGTGGAAAGTGGAAAGTGGAAAGTGGAAGGTAAGCTCGAAAGTTCGGGGCTTACTTTCTACGTTCCACGTTCCACCTTCCACCTTCTACCTACTGCGAAGCCCCCCACGGGGCTTTTTTGTTATAGGCGGCCGTCCCTATGAATGCTGATCTGGAAAAACTGATCCGCCTGCAGCAGCTCGAGACCACGGCAGATGATGCCCGACGACAAATTGCCGACCATCCAGACCGTGGCCAGGCGCTCGACTCGAGGCTTCAGCACGCCCGCGACCTGGTCGCCGATGTAAAGACCCGGCTGGCGGCCGCTCAGGAAAAGCGGCGCGCCGACGAAAAGGAAGTCTCGACCGTGCAGACGCGGCTCGCGAAGTACAAGGATCAGCTCCTCGAGGTGAAGACCAACCGCGAATACACGGCGATGCTGCACGAGATCGAGGCCGCTCAGAACGACATCAAGACCCGCGAGGATCGCATCCTTGAAATCATGATGGAGTCCGACGAACTCAACGCCGAGCTCAAAAAGCGCGAAGCCGAGCTGAAGGCCTCCGAGAAGGAGATCGCCGCGGAACGCGCGGCCCTCGAAAAGGAAGTGGCACAGCTCGAAATCGAAATGAGCACGACGGCTGCGGCCCGCGCAGCATTGGTGGCGCAGATTGATCGTGCCGCGCTGGCCATCTTCGAGACAACTGCCAAGGGGCGCAAGGGTGTCGCCGTCGCCGAAGCGCACAACGGCCTGTGCACCATCTGCCACGTGCGCCTTCGGCCACAGATCTTCAACGAAGTCAGGAAGAACGAGTCCATCATCCAGTGCGACAGCTGTCGCCGGATCCTGTACTTCGCCGGCGAAAACGCGCCGGTCGCTCAGACCACCCAGCCAGCTGTCCCTGCCGAGGACTAGTCGATGATCGTCGCCTACATTGACGGGGGCGCGAGGGGAAATCCCGGCCCAGCCGGCTATGGCGTCCGCATCGAGGACGAGCAGGGAGGCCTCGTGGAAGAATTCCACGGTTTTCTGGGCAGCGCGACCAACAACATCGCCGAGTACAACGGATTGCTCGCCGCCCTTCGCTATGCGACGGGGCACGGCCATCGCAAGCTTCACATCAAGTCGGATTCGGAGCTGCTCGTGAAGCAGATGCGGGGCGAGTACCGTGTGAAGAACGCCGGCCTCCAACCGCTCTATCAGGAGGCCAAGGCGCTGGCAGACGGTTTCGACCGCGTCGTGTACGAGCACGTCCGGCGCGAGCAGAACACGCATGCCGACCGGCTCGCCAATCTGGCAATGGACGAAGGCACGGCGGCTTCGCAGTAGGCTTCAGGCTCTGGGCTTTGGGCCCGTAGAGAGTGAACATTCATGGGTGACATGAGATGAAACGCACGCCGATCGTGACCTTGCTGGCCTTGGCTGCCGTCGCTTCCCCACTCGCCCAATCTCCCATCGCCCAACCTATCGCCCAATCTCCAATGTCCGACGCGCCTTTGCCGGGCAAGGGCCTCGCGCAGCATCCGTTCCTTTACTGCGGCGAGTGGGAGAACCGCGGCAAGTCGAATCAAACCATGCGGATTGTTCGCGGGGGAGAAGTCGTGTGGACGTTCTATATCCCCGGCAAGGAGGAGTTCGGCGACTGCACGCGAATGTCGAACGGCAACATCGTGTTTTCGCGGCGTCTCGGTGCAAGCGAGGTGACGTCTGGCAAGAAGCTCGTGTGGCACTACGAGGCGCCGCCGGGATCGGAGATCCACACCGCGCAACCGATCGGCAAGGATCGCGTCCTGATCATGCTGAACGGGAATCCAGCGAAAGCGATGATCGTCAATAAGAAATCCGGCGATGTCGAGCGGGAGTGGACGATCCCGGTTCGGCGTCCGGAAAACGCGCACGGACAGGTGCGTCACATCCGTTGGACGAAGGCGAACACGCTGCTCGTGGCACATCTCGATCTTGGAAAAGTCGTGGAGTACGACACCAAGGGCAAGGCAATCTGGTCGGTCGACGCGCCGTCGGCATGGGCGGCCGTGCGACTGAAGAACGGCAACACGCTGATAAGCGGCAATCAGCACGGCTGGGTGCGCGAGGTGAACAAAGCCGGCCAGATCGTGTGGGAAATCACCAAGAACGAGCTCCCAGGCATCACCCTGGAAGTCGTTCAGGAGGTCACGCGGCTCGCCAACGGCAACACATTGATCAACAACTGGAGCGGTAGCCGGCCGTTCGAGGAATGGCCGAACGTCGTTCAGTTGATCGAAGTGACCCCCGACAAGAAGGTCGTCTGGGCACTGCGCGACTGGAAGAACTTCGGGCCAGCATCATCGACACAGCTCCTCGACGAACCGGGCGTACCGGAGAACGGAGACCAGCAGAGATAGCCTCTAGGTGGATGCAGGCGGCATCACCTCCGGTGATGGCCTCACCGGGTGCCCGAAACGCGCGAGCGCGGCGGCGCCAAGCCCCGCAGTCCAGGCGATGTACTCAATCGCCACGCCCACCGCGACCAGCAATCCCACCATCACGCCCATCTCACCCGTCAGTCCGACGAGACGCCCCAGCAGCAACGGCGACACGACGAGGACGATGCCCGAAAGCGTGGCGAGATAAGGACGCGCTTGCAGTTGTTCGACGCGCGCTTGCAGAGTGCGCCCGAGGTGAAATGCCAGACCTGTGAACCCGACCAGAAAGACCATAATCCCGCCCACGATCACGACTGGCACGAGCAGTATGACGACGGGAATGCCGATGATGGAGACCGCCAGTACAAAGACCGTCAAGACAAACACCGGGAGAAACAGAATTTCGGTGACAAACCCGACAAGCCAGGACTTCACGGGCTCGGCTGCCACACGATCGGCCACTCGTCCAACGGGCGCCGGCGCGACAAACAGCACCAGCGCCGCAAAGAGCATCAAGAGCCCGACGCGCATCAGGGTCCCCAGGAACTTTGCGACCGGACGGAAACCTCCCCATGGGTCCCATCCTCGCCAGTTGCCGCGCCACCGGCTGCCTGCCCCACTGAACATGTCGCCGAAGCCCACGTTATGCACTTCTCCGTCAATCGTGGCGGCCGGATCTTGACTGAGCGAACCACCTATCACCACAACATCGCCATTGATGTGGGCCCGGGGCCCGAGGTTCGCAGAGCCGCCGACGACGACCACGTCGCCATCAACTTCGCCGTCTACGTCTGCGCTTCCGCCAATCGCCACAACATCGTCGGTCACGTGTTCGTCGGTTTCGACTTTTACGCTTCCGCCGATGCGAACGAGCGATCCCCTGCGCCTGGCGCGCGGCATTTTCGACGTCGTCTCTGGCGCAGATGATGGCTCGGCGACGCCGGGCGGTACGGGCGGTGTGGGTGTCGCGGCGACTCCTGCGAGCGACCGCCGCGATGCGGTGTCGAGATACGAAAGCTGCAGGACGAGATCGGCGTCGGCTCCGAGCCTCTGTCGCAGCTCTGCGCCCGTCACCAGCGTCCCATCCAGCGCGATGGTGCCGTCGGCAATCTCGATCGACCGCACAGCGGCCTTGAAATGCGGAGTCAGCACCACGCCGCCTGCGACGGGAAGGATCTCGAAGCGCCGCTCGACACGGGAGCGCAGCGCAGTGACATCCCCTTCGACCGCAGCCCTTTGGGCGGCGGGAGTCGCCGCACACGTCATCAGAAGCGCTATTGCGACGAGAGCTCTTGCCATTGTGAAGCCTCCCCCTCAGACGACAGCAATCGACGCAACGCCGAGAGGGCGATGCCTGCGACCACGGCCGTCACGATCAATGTTGTCGTGCCTTCTCGAGTCGCCGCTGCCATTGCAACTGCTCGACCGATCGTCATGAGCAGTTCAGACCACGCCAGGCCGGCAAACACAAATCGCACCAGAGCCGCGGCGGTGTCCAGTGTGAAACCGATCATCGACGCGAACATTCTTGCGGCGAGCGGCAGATTCACGAAGACGTACCCCGCCGCGGCAGCGGCGCCGGTGAATGCGCCCCATCCAAATCGAACGCTCCACAGACTACGTAGCCGCTGTCGACCCTCCGGCAACGGTGCAGCGTGAACCGCCTTCAAGGTGCGCGACGCGAAACCTGGCGACGGCTCGGGCTGCTCGACTGCGCGAAACAGTTCCGACAGCCGCGCGTCCAGTTCGTCCTCGTGCTGGCGTGTCATTTCCACCCCATGGATTCCATCTCGACGGCCAGTTCCTTGCGTGCGCGGAATAGCGAGCTCTTGACGGTGCCAAGCGGCAACCCGGTGATGTCGGCAATCTCGTCGTATTCGAGCTCTTGCGCGTACCGCAAGGTCACAATCTCCTGATACTCTGGGCGAAGCCTGCCGATTGCCACCTTCAGCGCGGTCGCGAGCGCCGCACGCTCGGCGAGAGCCGCCGGCGTGGCGCTCTTGCGGTCCGCGATGTCGATCCGCGGCCCATCTGGATCGCCCAGCTCCTCGATCGACACGGTAGCGAGGGTGCCCTTGCGCACTTCATCGATCGCGACATGATGGGCAATGGTCAGCAACCAGGCGGAAAACTTCCGCTGAACGTCATAGGTGTGAAGGGCGCGAAAGGCCTTCACGAATGTGTCCTGCGCCAGTTCCTCGGCCCGGCCAGGATCCCGGACCACTCGGACAATGAGCCCGAACACCGGCCGCTGGTACCGAAGGACGATGTCGCGAAACGCATGCTCGGATCCGGTGAGCGCCCCACGAACCAGCTCGACGTCTGTGGCAGCCAACCTTCTCCTTCCTTACGGAGGAACGCCCCTTCGGGTTGCATAAGGCGGGTTTTCGCGTTTTTCTAGCCTTTCGGATTCGCCCGGATTGCGGCAACAAGCCGCCCGGCCTTATGGCCATCGCGACGGTAGGAATGGAAGATGCCGGGATGGTCGAACGTGCACAACCCGCTGACGTGGACATTTCCCGCTGACACACCCGCCCGTTCGAGCTGATCCCGGGTGGCCCGCCACAAATCAAGCCGCAATCCGTCGCGGGTTCGAGTAAACCAGCGCTGTGCGTCCCTGTGTGACGTGAATTTCCCTGGCAGCTCCTCGCCCACCGTATAACAGCAGGGCCCGATGGAAGGGCCCACGGCGGCCACGACGTTGCGCGGCTCGGTGCCGAAGCGCGTCGTCATGGCCTCCACTGCCGCGCCTACGGCGCCGGCTGCCGTTCCACGCCAGCCTGCATGAATCGCCGACACGGCACCGGTTACGCGATCCGCCAGCAGAACAGGGACGCAGTCGGCCGCGCGCACGGTTACTCCAACAGCCGCATCGCGGCTAATGGCAATGTCTGCCTCCGGCCATTCTGCAACTGGACTCCTCGCGGCGATTTCGGCTGCGGCCTCAAAGACGCCGGCCCGGTGCACTTGGCGCAGGCATACGAGCGCGTTGCGCGACGAGTCGAGATCCAGTGCTCGCGCCAACACGCTCCAGCTCGCCGTATCCTCTGTCGGCGAGCCGGGAATCGTCAGCTGCCGCGTACTAAAGAGATGACGGGCGGTGGTCGCCAGCGCCGTGCAACGAAGGGCGCTCCCCCATGACTCTTGCGTCCATTCGAACTCGCCAGTAGGCTTGGGCAGGATCATCGATCGATGAATATTATCGGGATCGGTATGGATGCCGCAGAAATTGATCGGATTGAGGCCGCCGTCGCGCGTTTTGGCGACAAGTTTCTCCGTCGCGTGTTCACCGAAGGTGAGATCGCGTACGCCACACGCCGCCGGAACCCTGCGCCCCATCTTGCAGGGCGGTTCGCCGCAAAGGAAGCGGCCATGAAAGCGCTCGGCACCGGGAACGCGCACGGCGTGTTCTGGCGCGACATCGAGGTCGTCCGCCAGGGCGGTCCACCGCAACTACGGTTTCACGGTGGCGCAGCCCGACACTTCGAGCGGTTGAAGGCGAGCGGTTCGCTCCTCACCATAACGCACTCGCAAACCCTGGCGATCGCCCAGGTGATGCTCCTCGGCGCGTAACTCCAGTTGTCACTCCGTTCTGGCGTGGACCCTCGGCCGATGGTCTCCTTCGTCGCACGATCGTAAAGTCCTTCCGCATCAGCATGTTTCACTGACATGGCCGCCGGCGCTGGCCGGGTACCCGCTTTGCCTGTGTGATCGCGCATAAGGAGCACATGATGACTGTAAAGATCACACCCAATGACAAAGGCACCCCTCCAGGAAAACTCGCCGAAGCTGAGCTCCATTTTGAGGACGGCCATCTTCAAGGCCTGAAGCTGGTCGGATTCGCGGTGTGGGAGCGACGGAACGGCAACGGCCGCAACGTCACGTTCCCGGCTCGTCAGTACTCGGTGAACGGCGAGCGCCGGAGCTTCGCCCTGCTACGGCCTGTCGCCGACGCAACGTCGCAGGATCGCGTGCGCGACCTCATCCTGCAGGCGTATCAGGAGCACGAGGAGCATCTGGCAATCGCGGAATAGCGGCACCCGCTCGCCGGCTTCAGAGGACGGGAAGAAGGCGGGCGTTTTCTGCCTGGCGTTTGGGGGGAAGCGTCCATTCCGCGCGCAAGCTCTTTTCGAGCTCACCGCGGAAAAACGCTTCCTTCATGCCGCCATCGATGATGCTCCACGGGAGTACGGCATCGTCAGATTTGTTTCTGAACACATAGAAGTCGGCGTCGACGCCAGTATCGGCAACGGCTTTCCGCCAGTCGCCGCCATTGGCTTCGGCGGCTTCAATCGCCGGAGCGACGCGCCGGTCGCCAAGTGACAGCAATGCCTGGAAAAACGAATGACGTTCGGACTTGATGTTGAAGAACACATTGTCGATGTCGGCGGTCAATGCCCGAAGGCGCTTTACCTTCGCTTCGATCACGTCTGGAGCCTCCATCGGCAGCCATTGGTAGGTGGTCGACGGCTTCGGTATCAGGGGGTTCACGCTGGCGATGATTCTGCCGATGTGTCCCCGGCCCTTTGCGTGCGCCAGCATGATGTCGCGCATCTGCAGCGTCAGATCGCGAATTGCGATGAGATCGTCGTCGGTCTCGCTCGGCAGGCCGATCATGTAATAGAGCTTCAGGTTCTCGATGCCGCTCGAAAAGATGAGCTCCGCGCGATCGAGAATTTCGTCGTTGGTCACGGTCTTGTTGATGACACGGCGCAGCCGATCGGAGCCGGTCTCCGGCGCGATGGTCAGAGTTTTTTCACCGCTCTCGCGGAGCTGGCGGACGATCGATGGCGTCAGATCGTCCAGGCGAAGCGATGCCGGACTAATCGAATAGCCCATCTCCGCGAGTCCCGTCAGGATGCGCTCGATTTCCGGATGGTCGCAAAGCGCAATGGATACGAGCCCTGCGTGGCTCGAATGTGCCCGCGCCTCCTTCGCACGCTCGAGGATGCGATCGGCGGGGAACGCGCGCACCGGCAGATAGTTGTAGCCGGCCCAGCAGAAGCGGCACAGGTTGGCGCAGCCTCGGACGACCTCGATCAGAAACCTCGAACCGAACTCAGTGTCCGGAGTAAAGATGCGCGTGCAAGGCGGTTCCACGGCAGCGGTGGTCGACAACGCGGCCTTCTTCACGACAGGAGGCGCGCCCGTACCGGCTTTCGGCACGAATCCCTCGATCGTGCCGTCGGCTTTGTAGTTCACGTCGTAGAAAGACGGCACGTAGAAGCCGCGCTTGCTGGCCAGGCTTCTCAGCAGATCCTGTCGCCCGCCGCCGTCACGAAATGCGTCGATCAGCCCCGGCACGAGCTCTTCACCCTCGCCGGCGGCAATGACGTCGGCAAAGGGCGCCAGCGGTTCTGGGTTCACGAACGTGATCGCGCCGCCAATCACCACCAGCGGATCGTGCGCCGTACGCTTCGCCGCGTGGATCGGCACGCCCGCCAGCCGCAGCATGGTGAGGATGTTCGTGTAGTCCCACTCGAACGACACCGAAAAAGCGATGACGTCAAAGTCGCGCGCCAGCGTCTGGGACTCGATCGTGATGATCGGAGTTGCCGACGACAGCTGTTCCTTCAATTGCTGCTTGGGCGGAAGAAACATCCTCTCGCACACGACATCATCGTGCGCGTTGAAGAGCTGATAGACGGTCTGAAAACCCAGGTTCGACATGCCCACGTAGTACGTGTTGGGAAATGCGAGCGCGACACGGAGCCGGTCGGCGTGCGGCTTGCGTACATAGCCGACCTCTTTCGCCAGGGTGGCATGCGCCTGTTCTTTCAGTTGCCAGGAGTTCATAAATGCTGAGGAAGGACTCTTCTGGCGGCAGGCTGCTCAGCCTGCGACGCCGCCGATCCCGTCTTCCGTGGGTATACCTAGTGTATCAGGAAGGGCTGAGGGCTAAGGGCTCACGGCCAGTCAGCCCTCAGCCCTTAGCCCTCAGCCCTGACAGAAATGCTGCGTGTCCTAGCCTTCGCGACGCAGGAATGCCGGGACATCGAACGCCGACAGTGCGTCGAGGTCGAGGTCGCCTGAATCCCTGGCCGACGGCTGGTGCCCACCGGCGCCAGACACTGCTGCCCCGAGATCGATCGCAGGCCTCCTGGCAATCGAGAGACGTCCCAGATCCGCGGCAGGTGCTTCGACGCGATCCTTCAGATGCGCGGTGTAGTGTTGAAGATCCACCGGCGTCTGAATTCCCGGCGGGGTCACATGCTGATTCGCGGCAGGGTCGAACCCGGTCGCGATAACTGTCACCTTGACGCGGCCATCGAGCTTCGGGTCGACGACGGCACCAAAGATGATGTTGGCATCCTCATGGGCGGCTTCCTGGATGAGCAGTGATGCTTCGTTCACTTCCATCAGCGACAGGTCGTGACCGCCGGTCACGTTGATAATCACGCCGCGTGCTCCGTGGACGGAGGCGCCTTCGAGCAGCGGACTCGAGATCGCCGCCTTCGCGGCTTCGATAGTCCTGTTCTCGCCCGACATGATTCCTGTGCCCATCATTGCCATGCCCATGCCGGACATGATGGTTTTCACGTCTGCGAAATCCAGGTTGATGAGTCCGGGAACGAGGATCAGGTCCGAGATGCCCTGAATGGCCTGGCGCAGAACATCGTCAGCCGTCGCAAACGCCTCGGGGAGCGTCGTCGAGCGCTCGACGATGGCCAGCAACCGCTCGTTCGGAATCGTGATGATCGTATCCACGCATTCCCGGAGGGCCGCGAGCCCGCGATCGGCCTGAGCCAGTCGCTTCTTGCCTTCAAACTTGAACGGCTTTGTCACGACCGCCACCGTCAGTGCCCCCAGTTCGCACGCGAGGCTCGCAATGACCGGCGCCGCGCCCGTTCCCGTTCCGCCACCGAGCCCGGTCGTCACAAAGACCATGTCCGCACCGGTCAGCGCCTGGATCAATTGATCGGTGTCCTCGAGGGCCGCTTCGCGGCCAACGTTCGGATCGGCGCCGGCGCCCAATCCCTTGGTCAGTCTGCTGCCAATCTGAATCTTCGTCGTCGCCGCGTTGCCGTTGAGCGCCTGGAGGTCCGTGTTCGCGACGATGAACTCGACGCCTTCCAGTCCGACCTGCACCATCCGGTTCACGGCGTTGCCGCCGCCGCCGCCTACGCCGACCACTTTGATGCGGGCACCGGCGCGCGTTTCCTCAGCCAGCTTCAAACGTAACGGGGTTTCACGCATTTCTGCCATTCGTGGCCTCCAAATCAGAAGGGATCAAAAGAACTCTTTGAACAACCCGCGCAGCCGACCGGCCACGCGTCCGAACGCTCCGGCGCCGGCCATCCGGCCGGCTTCGCCAATGTGATTGCGCTGCGCGTACAACACGAGTCCGACGGCGGTGGCGAACTCCGGATTGCTCACGTGATCGGCCAGACCGCCGACACCCGCAGGACTTCCGCGCCTGATCGGCAGATCGAATATCTGTTCGGCGATCTCGGGCATCCCTTCGAGAATCGCGCCTCCTCCTGTCAACACGATGCCGGAGTTAAGGGACTTTTCGTAGCCCGCACGCCGAATCTCGTCCCACGCCTGGTGGAAGATTTCCTCGGCGCGCGGCTGGAGGATTTCCGACAACACGCGTCTGGCCAACAGTCTCGACTTTCTGCCGCCAACGCTGGCGACTTCCATCGTTTCGTCCTCGTCGACGATCGATGACAGTGCACATCCGCATTTCCGCTTGAGTTTTTCCGCATCTGGAATCGGCGTCCGTAGTCCGACCGCAATGTCGTTGGTGAAGTGATCGCCGCCGATGCCGATCACGCCGGTGTGCCAGAGGCTGCCTCGCTCGAAAATGGCGAGATCGGTTGTCCCGCCGCCGATGTCGATGAGGGCCACGCCGAGTTCTTTCTCGTCGGGCGTCAGCACCGCTTCGCTGGCCGCAAGCTGTTCGATCACGGTGTCGACGACGCTGAGGCCGGCGCGGTTCACGCACGCGACGATGTTCTGGGTGGCAGTAGTTCCGCCAGTGACAATGTGGACGTTCACCTCGAGGCGCGCGCCGGTCATGCCGACGGGCGCGCCGATGCCGTCCTGATCGTCGACGACGAAGTCCTGCGGAAGAACGTGAAGGATCTCGCGGCCTGTCGGGAGCGCGACGGCTTTCGCAGCGTCGATGGCACGGCGTACGTCATCGCGCGTGATCTCGCGGTTCTTTCCCGCCACGGCAATCACGCCTCGACTGTTGAATCCCTTGATATGCGGCCCGGAGATGGCGATGTGAACCGCATCGACCTCCACGCCCGCCATCAGCTCGGCCTCATCGACGGCATGTTTGATGGAGTCGACGGCCGCCTCGAGATTCACC
This sequence comes from Vicinamibacterales bacterium, assembly GCA_023717525.1. GTDB lineage: Bacteria > Acidobacteriota > Vicinamibacteria > Vicinamibacterales > JAMQPK01 > JAMQPK01. The sequence goes on along the minus strand of JAMQPK010000021.1, from coordinate 52,423 downwards.
ACGGCGCCGCGGCGAATCCCTTTCGCCTCTGCCATGCCGATCCCGATGACCTCGAGGCTGCCGTCGTCCATCATTTCGGCGACGATGGCGCCAATCTTCGACGTGCCGATGTCCAGTCCAACCAGGTAACGGTCTCTGCTGCCCAACGCACCCTCTTTTCTCAGTGCCCTTAGCCCTCAGCCCTTAGCCCTTCCCATCTACCCCGTCTGTGTTCCCCGTCCACGCTTCTGCGGCCTCACCGGAGGCCTCGCGATCGGCACCTCAGATGCCCCTCGCCGGGCCGGCCGCACGTACACCCGTTCGTCAAATCGCAAGTCGACGTAGTCGATGCTCGGCACCTGCTCGCGCAAGGTTGGAGCGAGGTCGAAGTACGCCTGCAGGCGCTCCACAAAACGCTCGTTGCCGAGACGAATCGACGTCGGATCGCCGTCAAGCAGGACGATGGCGTTGCGGGCGTCGGTCACATCGATCTGAGAGATGCGCGACGCCATGTTGCGCGCGCGCAGCGAGTCCATCAGCCGGCGCACCAGCAGGGCGCGAGGAACGTCGGGGTTGGTCTCCTCAGGCGCAGACGACAGCCCGTCGATGATGGGCAGGTCGAGATCGACGTAGTTCGGTCCGTACTCGTCGATGACGTCTCCGCGCTCGTCCACGAGAAAGAGCGAGCCGCGAATGCGGCCGATACCGATGGGCGCCCGCTCTTGAACGGTCACGTCGACGGTCGATGGCAACGTCCGGTGAAGCGACACGTCTTCCACCCAGGGCGACGCCATTACACCTCGGCGCCAGTCATCGAGATTCAAGGCCAGCAGACTCTCCCCGCGCAGACCATCGAGGAGGGAAACGACCTCCGCGTTCGACAACCGGTGGTTGCCATGCACGACAATCCGTCGCACCTGAAAGATCTCCAGGTCGAGGAATCCGGTGAACGCCCGATGCGCGACGAGCAAGCCGACCACGACCGCCGACACCACGCCCACGACGCGCCAGCGGCGCGCCATCCAGCCGGTGCGTTTGCGCGCCGGCTTCAGGTGCGCGCGCCTGAACCGTTTGTCAGCCGGTGCGGTGATCGGCATCAGCTCTTTGCACCTCGTTCCAGTTCACTCAACACGTTTCGCCAGATCGAGCCAATCGATCCGGCGCCAAGCAGGAGGATGAGATCTCCCGGACGCGCTTCACTGGCAAGCTTCTGAGCCACCTTGCCAAGCGGCGTGATCACCGCGACCGCGCCATGGAACTCGCTGGCGATCTCCCTGGCGAGCGACTCGACGTCGACGCCAGGGATCGGGGCTTCGCCCGCCGCATAGATGTCCGTCAGCACAACGAGATCGGCGCCGGAAAAGGCGGGCCCGAAGTCGCGCATCAGCATCTGCGTCCGCGAGAATCTGTGTGGCTGGAACGCGACCAGCAACCGGCCGCGCGTCGCCGGTTTTGCCGCCGCGATCACCGCGGCGATCTCCGTGGGGTGATGGCCGTAATCTTCGACCACCGTTACGCCGTTGGCCTCGCCGTGAACCTGAAACCGCCGCTCCGCGCCGTGAAACCCGGCGAGCGCAGCGGCGATGTGGCTCCAGGCGATGCCCAACTCGCGTCCCAGCGCCACCGCTGCGAGGGCGTTCAGCACGTTGTGGCTACCGGGCGTATTCAGCACCAGATCTCCCAGGTCCGCTGTTTGCCCGTCTCGTCTCCGGGCCACGACACGCGACGCCGACCCGAACCCCGCGAGCCGAACGTCCACGGCCGTAATGTCCGCCGTCGGGTCGAAGCCGTAGCTGACGGTTGGCCGATGGATCGCCGGCCTCAACCGTTTCAGGTACGGATCGTCGGCGCACAGAATCACGACGCCCCCATTTGCTGGCACCAGGTTCGCGAACTGCGCGAACGACGCCTGCAGATCGTCGAAATCGCGATAGGCCTCCAGGTGTTCGCGATCAATGTTCGTGATCACGGCGAACCGTGGCGAGAGCCTGAGGAATGAGCGATCGCTTTCATCGGCTTCCGCCACGAGATACTTGCCCCGGCCGAGTCGCGCGTTGCTCCCGAATGCACTCACGCGCCCGCCGATGACCGCAGTCGGGTCGAGGCCGGCCGCATCCAGTACCAACGCGATCATCGACGTGGTGGTCGTTTTTCCATGAGCGCCGGCAACGGCAATGCCCTGTCGTAGCCGCATCAGCTCGGCGAGCAGATCGGCGCGCGGCACGACTGGCAGCTGACGGTCGCGGGCCGCGGCCATCTCTGGATTCGAGGGTGCCACGGCCGACGAATAGACGACGACCTGCGCCGCGCCCAGATTTCCGGCGTGATGCCCTTCGACCACGCGCGCACCCAGCGACTCGAGCCGGTCAGTGATGTCTGTTCGCTGCATATCCGATCCGCTCACTTCGTACCCAAGATTCACCAGCAGCTCAGCGATGCCGCTCATCCCGATTCCACCGATGCCGATGAAATGGATGCGCTTGGCCTGCTCGAGCACACCGCTCATGAGACACGCCGTTCGGCCAGAGCGATGACGGCGTCGACAATCCGCTCCGCAGCGTCCGGTTTCGCCAGCCGCCTGGCCGCTGCCGACATCCGCTTCCTCGCCTCGACGTCGCCCGCAAGAGCGAGGATGCGGCTGGCGAGCCGTTCGGCCGTCAGATCCTTCTGTTCGATCACCTCGGCCGCCCCGACAGCCTGCAGCGCTTCGGCGTTCCTGCGCTGGTGGTCATCGGCCGCCGTCGGCAAGGGGATCAGAATCGACGGCCTTCCAGCCGCCGTGATTTCCGCCAACGTCGTCGCGCCTGCCCTCGAAACAATCAGTCCTGCCGCCTTCACCTCTTGGTCCATCGCATCGATGAACCGCTCCACGCGGCCCTGCAGACCGCCGCGTTGAAAGGCCTCGCTGACCATATCGAAGTCCCGCGTCCCTGTCTGGCACACGATGCTGACGGCCTGCGCATGGCCGCCCCCAGCCAGTCGTGGCGCCGCTTCCGCGACGGCCACATTAATTGCGTGCGCACCCTGAGAGCCGCCAACGACTAGGACCCGGGCAAGGTCTGCGTGAACCGCAACATCATCGACATGCAGGAACTCCTGACGAATCGGGTTACCGCTGACGAACGCCTTCTTCCCGAAGTACTCGAGTGACGCGTCGTAGGTGACCGCCGCCGACTGCACCAGCGGCGCCAGTAGACGATTCGTCACTCCAGGCAACGCGTTCTGCTCCATGAGCAGCGCAGGAATTCTGCGCGCCACTGCAACAGCGACGACCGGACCAGAGCTGTACCCGCCTACCCCGATCACGACATCGGGCCGTCGGCGGGATACCAGGCGCCATGCGTCGAGCGCGCTCAGGGGCAGCAACGCCAGACCGCGAACCAGCGTGCCGAAAGACTTGCCCTTCAACCCCGCGCTGCGAATCACGTCCAGCTCGAATCCGGCCGGCGGAATCACTCGAGCCTCGATACCGTTGGCGGTCCCGGCGAATGAGATCTCCGAAGACGGCACCCGCGCCTTCAGCGCCCGGGCCACGGCGAGACCTGGAAACAGGTGGCCTCCCGTGCCTCCTCCCGCAATCACGACGCGCAAACAATCCTCCTACCGTCACGATCCGGGCGCCGAATGCTGCGACACATTGAGCAGAATGCCCATGCCCAGCAGGCTGATGAGCAGCGACGAACCGCCGGCGCTCACAAACGGCAATGGAATCCCCTTGGTCGGCACCAGTCCCAGGACGACGCTGATATTGAAGAACGCCTGCGCCGCAAACATCGTGGTGAGACCGACCGCGAGAAACGATCCGAAACGATCCGGTGCGTCCATGGCGATCTGAAACCCGCGCCACGCGATCGCCAGAAAGCACAACAGAATCACGGTCGTGCCAAGGAGCCCGAGCTCTTCGCCGATCACCGCGAAGATGAAATCGGTGTGTGGCTCTGGCAGATAGAACAGCTTCTGCACGCCGCCCATGAATCCTCGTCCCGTCACGCCGCCGGCTCCGACGGCGATCAGCGATTGAATCACCTGAAAACCGTCGCCGAGCGGATCTCTCCACGGATCCCAGAACGCCATGAGCCTGCGGCGTCGATACGCCGAGCCCATGACCAGCAGGTAGGCGATCGGGAGTCCACCAAGCAGCACGCCAACGACATAGCGGTAGCTGACGCCGGCGGCGAAGACCATCGCCGCGGCGATGAGCACCAGCGTGATCGACGTCCCGAGATCGGGCTCGAGAAGAATCAGGCCGACCAGCATGCCGACCACGAGCCCAATCGGAACGAGCGCATACGGAATTTCGTCGATGCGATCCATTCTTCGCTCGAGGATGGCGGCGGTGAAGAAGATGGCGCTCAACTTTGCAAGCTCGGATGGCTGGACACCGATGCCGCCGAGCCCGAACCATCGGCTGCTGCCGTTAATCGGCCGGCTGAACAGGACGGCGACCAGTGCCAGCGTGACCCCGCCCAGCGACAGCCAGATGAACGAGGGCGCCCGGTAGTTCCGATAGTCGAACCGCATGGCGATGCTCATCACTGCTAGACCGAGCGCCGCCCACATGGCCTGCCTGATCAAGAAGAAATACGGCTGGCTGTACCGGTTCTGCGCGAGAACGGCCGAAGCGCTGTACACCATGATGACGCTCGCGCCAACGAGCAGCAGCGTCGCCATGAACAGTACCTTGTCGGACTTCAGCTTTCGGGCCATACTCCCTGCCTTCGGTCGGGACTAAAGCAAAAGCGCCTTCGTCCCGACATATCAGTCACACGGTGCTGCGCGAGCAGTCAGCAGTCATCAGTCAGCCCAAGGGTTGAGACACCAGCTTCACGGGCCGGGGCGGCCTGTGTTCCCAGCAGCCAGCTCTCTACCGCCAAGGCCGACTGACGACTGCTCACTGCTCGCGCGATGTTTTCGCTTCCTCTGCCAGCCTCCTCACTTCCTGCTTGAACGTTGAACCCCGCTCGGCATAGTCGCGAAACATGTCGAAGCTGGCGCATGCCGGCGACAACACCACCGTGCCACCGGGCTGCGCCAGCACGTAGCCCACGCGGACCGCATCGGCCAGCGACGCCGCCGTTTCCACGCGCACCATTCCCTCGAACGTCGACTGAATCAGCGACTGCGCCTCGCCGATGGCGACGACCGTCGCCTGTCTCGCCGCGAGTGGCTCGCGCAGCAGCCGGAAATCGCCGCCTTTGAAGCGCCCGCCCATAATCACGACCAGCCCCTTCTCGAAGCTCTCGATCGCACGCTTGGCTGCATCCACGTTCGTCGCCTTCGAGTCGTTCACGAAGTGGACTCCGTGAACGGTTTCGACGGGCTCGAGCGCGTGCTCGAGCCCGCTGAAGGACTCCACGGCTCGAACCATCGCGTCCTGCGGCACTCCGGCGATCTGCGCAACGGTCGCGGCGGCCATCACGTCGGCGACCAGATGCCTTCCTATCAACCGAATCGACGACAGCGGCACGAGCGGTCGCTCGGCCGAGAACGTCATCGTGCGTGCGCGGCCCTGACGCGCCATCGCAAGGGTTTCCGGATCGTCGGCGTTGATGACGGCCCAGTCGTCTTCGTGCTGATTGGCGAAGATCTTCGCTTTCGCCCTGGCGTATTCAGCGAACGATGCATGACGATCAAGGTGATCCGGTGAGATGTTCAGCATCACGGCAATCCACGGGTGGAACGTATCGGTCGCCTCCAGTTGAAAGCTGCTGGCCTCGACGATATGAAATGTGTCGGGTGTCGAGTCCGCCACCTGGGAGCTCAGCGGCGTTCCGATGTTGCCTCCCACGAGCGCCTTCAGTCCTCCGGCGACGAACATCCGGCCCGTCAATGTTGTCGTCGTCGACTTGCCTTTCGTGCCGGTGATGGCGACGATGCGCCCGCTGAGCCAGCGCGACGCCAGCTCCAGCTCCCCGATCACCGGAACGCCGGCACGCCGGGCCGCCGAGACCTGCGGCTGTTCCAGCGAAACGCCCGGGCTCAGCACAATCAGATCGCACGACATGAACGTTTCCGGACGATGCCCATTGAACTCGAGCGACACTCCGGCGCCTCTCAGCCGGGCATCTGCCTGCGCGTCGTCGAGGGACGGCCGCGTGTCCGTCAACGTGACCCGCGCACCGCGATCGACGAGCAGCAGCGCGGCGGCGATGCCGCTGCGCGCCGCACCCACGACCGTCACTGTCTTCCGTTCCACCGAAAACATCCCAGTGTGCCTCGCCTATCGCAGCTTCAACGTCGTCAGACTGAAGAGCGCGAAGATGATTGCCACGATGATGAAGCGCGCGATGACCTTCGGCTCGCTCCACCCGATCAACTCGAAATGATGGTGCACCGGCGCCATCTTGAACACGCGCTTGCCGGTCAGCTTGAAGGACCCGACCTGGATAATCACCGATGCCGCTTCGAGCACGAAGACACCGCCGACGATGTGCAGCAGAATCTCCTGTTTGATGAGAATCGCGACCGTCGCCAATGCTCCGCCGAGCGCAAGCGATCCGACATCGCCCATGAAGATATCCGCTGGGTACGAGTTGTACCAGAGAAATCCGAGGCTCGCGCCGACGAGCGCTCCGCAGAAGATCGTGAGCTCCGCCGCAGGCTCGAAGTGGACGAGCAGCAGGTACTGAGCGAGCACGCGGTGGCCGGTGACGTACGCCAGCGCCGTGAACGTCGCGGCCGAGATGGCGAACGTGCTGATGGCCAACCCGTCGAGTCCGTCGGTCAGGTTCACCGCATTCGACCAGCCGACGAGCAGGATGATGGCGACGGGAACGTACCACCATCCGAGATCCGGAATGAGCCGCTTGAAAAACGGGAAGATCAGTCTCGTCGAGTACAAGTTGTGATCGGCGAGCACCATGAGAATGAGGCCGACAATAAGCGCCACGCCGAATTGGCACGCCAGCTTGTAGCGCGGAAGCAATCCATGATGCGATCGCCTGACGATTTTCAAATAGTCGTCGGCAAACCCGATCGCGCCGAACGCCGCGGTCGACACCACGGCCATCCAGACGTAGATGTTCCTGAGGTCGGCCCAAAGCAGCGTTGGGACGAGCGCGGCCGTCAGAATCAACAGCCCGCCCATCGTCGGCGTACCGGCCTTGGGCGCGTGCGATGACGGGCCTTCCTGGCGGATGACCTGGCCGATCTGAAATTCGCGCAGCTTGCGGATGAGCCACGGCCCCAGTAGCAGACTGATCGCAAGCGCGGTCAGGCTGGCCGCTGCCGTCCTGAAGGTGATGTACTGGATGACGTTCAGGACCGTCAGCTGCGTGTGAAACGGGTAGAGGAGGTTGTAGAGCATCAGGCGAACTCCGCCTTGAGGCGATCGACCACAACCTCTGTTCGAATGCCGCGGGAGCCTTTGACGAGAACCAGGTCTCCTGGCTTGACGAGCGATGCCGCAAGTTCCGCGGCGTCTGCGCTGTTCGGCACGTAGTGCACGTGCGCGCCGCTCATGCCGCTCCCCACGGCTCCTTCTGCGAGCGCGCGCGCGGCAGGGCCGCCGACGGCGATCAACACATCAAGACCGGCGCGGCCGGCCTCCTCCCCCGCTTCCCGGTGAAGAGCGTCGCTCGCTTCGCCGAGCTCGAGCATTTCGCCGATGACGGCGACTCGACGTGAGCATCGTCTCTCCCCGGAGACCGTGGACAGCGCCTTGGACAATGCGCGCGGATTCGAGTTGTACGAGTCGTCGATAATCGTCACGCCGCCGATCCGCGTAATCTCCCCGCGGCGCGGCATTGGCCGCAACCCGGCCGATCGCGCCACGACGTCGGCCAGCGAGACGTCGAAACGCAGCGCCACCGCGGTCGCCGCGAGCAGATTCGAAAGATTGGCAATGCCGGGCAGCGGTGTCCGGACATCAGCCTCGCCAACCGGCGTGCGGACCCTGGCTGCCGTGCCGTCGATGCCCAGATCGCGTACCGACAACGCCTGCACATCGGCCGGACGCTCGAGCCCGAACGTGGTCACGCGGCCGGCAAATGTCCTGGCGTGGCGCATCACTCGTTCGTCGTCGGCGTTGGCGACGAGCACGTCACTCGATCTCGCGCCTTCCAGAATTTCTGCTTTTGCGCTCGCGATGGCGTCGACCGTTCCGAAGTACTCCAGGTGCGCCGGTCCGACGTTCGTCCAGACACGCACCTCGGGTTCAGCCATCTTGACGAGCGCGCTGATCTCTCCGGAATGATTCATGCCAAGTTCGAAAACGCCAATGTCTGGTCCGTGCCTGAGCTCGAGCAGCGAAAGCGGCAGCCCGATGTGATTGTTCAAGTTCCCCTTGTTCCTAAACACTCGATAGCGCGATGACAACAGCTCCGCCGTCATCTCCTTTGTCGTCGACTTTCCCGCGCTTCCCGTCACCGCCACCACGGCTGCACCCGATGCGCGCCGCACGTGTCTGCCCAGTTGCTGCAGCGCGTCGAGCGCGTCATTCACAACAATCAAGGACGTAGCGGCAAGATCAGCCTGACCAGCCAGTCCTCGGTCACTGACAACGGCCGCGGCGGCGCCACCGGCGACGGCGTCCCTGACGAAGGTGTTGCCATCCCGCATGCCGCGCAGTGCGAAGAACAGATCGCCACGTGCCAGTGTTCTGGTGTCGAACGAGAACCCGGTGATGGTCCGCTCTCCGCCGGGCCCCATCAGCTCGCCGCCGACAGCCTCCGCAATCGCCGCCGGCGTCAGTTCGAGTTCTTCCGGCACCGTTCGAGCGCCTCGCGGGCGATCGCGACCTCGTCGAACGGCAACTCGCGGCCGTCGATCACCTGTGTCTTCTCGTGACCCTTTCCTGCCAGAAGCACCAGGTCGCCCGGCTGCGCCGTCTCTATGGCGAACTGGATTGCCTCCGACCGATCGACAATCGCAAACATCGGTACGGCCTGCCGTCCCTGCGGCGTCTGAATCCCCCGCTTGATCTCGTCGATGATTCGCGCTGGATCCTCGCTGCGGGGGTTGTCCGATGTGATGACAATGACGTCACTCAACCGGGCGGCGACAGCGCCCATCAGCGGGCGCTTCGTGCGATCGCGATCGCCTCCACACCCGAACAACGTGATGACTCGTCCCTGAGCGAGCGGCCGCGCCGTCTCGAGCAGGTTCTTCAGCGCATCGTCGGTGTGCGCGTAGTCGACGATCACCGTCATCCGATCGCGCGAATCGGAGACAACCTGAAACCGGCCGGGTACGCCTTCGAGTTCCGCAAGGCCGCGCTCGATGGCCGCGTGCGGCAGATCGAGGGCCGTGGCTGCCGCGACAGTCGCGAGAATGTTGGACACGTTCGGACGGCCGACGAGTTTGGACGCCACGTGGACGCGACCACGTGGTGTTCGCACATCAAACTGGAGTCCGTTCCAGCTGAATGACAACGGACCGGGGGTCACATCCGCCGGCTTGTCGACCGCGTACGTGACAGGGCGGCTGGCAACACGGCGAAGGGCTTCTCCCCTCGGATCGTCGAGGTTGATCACGCTGGGTGCGCCCTCCGGCAGAATTTCGAACAAGCGCCGCTTGGCGGCGAAGTACGACTCCATGTCGCCGTGATAGTCGAGGTGATCCCGCGTGAGATTCGTGAACACTCCAGCGGCAAATCGCGTCTCGTCGACACGTTGCAGCGCGAGCGCGTGCGACGAGACTTCCATCACGCACGCCCCGCAACCGCTCTCGACCATCAGGCGGAACATGCGTTGCACGTCCGGCGATTCCGGGGTCGTTCGCGAGGCCGGAATCGATCGATCGCCAACGAGATACGTCACGGTACCGAGCAACCCGGTCTTGATGCCCGCAGCTTCGAAGACGGCGCGCAGCAGATACGCCGTTGTCGTCTTTCCGTTGGTGCCAGTAATCCCGACGACGCGCATATCGCGGCTCGGATGGCCGTAGATCTCGTCGGCGAGCACGGCCATGGCCTGCCGCGCATGCGTCACAACAACCCACGGCACGGTCACGCCCTGTGCGGGAGGTTGCTCTGCCACAACCGCAACGGCGCCACGCGAAACGGCGTCGACCGCGAAGTCGGCGCCTGCGGCTTTCAATCCTTTCAGCGCGATGAAGAGATCTCCGCTCTCGACCAACCGCGAGTCGTACATCAGGCTGCGAACATCGACGGCCGGCAGAGCCTGCGGGGTAAGCGGCGGCCGCGCAAGGTGATCGACAGAATGCAGCAGCTGAACGAGGGTCATTGTTCAGGGGCCAGCGATGCAACGGCGACTGGGGCGCGCTCCAACCAGAGGTCGCATGTTCTTCCCGAATCAATCGATGTGCCTGCGGGTGGAGCTTGAGCGCTGACAACACCGCTGCCGTGCAGCCGGACGGAGAGTCCCATCTTGGTCAGCGTTCTCACAACTTCGCGTGCACTCAGTCCGCGGAAATCCGGCAGCACCTGAACCGAACCAGGGGCACCGACCGGAACGATCGTCGCTTCGCGAACGATGTTGGTTGGTCGATCGTCTGAAGGCATGCCGCGTCTGGCCACCAGCACAGGAGACGGGGCATTCAGAGTCGGAGCCACGCCGAAGTGCCGCAACGCCGCCTGGCCAATCCGCTGGAACACCGGCCCCGCGATCGGACCGCCAAAATGCCCCACCGCGTGTGGTGAGTCGAGCACCACGATGATGGCGACGACAGGATCTTTTGATGGAAGGAACCCGACGAACGACGCAAAATAGTCGGTGTTCGAATAGCGGCCGTTGACCAGTTTGTGTGCCGTGCCGGTCTTCCCGGCGATCGTGTAGCCGTCGATTTGAGCGTAGGTGGCGGTACCGCGCTCCACCACCTGCTCCATGATGCCCGTGAGCGTTGCCGAAGTCTCGGCGTCGATCGTTCTTCCGAGCACCGTGGGCTTCACTTCGTGTCTCTTCCCTTCGCGAATGAGCGCACGGACGACGCGGGGCTGGATCAGCTGGCCGCCGTTGGCAACGGAGCTGACGGCCGCCACCATCTGGAGCGGCGTCACACCAACCTGATAGCCCATCGACATCGACGCGAGGGCACTGGTGTCGAGCCTTGCCGGATCCCACAGGATGCCGGCCGTCTCGCTTGGAAAATCTGGCGAGAGCGCGCGACCGAAGCCAAAACGGCGAGCGTAGAGACCCAGCCGCTCTGCTCCCAGCTGAAGCCCTATGCGAATCGCACCCACATTACTGGACTTGACGATGACGTCGGTGAAACTGAGAACACCGTAGTCGTGCGTGTCTGGAATGACCCGCGATCCGATCTTGATGCGCCCGCCGCTCGCGTCGATCATCTGATCGACACCGAAGAGGTGCTCTTCGAGCGCCGCGGAGGCGGTCACGACCTTGAACGTCGACCCGGGCTCATAGAGATCCTGCACGGCGCGATTGCGGCGCTGCTCCGGCTCCGAGTCGGCAAACACATTCGGATTGAATGTGGGTTCGTTGGCGAGCGCGAGAATTTCGCCTGTGTGCGGATCCATCACCACGACGGTGCCGGCCGAGGCCCTGTTCCGGGAGACGGCATCTCGCAGCTCACGCTCGGCGATATGCTGCAGGTACTCGTCGATCGTCAACTCGACGGTCGCGCCCGCCGTCGGAGGACGCTCGAGTCGGCTGAAACGATGGCCGCGAGCGTCCCGCTCGTAGAGCATCTTGCCCTGCGTGCCGCTGATCTGACTGTCGTAGGCCGACTCGAGGCCGGCGAGGCCTTTGTTTTCGACGCCGACAAATCCAAGCACCTGAGCTGCGAGCTCCCTCTTGGGGTAAAAGCGACGGTCTTCCTTCATGAAGTCGACGCCGTTCAGCTTCAGATTGGCGATCCGCTTTGCCTGCTCCGGTGACACCTGCCGCCGCACGTAGGCGAACGCCCGTTTCTGGCGAAGTCTCGTGACAAGCGCCTCGCGGTCTTTCGGCGAACAGTCGCCCAGGGCGCCGCAAAGAGCTGCAGCGGCCTTCGCCGGATCGTCGATGTCGGGCGGAACCGCGTACACCGATTCGCTCTCGACGCTGTAGGCAAGCACCCGGCCGTGACGGTCCAGGATGTCGCCGCGTTTGGCGGACACCGGAATCGTGCGCGCCGACTGGTTTTCGGCGCGAGCTTCAAGATCGGCGTGGCGGTGCACCTGCAGATAGACGAGCCGGGCCTGAATGCCCGTCGCCCACAGCACGAACAACGCGGCCGCGAAGAACAGCCGGCGCCGAATCGTGACGCGCCAGTTATCTGAAGTGGGCCCGCTCAACAGGTTTCTCCGAGGCACGTGCGACGACCGATGCTGAAGGGGGATCGGGAGGAACAACGCGTTCGATGACGACGGCGGCGCCGATCTCCGGCGTCACGAGATGCAGTTTCTGGGTCGCGAGCCGCTCGATGCGCTGCGGCGACTTCAATGTCTCAATCTCCAGGCGCAGGTGGCGGTTCGTTTCTTCTTCCTGGCCACGCTGCTCCTGCATCTGTTCGGCCAGATACCCGTGCTGCAGAAGCTCGACGCGCTGCCACCCCGAGAACAGGACCACGGCGACGAAGAGAACGACGATGACGAGCGTGTGCCACTGCTCGCGGACGCGGCGCTCGTCCACCTCGCGCACGATGGGATTGTTTCGCACGTCCTTCTTGATGGCGTATTCAAAGGTTTCGTTTTTCAACGCCTCAGCCATGGTGTCCTCACTGATCGATCAGGCATTCGACCGCGCGCAGTTTCGCGCTCCGTGCCCGTGGGTTTCGATCGACTTCGTCGTTCTGCGGAACGACCGGCTTTTTCGTCAGGATCCGAAGCGGTGTGCCTTCCCGTTGCGCCAACGCCCGGAGCGCGTGCTTGGCAATCCGATCTTCGAGCGAGTGAAACGTCAACACCACCATGCGGGCGCCGGTACTCAGGCGCCGGGCAAGCCTGCCGAGAAAATCATCAAGTCCCTCGAGCTCGCGATTCACCCAGATGCGCAGGGCTTGAAACGTGCGCGTCGCCGGATCGATGCGCGAAAAGCCGCGACGGGGAATCGCGTGGCGCACGATGGCCGCCAGCTGTCCGGTCGTGCGGATGGCCGCCGTTTCGCGGTTTTCCACAATCGCCCTGGCGACACGGCGCGAGAACCGCTCTTCGCCGAACTGGTAGATGACGTCGGCGATCTCGCTCTCTGAGGCACCGCTCAGCAAATCCGCAGCCGTTGGACCCGCGGTGGTGTCCATCCGCATGTCGAGCGGGTCTTCACGCTGAAAACTGAACCCGCGGCCTTCGGCCTCGAGCTGATACGACGACATGCCGAGGTCGGCAAGCGCGCCGTCGATAGCGCGGATGCCTCTGGCATCAAGAACAGACTCGAACGACCGATAGTCCGAGTGCACGAGCTCCACCCGATCGCCGAATCCTGCGAGCGCCTGCGAGGCAAGGGCAAGGGCTGCCGGGTCGCGATCGAGGCCGATCACCCTCGTGGCGCCGGCCTCCAGCATGGCCCGGGCATGACCGCCCAACCCGACGGTGCAGTCCAGGAACACCCCGCCTTTCTCCGGTTGAAGAAACGCGAGAACCTCGCGCGTCATCACGGGTTCATGATGAATCGTCATAAACCCAGATCCGAAAGCGCCCGTGCATCGTCATCGGTAAACGGATCGCGCTGCAGCTTGGCGACGAAGCGTTCGTGGTTCCAGACCTCGAGGTAGTTCATCTGGCCGAACACGTCGACCTCACCCACCATCGTGGCGGACTCCCGAAGGCGTGAAGGAATCACGACGCGGCCCTGGCTGTCGATTTCCGTGACCTGGCCGTAGAAATTGACCCGGTCCAGGAATTTCAAGCGGGATGGGTGTGTCGAGGGAATGGTGGAGAGCTTCTGCTCGATGGCTGCCCAGACCGGCATTGGGTAGATGCGGACCGAATCGCCGAGCACACTTGTGACGTAGATGGCGCGCCCGTGTTCATCTTCGATGAACGAGCGGAACCCGTTGGGGATCTTGAGTCTCCCCCGATCGTCAATTTTCGCCGGCGAGTTGCCCCGAAGCACGCTCGGCTACTCCATTTCTTTCCAAAAAAGTCCATGGCGATAGTAGAGGACGGGTATATCGAAGTCAACGGTTAAAATGTAGTGTGGTAAGAGGTTACGCTAAATTTTCGCCCCCTCGCATGATAGATTCACACCGATGCTCAGAGCTGCACTGGTTGGGTTACCGTCGGCCGGGAAGACCACACTCTTTCAGCTGATGACCAGCGTGAAGGAAACTGCCGGCGGAGGTTTTGGAAAGACCGAGGTTCAGGTCGGCATTGCCAGGGTGCCCGACGTCCGGCTCGATCGCCTTACGGCGCTCTTCAATCCCAAGAAGCACATCCCGGCGACCGTCGAATTCACGGACATCGTCGGCGCCACCGGCAGCACACAGTCGCTCGTCGATGTCACGGCATATAGAAACGCCGACGCACTGCTGCACGTCGTCCGCGCCTTTCGCGATCCGTCCGTGCCCGCACCTCGCGAAACGATCGACCCTGCGCGGGACATTCAAGCGGTCGAAGACGAACTGATGCTCGCCGACCTGGGCATCGCGGAGAAACGGCTCGAGCGCCTCGCAAAAGATTTGAAGAAAGGCAAGAACGCCGAGCTCGAACGCGAGCGTGACGTGCTGACCGCCTGCCGTGCAGCGCTCGAAGAGGGCAAGCCCCTTCGGACGTTGAGTCTGTCGAACGACGACATCAAGCGCTTGCGGGGTTTCCAATTCCTGTCGGCGAAACCGCTGTTGATCGTGATTAACCTCGATGAGGCCGACCTTACCGGGCCGGGAGGATCCGCCGCGGCCATCGAACGGATGGCCCTGGCGGGTATTGGCGGGCACACCGCAACGCGGCTGGTCGCCGTCTGCGCGAAGATCGAGCTTGAAATCGCCCAGCTCGATCCCGCTGATGCGAAATCATTCCTCGCCGATCTCGGCCTCGCGGAGTCGGGCCTCGATCGCGTCATCCGCGCGAGCTACGATCTGCTGGGCTATATTTCCTTCTTCACGGTAGGCGAAGACGAGAACCGCGCCTGGTCGATTCCGCGCGGCACCAACGCACAACTGGCGGCCGGTGAGATCCACAGCGATATTCAGCGCGGTTTCATCCGGGCAGAAGTCGTTTCCTGCGAGCCGCTTCTCCAACGCGGATCGCTTGCAGCGTGCAGGGAGAACGCGGAAATCCGGCTCGAGGGCAAGGAATACGTCGTCCAGGACGGCGACGTCATCAATTTCCGACACGCGACCTAAACGCATGGCCGAGCCGTCTGCCGTCTCCGTCATCATTCCCGCATTCGGCGAAGAGGGCGCGATCGGCCGCGTGATTGGGTCCCTTCGCGAGGCGGCCACGTGGCGCGAGATTATCGTCATCGACGATGGCTCGACCGATGGCACCGGGGATGCCGCCAGGGCGGCGGGCGCCAAGGTCATCACACATCCTTACAACATCGGGAACGGTGCGTCGGTCAAAAGCGGCATTCGCGAAGCGTCGGGCGATTTCATCCTGATCATGGATGGAGACGGCCAGCATGCTGCGGAAGATGCCGTCCGGCTCGTGCAGCACCTCGGCAGCTATGATTTGGTCGTGGGTACTCGCGCGTCTTCAGGGCAGGCATCGACCGCACGGCACCTTGGCAATAACGCGCTGAACTGGCTCGCCAGCTATCTGACGGGCCGGGACATTCCCGACCTGACGTCGGGCATGCGCGCTGCGCGCGCAACTGGATTTCGAGAGTTCCTGCACCTGCTCCCTAACGGGTTCTCGACGCCGACCACGACCACGCTGTCGTTCATCAAGGCCGGATACAGCGTGAGGTTCGAGCCGATCGCGACCCGCACCAGAGTTGGCCGATCAAAGATCAGGCTCGTGTCCGACGGCACGAATTTTTTCCTGATCCTGTTGAAGGTCATCACGGTCTTCAGTCCGCTCAGGATCTTCCTTCCGGTCAGCGCGCTGTCGTTCAGCATTGGTACGGCCTACGCAATCTGGACCGCCATCACACAACACCACATCACCAACTCGTCCGTCCTCCTGATTGTCCTCGCGGTCATTATTTTTCTCGTCGGCCTGGTATCGGAACAGATCTCGACATTGCGTGCTGAAGGGCCTCGATGAACGCGAGCGTGGTCATCGCCACGTACAACGAACGTGAGAATCTTGCGAAGCTGGTCGAGCAGATTCTGCAGAATTCCGGTTATCGCGTGATCGTCGTGGACGACAACTCCCCAGATGGCACCGGTGCCATTGCTGACGAGCTTTCGGTCAAGTATCCAGGCCGGATCGACGTGATTCACCGGACAGGCCCGCGGGGACTCGGCCGATCGCTGGTGGAGGGCCTCAGGAAGGCGGCCGGCGGCGCCGACGACATCGTGTTTCAGATGGACGCCGATTTCTCCCACGACCCGAAATATCTGGCCGCCATGGCGGCTGCAACGGCCGACGCCGACCTCGTCCTTGGCTCCCGCTATCTTGACGGAGTCAGCGTCGTCAACTGGCCGCTGTACCGGATCGTCCTCAGTACCGTGGCCAACAGATACATTCGCGCCATTACAGGGCTCCGCGTCAACGACTGCACGACGGGCTACAGATGTTGGCGTCGCGCGTCGCTGGCGCAAATGCCTCTCGACAAGGTCATTTCAGAAGGCTACGCGTTCCTCGTCGAGACCTTGCATCTGGCGCATCAGGCACACTTTCGGATCCGCGAAGTGCCGATCATTTTTGTGGAACGCCAGGAAGGCGCATCCAAGGTCTCGTCGCGCGTGCTGCTCGAGTCTCTGATTGTGCCGTGGCGGTTGCGCCTAAAGCCTTAACTTGGTTGCTCTTGACGCGAGCCCCGTGTTAACGTCAGCCCACTTCACCATGGCAGGGTCCAGTCCGGCTGTACCATCCAGCCTCAGCGTTTTTTTCCCGGCCTACAACGACAGCGGGACGATCGCGAGCCTCGTCATCCGGGCACTTCAAACCGCGGCCGTGCTCACGCCGAACCACGAAGTGATCGTCGTCAACGACGGAAGCACCGACGGCACCGCTCAGATCCTGAATGCGCTCGCGGAGGTGTACCCTTCATTACGGATCGTCACGCACTCCGTGAACCGAGGTTATGGTGGCGCGCTCCGGAGCGGATTTGCGGCTGCGTCCAAGGACGTCGTGTTCTATACCGACGGTGACGCGCAGTACGACCCGTCGGAAATGGAGCTGCTCTGGCAGCAGATGGGGCCAGGCGTGGACCTGGTGAACGGCTACAAGATCAGCCGGTCTGATCCGTGGCACCGGATTTTCATCGGCAGGGTCTATCACCACATCGTGAAGACACTGTTCCGGCTGAGGGTCCGGGACGTGGACTGTGACTTCCGGATGATGCGGCGCGCGATCTTTGATCGTGTCCGCCTCGAGAAGAACAGCGGGGTCATCTGCCTCGAGATGATGAAGAAGATCCAGGACGCCGGCTTCACCATCGTTGAAGTGCCGGTCCATCACTACCACCGCGCATACGGGCGGTCGCAGTTTTTCAATTTCCCGCGCATCTATCGAACGGGCATCGATGTCATCAAGCTGTGGTTTGTTCTGGTTGTCCGGCGGGATCGGACTCCGGTGAAGGGAACCGACGCGGTACAGCAGAGGACGCGCGCGCTGTGACGCGCGCTTATCTCGATTTCTACCGCGGCCGGCGCGTGATGATCACCGGCGGCCTCGGATTCATCGGCAGCAACCTCGCCCGCAGTCTGGCCGATCTTGGCGCCGACGTACTCCTGATGGACTCCCTGATTCCGGATTCGGGTGCCAATTTTTTCAATATCGACGGCATTGCCGACCGCCTACGGGTCAACATCGCCGACGTGCGCCAGGAAAGCACGATGAACCACCTGGTGCGCGATCGCGAAGTGATCTTCAATCTCGCGGGGCAAGTGAGCCACATCGACAGCATGCGGGACCCCTACACGGATCTCGAAATCAACTGCCGCAGTCAACTTTCGATCCTGGAGGCCTGCCGGAAGAACAACCCTGACGTGAAGGTCGTCTTTGCGGGGACCAGGCAGGTGTACGGCAAACCCGATTCGCTTCCGGTCACGGAAGATCACCTCGTCCGGCCCACAGACGTGAACGGGATCAACAAGGCCGCCGGAGAGAATTATCACCTGCTCTACAACAACGTCTTCAACGTTCGCGCCTGCTCTCTGCGACTTACGAACGTGTACGGACCCCGGCAGCTGATTCGGCACAATCGGCAGGGGTTCATTGGCTGGTTCATCAGACTGGCGCTCGAAAACGAAGAAATTCAGATCTTCGGCGATGGATCCCAGGTGCGCGATTTCGTCTACGTCGACGACGCGGCCGACGCGTTTCTTCGGGCCGGCGCTTCGGATGCGGTGAACGGCAAGGTCTTCAACGTTGGCGGCACCGAGCCGATCTCTCACAGCGACCTTGTGAAGGTGCTGATCGACGTCGCCGGTGCGGGACGCGCACGATATGTCCTATGGCCGCCCGAAAAGAAAGTCATCGACATTGGCAGTTTCTATGCCGACTCTTCGCGCTTCCGCCAGGCTGTCGGTTGGGAGCCACGCGTGCCGCTGCGGGCGGGCCTCACGAAGACCATCGAGTACTATCGCGCCCATCTCAGCGCCTATCTGGACGAGCCGGCGCCGGCTCCCTCCACCGTGGCATGAGTGTTCGACAGATTCCCTTCCTAGATCTGCATCTTGCCGAAGAGGCCGGCGAGATCCTCGCTGCGCTGACTCGCGTGGTGGACAGTGGCTGGTTCGTCCTCGGGCCAGAAGTCGACGCGTTTGAAACTGAGTTCGCGGAGCTCTCGGGCATCGCGCACGCGATCGGCACCGGCAATGGTACCGACGCGATCGCGATAGCCCTCCGCGCGCTGGATATCGGACCCGGCGACGAAGTGATCACGGCGGCGATGTCGGCAACCTACACCGCGCTTGCGATCGCGATGGTCGGCGCGCGTCCGGTGTTTGCGGACATCGATTCGGAACGGCTCACATTGAGTCCCGCGGCGGCTGAAGCCGCGATCACCAGCAGAACCAGAGCGATTCTGCCGGTCCACCTCTACGGACAGCCGGCAGACATGCCGGCATTCGCTGCTCTCGCTTCGAAGCATCGCCTGGCTCTCGTTGAGGACTGCTGTCAGGCCCATCTGGCCACGTGCGCCGGACGGCCCGTTGGCGCGTTCTCCTCGGCCGCGGCTTTCAGTTTCTATCCGACGAAAAACCTCGGCGCCCTTGGCGACGGAGGGGCAATCGTCACAGGCGACCCATCGCTTGCCGCGCGAATGAAGCGGATTCGCAACGGAGGACAGACCGATCGCTATCGTCACCAGGAAATCGGCGTGAACAGCCGCCTGGATGAGCTGCAGGCCGCTGTTTTGCGCGTCCGGTTGCCCCGACTGCGTGGGCGGACCGAGCAGCGGCGGCTCTTGGCGGCTGCGTACCGGCAGCGCCTGGCCGGTTCGCCAATCGTCGTACCCATCGAGAAAGATCCTGGTCACGTGTATCATCTGTTTCCCGTCAGAACGGCGAGGCGATCGGCACTTCAGGCGCACCTGCGATCGGCGGGTATCGAAACGCTCGTGCACTACCCCATCGCGATCTCTCGACAACCGGCGTTTGCTGCAATCCATCCAGCTGACTGCCCGAATGCGGAGCGTGCGGCTGACGAAGTCCTGTCGCTGCCCCTGCATCCCGGGCTGCCCCTCTCCGACGTGGACGCCGTCGCTGAGGCAGTGCAATCGTTTGCGCCACACTCGGGAAAGGAACAGGTTTCGTGAGAGTACTCATTACCGGAGGGGCGGGTTTCATCGGTTCGCATCTTGCCGAGGCATTGCTGCACGCCGGGCATCACGTCGACATCATCGACAATCTCTCGACGGGATCCATCCGCAATGTCGCACACCTCAAGCAGCATCCGAAGTTCAAGTACGTGATTGACACGATCACCAACGAGCCCCTGCTCGCAGAGTTGATCGACGGCAACGACGTCATCTTCCACCTCGCGGCTGCCGTCGGTGTGAAGCTGATCGTCGAACAGCCCGTCCACACGATCGAAACCAACGTGCACGGCACTGAGGTCGTGTTGAAGCACGCCAACAAGAAGAAGAAGCTCGTCTTCATTGCGTCCACCTCCGAGGTGTACGGCAAGAACACGGACGTGCCGTTTCGCGAGGACGCGAACCTCGTCATGGGCGCAACGGTAAAACACCGTTGGGCTTATGCGTGCAGCAAAGCCATCGACGAGTTTCTGGCGCTTGCCTACTGGAAAGAACGGGGCCTCCCCGTCGTTGTCGTGCGGTTTTTCAACACCGTCGGGCCGAAGCAAACTGGGCAGTATGGGATGGTCCTGCCAAATTTCGTGCGCCAGGCGCTGGCCGGCGAGCCGATCACAGTGTTCGGCGACGGTACGCAGTCGCGCAGCTTTACCGATGTCAGCGATGTCGTCGAATGCCTCGTAAAACTGATGCACGAGAAGAAGGCCGTGGGCGAGGTCTTCAACATCGGCAACCCGCAAGAGGTTACGATTCTGAAACTGGCGGAACTCGTCAAGGCGCAAACCGGCAGTGAATCGGCGATCGAATTCGTGCCCTACGACAAGGCGTACGAAACCGGGTTCGAGGACATGCCGCGTCGCGTTCCCGACATCACCAAAATCCACAATCTCGTCGGATTCCAGCCGACCGTGCAATTAGGTGAAATCATCTCCAGGGTGGTCCATTATTTCCGCTCCCAGCAGTCCTGATTTATACTGAGTTGTCGTGTAGATTCATGAAAAGAGTGGCTTTCGGCCTGCTGGTCGTTGCGTTGTCGGCGTCCCCCGTGCGGGCGGCCGGCCTCAAACTGACCATTGGCGACGGTCACGTGTCGATCGACGCGCAGGACGTCACCATCCGTCAGATTCTGACGGAGTGGGCCAGACTCGGAAAGACGCGCATCGTAAATCTCGAAGGCGTCACGTCTGGTCCTATCACGCTGAGGCTCGATAACGTTCCAGAGAACGAAGCCCTCGACGTGATTCTTCGCACAATCCCCGGATACATGGCTGCGCCGCGTTCGACCTACCTCGCGAACGCGTCCGTTTACGACCGGATCCTGATCATGACAACGGCGAGTGCCGTGTCGAATGTTCGGCCTGCACCGGGCGGCCAGACGTTCCAGTCGCCGAATGTCACACAGCTTCGTTCGCCCATGCCCCTCACGCCTGGCCTCCTGCCGGAACCTGGCGACGACGGGCAGGATGATCCGGCGATTGCGGCTGCGGCTGCCGCCGGGCTTGTCGCGGTTCCCGCCCCCCCACCGGGGATGACGGCTCCGGGCATGCGCTTGCCCACGGATCCGGTTGCACAGCCGATGCCCCCTGCGGCCGCACCATCGAATCCCTGGAACGTATCGGGCGGTGCCGCGCTTCCGGGTCTGGCGCCGCCGGCGCCGCCGACGCCTACCACACCCGACACAGGCATACGCCGTCCGCCGCAGGCCGATCGATAAGCGCTTCTCGTTCTGACTCATGCCAGAAATTGATCGGTACAGGCCGGAGGACCAGCGCGGTGTAGAGGCGCTATATCGCCGTGTTTTCGGATCCGACGCCGCCGCGGCCAGCCGCTTCCGATGGGACTGGCAGTACCGGCGCAACCCGAACAATCCCGGCGGCCAGCCCCTGGTCTGGGTCGTCCGCGAAGGCACGGCCATCATCGGCCACTACGCGACGATGCCCGTCCGGCTGTCGCTCGGCGGAAAGGAAATCGACGGAGCGTGGGGCACAGACGCGATGGTCGCCCCCGAGCGCCAGCGCCGCGGCCTTGGCGAAGAGTTGTTCCGTACCTGGGATCGCAGCGTCGGTGCGGCGCTTGGGATAGGTCTCTCCGATTCCTCGTCGCCGTTGCTGAAGAAGATGCACTTCCCCGATGTCGCGGCGGTTCCAGGCCTGGTGAAACCACTGACTCGCCGGGCGGTTCGTGTGCCGCAATTGCCGATGCCGGTGAATCGCCTGATCTCCGCTCTGACGTTGCCGATCGTCCGGGTGGCGGCGCGCGTTCGTCCGCTCCGCGCCGACGTCGAACCGATTCGCCGCTTCGATGCCACGTTCAATGATCTGTGGGAGCGCGTCGCCGATCGGTTCGAACTGGCCGTACGGCGTGACGCTGCATACCTGAATTGGAAATACATCGAGCCACCGCACGTGCGATACTCCGTCGCGGCGCTGAAACGGGACGGCCGTTCGGAAGGGTACGCGGTATATCGCCACGCGCAGGAGCCAAGGGGCCGTGTGACGCTGCTCGTGGACTTCCTCGCCGATACGCACGACGACATCGGCTTCAAGACGCTGCTCCGTTGGGTTGATGCGGAAGCACGGCAGGCGGGATCCGACAAGATCCGCTGCTACGCAGCGCACCTTGGATTCCGGCGGATCATGCGGCACTCGGGCTATTTCCAGATGCGGCACCCGCTGGCGCTGGCCGTCAAGATCAACGCGGTCGGCGTACCTGCGAAGTTCTACAAGAACACCGACGACTGGCATGTCACCCTCGGCGACTCCGATCAGGATAGATAGGGCCTATGTCCATAGCCGAAGACGTAAACCGCGCCATCACCGACGCGATGAAAGCGAAAGATCAGAATCGCCTGGTTCCGCTTCGCATGCTGAAGGCCGCGCTGATGAACCGCGAGGTGGAACGGGGGCGCGCACCCGATGACAACGAGGCCCGTCAGGTCGTCGCAGGCCTCGTGAAGCAGCGGCGCGACTCCATCGACCAATTCTTGAAGGGCGGCCGGAAGGATCTTGCCGATCGGGAGACCGCGGAGATCGCGATCCTCGAAGCATATCTGCCGCCCGCCGTAGACGCGGCGGAGCTCGAGCGCGACGTCGATGCGGCCATTGCGTCGACCGGCGCCACATCGGCCAGGGACATGGGCAAGGTCATGAAGGCCGTCATGGCCGGGCTGGCGGGCAAGACCGTCGACGGGAAAGCCGTGAACGAGATCGTCCGCCGCAAGCTCGGAGGATGAACAGATCCCTTCTCCGCTCGGCTGGCGTCATCGGCATCGCAACGATGACCAGCCGGGTGCTCGGTCTCGTCAGAGATCAAGTATTCGCCTTCCTCTTCGGCGCCGGCGACGCCATGGATGCATTCCGTATCGCCTTTCGCCTTCCCAACATGCTCAGAGACCTGTTCGCAGAGGGCGCGATGAGCGCGGCGCTCGTCCCGACCTTCACGCGGGCGATCGCGTCCGGCGGAAAGCCCGCCGTCTGGCGGACGGGCAGCAATCTCATCAGCGTGTTGTTGATCGTCACGGGCGTGCTCGCCCTCGCCGGCATGCTCTTCGCCGAACCGCTCGTCACTCTTTACGCCGGCGATTTTCGCGCGGTGCCGGGAAAATTCGAGCTGACGGTTCGCCTGACGCGGATCATGTTCCCCTTTCTGACGTTGGTCACAATCGCTGCCGCACTGATGGGCATGTTGAACGCGTTGCATCGGTTCTTCATCCCCGCGCTGTCGCCGGCGATGTTCAACGTGGGCGCCATTCTCTGCGCACTCACGCTCGTGCCGCTGGCATCTCGAGTGGGTGTCGCCCCGATTCTGGCGATTGGCATCGGCACCCTGGTCGGCGGCGTGGGACAGGTGGTCCTGCAATGGCCGGCGCTGACGAAAGAGGGCTTTCGCTACCGGCCAGCCGTCGATCTTCGCGATCGATGGCTTCGTGAGATCGGACGATTGATGCTGCCTGGTGTCGCGGGGCTCGCATCCGTGCAAATCAATCTCTTCGTGAATAGCTGGCTGGCCACGAGCCTCGGCACTGGCGCGGTGTCGTGGTTGGACTATGCGTTCCGCCTGATGTACATGCCAATCGGCCTGTTCGGCTTGTCGATTGCCACGGCGTCGATGCCGGACATTTCGGGACACGCCGCCGCGGATAACGACGCCGGCGTGCGCGAATCGGTATCGAATGCCTTACGGATGATGCTGATGTTGAACGTGCCGGCGACCGCAGGCCTGCTGGTGCTCGCCACGCCGATCGTGCGTCTCATCTTCGAGCACGGACGATTCACGGCAACCGATACGACCGCGACCGCCGCAGCCCTGGTTTATTACTCACCCGGCCTCGTCGGCTACTCGGCAGTAAAGTTGATCTCTCCCGCCTTCTACGCGCTCGGCAGCGGCAGGATTCCGCTGATCGCCTCCGCTGTCAGCGTCGCAGTGAACGTAGCGTGCTGCGTGCTGCTGGTAGGCGTGCTCGGCCATCGCGGGCTGGCGCTCGGCACCGCGTTGTCGGCTCTCACCAATGCCGGCATCCTTCTGTGGCTCCTGCGAAGCCGGCTTGCGGGTCTCGATGGCGCCCGGGTGCTCGTCACGCTGACCAAGATCTCCATTGCATCGCTCGCGATGGGTTACGCCGCATATGCAACCGAGGGACTGCTTCACGTCCCCTTCCCAGGCGCCAGCGTCGCAACCCAGAGTATCCGGGTGTTTGCAGCGATCGGCGCCGGGATCGCGGTGCTCGCAACATCAGCGCATCTCCTTCGCATCGAGGAATTCTCGCAGAACGTGCGCCTCCTGAAACCGTGGTAGATTCGAACGAATGCGCCGCTATCCATCGACGCGCGACCTCGCGTACTCGTTCGGCCCCGGCCCTCTCTCACCTGCCATCAAAGCGCTGATCATCACTAACGCGGTGGTGTTCCTGCTCTCGCGGTACGTCTTTCCCTGGATGACGGAATTCCTGGGCCTGATGCCGGCGGCAATTTTCCAGCAGCTCCGCCTCTGGCAGCTCGTCACCTACATGTTCCTCCATGGGGGAATCGGCCACATCCTGTTCAACATGCTCGCGCTCTGGATGTTCGGCACCGAACTCGAGCGGATGTGGGGCACACCGGCGTTTCTCCGTTACTACTTCGCCACAGGCATTGCAGCGGGGGTCACAACCATTCTCTTTTCGATTCTTCCTTTTGAGGTGACGGCGCCGCTCTACGACTCGGTGACCATTGGGGCATCGGGTGCAATCTTCGGGTTGCTGCTGGCGTACGGTCTGATTTTTCCGAACCGAACAATTCTCCTTGTCGTGTTTCCGATTCCCGCGAAGTACTTCGTGATGATCGTGGGCGTCATCGTGCTTCTGCAGGCAGTGGAGGGCTCGGGCAGCGGGGTCGCGCACATCACGCATCTTGGTGGTCTCGTCGCCGGCTACGCGCTGCTCCGCCGCCCACGTTTCAGCCCTGCGAGCGAAGTCAGGTACCGATATCTGCGGTGGAAGATGGACAAGGCGAGGAAGAAATTCGCGATCCACACTGGAGGCAAGAACGACAAGCGCATCCACTGAATTGGAAATCTCAAATTTGAAATTTGAGATTTGAAATTACTTGCGCAAGCTGAGCGGAAGTTTCCCTCCTCCGATCATCAGCCCCAGCAGCGCACCGACGATCGGTAACCCGGTGGCGTCTGTAAGGTACGACAATCTGAACATCGCCGCCGCAGCGACCTGCAGGTTCAACACCACGACGAGACACAGCGCCGCTGCCAGCCGCGGCCAGGCCCCCAATGCCAGCCCCAGTCCTCCAGCCATTTCCGCCACAGGAATGATGCGCGCGAAAATCGGGGCACCCGGCATCATGCGGTCGAGGTACCACCGGCTCATCGGCGTCGCGTCGCTCAGCCACTGCCCAAACTGGCTGGTCAGGTGCGTCGAATCAAGCAGCCACGAAATCTTGCTGGCACCGGTGCAGAACAAGTAAACCCCCAGGGAAATGCGCACGAGCACCAGGCCAATCGCCTGCCCCTTCTGCCCGCCTGATCGTTGAATCGGGGATGACTGCGCCATCAGCGAAATCCCATCTCGTGGAGGGCGGCAATGCGGTTCTTCATGGGAGGATGCGAGGCCATGAGGTTCGCCCAGGGCCCTTCCCTGAGACCGACAGCCCGTCCTAGCGGATCGGCGATGCACAAATGTGCCGTTCCGCGCTTGACGGCCTCGGTCGGCGCGGCCGCCGCGTCGATCTTCTCGAGAGCGCTCGCGAGCGCCAGCGGGTTGCGCGTCAATTCTGCTGCGGACGCGTCAGCGAGATACTCGCGCCGCCTCGACACCATCATGGCGAGCGCTTGACCAACC
The DNA here is from genome assembly GCA_023717525.1 of Vicinamibacterales bacterium. Taxonomy (GTDB): domain Bacteria; phylum Acidobacteriota; class Vicinamibacteria; order Vicinamibacterales; family JAMQPK01; genus JAMQPK01. The sequence goes on along the minus strand of JAMQPK010000021.1, from coordinate 26,410 downwards.
AACGGCGCGAGGATGACGGCCACAATCCAGATCACGAGGAGGATGACCCCGGCGCCTCCGCTGGCCTTGCCATCCTTCTTGCCACGGCTGCCGCCGCCCATGCGCAGCCCTCGCCCGGCCCAGTCGGAAATCAACACGGCCGCGCCAACCATCGCCGCGATCACGGTCATCAATCGAATGTCGAGGTTGCGCACGTGGCTCAACTCGTGGGCCACGACGGCCTGAAGTTCTTCGCGGTTCACCGCATCAAGGAGTCCGCGTGTGACCGCGATCGATGAGTGCTCCTGGTTCCGTCCAGTCGCAAAGGCATTCGGATCGGGATCGGGCACGACGTAGACTTTCGGCCGCGGCAGGCCGGCAGCAATGCTCATCTCGTCAACGACGTTCTGCAACTGTTGGAGTTTGAGCCGGTCATCATCGGACCCTGCCGCAGCGGCCTCATCAAGGGCGACGGCGCCGGTCGACAGCAGCACCGCACGATCGCCGGCGTAGTAGCTAGACACTGCCGATACGCTGCCAAAGCCCAGAGCGAACACGGTGCCGATCGGAAACGGCATCGTGCCGGCACCGAGATAGAACCGGTCGAATCCATATCCAAGAAAGGCGACGAAGGCGACGAACACGGCCATCACCGCCCACGTTCGCCGCCGGTTCGAGGCCTGCTGCTCGAAAAGGTTTCCGGCCAGACCTACTTCCTCATGGAGAGATCGACCGACGGCACCTGCCGTTCAGCCGCGTCGGTCAACTCGAACAGCTCCGCCGGCGTGAATCCCAGGCTGGACGCAATGAGACTGGACGGAAACGTCTGCTGGGACGTGTTGAACCTGGTCGAGATGTCGTTGTAGAACTGGCGCGCGAAGCCGACTTTGTTCTCCGTTGACGTCAGCTCTTCCTGCAGCATCTTCACGTTCTCATTGGCCTTCAGCGTTGGGTAGTTCTCGGCCACGGCAAGGAGGCGGCCGAGCGCCTGCGACAGTTCGCCTTCTTTTCTGGCCGCATCCGCCGGGCCGACTGCCGAAAGCGCGCGAGCGCGCGCCTCCATCACTTGAGTGAGCGTGTCGCGCTCGAATTCCATGGCGCCGCGCACGGTGTTGACGAGGTTGGGGATGAGATCGTGCCGCCTCTTCAACTGCACGTCAATCTGGCGCCAGCCGTTCGACACCTGATTTCGAAGACCGATCAACCGGTTGTACAACGCGATGCCCCACACCGCCAGCAGGACCATGACCCCGACAAGCACCAATCCCGCCACATGACCTCCTTGATTACGTTCGCGTGGGGCCCCACCCCACGCGCTGCCGTCGCTCACGCTCCGGATCTTGATACGGGCGTTCCGGTGCTCAGGTTGCGGTCGCTACTCCAGCCAGTCGTGCCGGGCCGGGCTGAAGACGCCCAAGACGAACGTGTCGTCGACGGCCTCGACCTGATGCGCAACGCCGGGACGGATATGCAACACCTCACCCTCCCGCAGGGTGACCTCCTCTCCGCCGACCAGCAGCCTCAGTGCCCCCTGCAGGACGTACGTCAATTGCTCGCTTTCGTGCGAATGCTGTGGCACGATGGCGCCGCGTTTCAGGTAGATTTGCGCCATGGTCTCCCGTTCTCCAGACACGAATTTCCGGGAAACCAGTTCGGTAACTTTTTCAAGCGCGATTTCGTCCCAGCGAAAGAGACGATGAGAAAGGTGCAAGGCTTTTGGACTCGAATTATAGCACCCGTACCGATGTATAATTTGCTGTTCGGGGGAGCGTGAATGAAGTCTTCGACGGTGAGCAACGGGCAGAAGACGCGACGAACCTACGAAGGACTTTCCCGCGAGGAGCTCCTCAAGGCCTATCGCTGGATGGTGTTGTCGAGGCGTCTCGATGACAAGGAAATCCAGCTCAAGAATCAGAGCCAGATTTTCTTTCAAATCAGCGGCGCCGGCCACGAAGCGATTCTGGTGGCGGCCGGCATGGCCCTGAGGCCCGGGCACGACTGGTTTTTTCCGTACTACCGCGACCGCGCGCTGGCACTGGTCCTCGGCATGACCGCGCACGACATGCTCCTGGCCGCTGTAGGCGCGAAGGACGATCCGGCGTCTGGCGGACGCATGATGCCGTCGCACTGGAGCAAGCCTTCCCTGCACATCGTGAACGGATCCAGCGCCACCGGCACGCAGTGCCTTCATGCAGCCGGATGCGGCGAGGCATCGAAGCGACTTCCATTGCTCGGAGCCCCTCCCCCGCCCGTCACTGAAGACGAAGTAACGTACGTCTCGATTGGGGACGGGGCGACGGGCGAAGGCGAGTTCTGGGAGTTCCTCAGCGCGATTTGTGCCGAACGCCTGCCGGTCGTCTGCCTCGTGGAGGACAACGGCTACGCAATTTCGTGCCCTTCCGAGTTCCACACACCCGGCGGCGACATCTCTCGACTGGTCGAATCGTTTCCACATCTCGAGGTCATTCGCGTCGACGGTACCGATCTCGTGCAGAGCTATCGCGCGATGCGCGAGGCGGTCGCCTATGCCCGGGCCCGGAAGGGGCCCGCATTGGTCCACGCCAGAGTCGTTCGCCTCTACTCCCACTCGCATTCCGACGACGAACGCGCGTATAAGGCGCCCGAAGAACGCGAGCTCGAAGCCGCACGTGATCCGATCACGCAGCTGGCACGATGGCTTGTGGCTGAAGGAGTCGCCTCCGAACAGGCCCTGGCCGACACTCGCAGAGACGTGGACATCGAGGTTGCCGACGCGGCCGATCGGGCGCTGAAGGCAGAGCGGCCGCCGGTCGAATCGGCGGGCCTTTACGTCTGCTCGCCTGATGTCCATCCCACATCGGACGCATTCAGCACGCCGGCCGAGCCAGACGGCAAGCCCGAAACGATGGTGTCGCTCATCAACAGGACGCTCCACGATGAAATGGCGCACAACCCTTTCATGGTGGTGTTCGGCCAGGATGTCGCCGACGTCAGCCGGCCCGAACTGCTCGACAGAGTTCCTGGAAAGGGCGGTGTCTTCAAGGCCACACTTGGGCTCCAGAAAACGTTCGGCAGTGTCCGTGTCTTCAACTCGCCGCTCTCGGAAGCGAACATCGTCGGGCGAGCCATTGGACTGGCTGTTCGCGGGCTCAAGCCGGTGGTCGAGATTCAGTTCTTCGACTACATCTGGCCGGCGATGATGCAGATTCGCGACGAGCTCACGATGCTGCGGTATCGCTCGAACAATACCTACAAGTGCCCCATCGTCATTCGCGTGGCGACCGGCGGATATCTACGGGGCGGCGGCGTGTATCACAGCCAGTCGGGTGAAAGCATTTTTGCGCACTGCCCGGGACTGCGGATCGCCTTCCCCTCGACGGCCGCTGACGCGGCCGGACTGCTTCGCACGTCGATCCGGTGCGACGATCCAGTCATGTTCCTGGAGCACAAGCACCTGTATCGCCAGACGTACAACAAGGGCGAGTACCCCGGTCCGAACTACATGATTCCGTTCGGCCGTGCGATCGAGCGGCGTCCGGGAACTGATGTCGTCGTGATTACCTACGGCGCGCTCGTGCAGCGCTCTGTCGTGGCTGCGCAGATGGCGGAAAAGTCGGGTATCAGCGTCAGCGTCATCGACCTGCGCACGATCATGCCCTACGACTGGGATGCCATTGCAGAGGCGGTGAAACGCACGAGCCGCGTCATAGTCGCGCACGAGGATCAATTGACCTGTGGGTTTGGCGCCGAACTCGCCGCGCGGATTTCAGAAGAGCTGTTCGAGTATCTGGATGCCCCTGTCACACGCGTGGGTGCCATGGATTCGCCGGTGGCCTACGCGCCCGAGCTGGAAGAAGTGATCCTGCCGCAGACCGACGACATCCTGAGGGCGATCGAGAAGGTCACAGCATACTGAGTCGTTGGTCGTTCGTCGTTGGTCATTGGTCCCAGTCGTTGGTCTCAGTCGTTCGTCGTTAGTCTCAATGCGAACGCTGAGACGTGCCCGACGTCAGCTTGAATCCCGCCACCAAGTCGATACCCTGTAGGTTCAGAATCTCACTGATCGGCTGAAGCGAGTATTCCTTGCCGCAGCCCATGGCGCTGTCAAGACCACGGCGCGTTCAAATGATGATGATCTTCACTGTGTAAGCGATGCAGTTGGCGAGGCGAGCAAGGGACTAACGACTGTGACCAACGACCAACGACCGGGACTAACGACCAACGCCGAACGACTAACGACTATGGGCGTTGTGCATGTTGTGCATCGAAACGGCAGCCGTCGCGCTGTTGATCGCGACCATCATCACGATGGCGCCCACTTTGTTCTTCTTCCACATCCGCTCGGCGAAGAAAATCGTTCCGACCGTGGTTGCGGCCTTCATGCCCAGCATCGATCCGGTGTTGCCCGCAAACGGTGCGGCCATCGGGTTCGCTTCCGTCGCGCCTGCCTTCAGAGCTGCTGTAGTGCTGTAGACGTCCCACGCCTGCATAGCCCCGAGCGTCGCATAAAGAGCAGTAAGCGCCGTGGGACGTTTCATCTCCGGCACGTAGCCAGCCATCGGCGTCATCGTCGAAGCCTGCTGCGCGGCATCGAGCCTGCGCTCGCGTTCCAATCTGGCGTCCTCCTTTTCGGCGGCGAACGCGGCGCTCGAAAAGCTGAGTCCGACGACGACCGCCAGTGCCAGAGTGCGCTTGATCTTCACGGCTGCTCTCCTCAAAACGTCCGGCGCTTTGTGCGCCGATGCCCGTTCCTAATGCGGAGGCTGTGCCATATCCCAAGACAACTGTAATATCTTTAATATCAATATCTTAAATGATTTGTGTCGATACGAGACATGTGCGCCGTGGGCACCATCCGCACACCACGAGGGGGTGTGCGCGGGGCTTCCCCGCACACCTGTCGGTGTTTATCTGAGGCCTAGACGATCGAGTTTCCGGTAGAGCGACCGCCTGCTTACGCCGAGTTGCTTCGCCGCTGCCTTCTTGTTGCCAGCCGTGCCGTGGAGGACGCGCGAGATGTGCTGGCGCTCCGCATCGGCCAGGAGAGGCGAGTTCGCTGTTCTCGTGGCGCCCGCCGATGCCGCTGGCGGCGACACACCCGGTGGGAGAGAGGTGACGCACGCAGCCGTATCCTTCTCCGTGAAGAGGCGGTCGTCTGTCACAATGCAGATTCTTTCGATCGTATTCCGCAACTCCCGCACATTTCCCGGCCAGGGCGCCGTCAGCAGAATTCGTTCGGCGGCAGGAGTCGGCCCCAGGATGGGCTTGCCGAATCGCCCCGCAAACTCACGCACGAAAGCCGCGGTCAGATAGGGAATGTCCTCACGCCGATCTCGCAGCGGAGTGACATTCAACTCGACGACGCTCAAGCGGTAGAACAGGTCTTCCCTGAAGCGCCCTGCCGCCGATTCCGCACGCAGATCGCGGTTGGTCGCCGCAACGACGCGCACATCAACGTGACGCGCATCGACGCTGCCGACGCGCTGCACATCGCCGGTTTCGAGAGCGCGCAGGAGCTTGGCCTGGGCGGGCAGCGGCAGTTCACCGATCTCGTCGAGGAAGAGCGTGCCGCCGTCGGCAACTTCGAACAATCCGGGCTTCGCCTCGACCGCGCCTGTGAACGCGCCTCGCACGTGGCCAAAAAGCTCGCTCTCGAACAGGGACTCGACGACGGCAGAGCAGTTGATGCAGACGAATTTCTTGCTCGGTCGCGGGCCTGACGCATGCAATGCCCTTGCAACGAGCTCTTTCCCTGTACCCGTCTCTCCGGTAACGAGAGCCGTTCGGACATGGGGCGCGAATCGCCTGATCCGATCGAACAACTCGAGCATTGCGGCACTGCGGCCAACCATGCCGCCGAACTCCAGTTGCCTCACCATGCGGCTCTCGGCGGCGAGCAGCGCGCGCCGGCGTTCGATATCGTCCCGAACACCGCCCAGCAGTTCCTGCAGGCGATCGAAGTCGAAGGGCTTGCTCAGGTAGTCCATCGCGCCGAGCTTGATCGCCTCGATCGCCGTATCGAGGCTCGCATGACCGGTCATCAGGATGACCTGGCAGTCCGGCTGCGCCGTGCGGATTCGGCGAAGGACTTCCAGGCCATCGACGTCGGGCATGCGCAGATCGACGAGCGCGGCAGCCGCTTTTTCGGTCTCGAGCTTTTCCAGCGCCTCCTGCCCGCTCTCTGCGGCGGTCACGACGAAGCCCATACCCTCTGCGAACCGCTTGATCAGCCTCACGATGCCGGGCTCGTCATCGACAACGAGAAGGCCGGGCCTGGGCGCGGTCACCTCGTGTCCCCTTTCACGCGATCCAGATTGGCCTGACTCCATCGAGCCAGCAGCGCGATCGCCCCCTCGGCCGCGAGGCGAATCTCGTCGACATCGCCGCGGTGAGGATCTTCCTCCGGCATCCCCTCGAGCAGCAGGTTGCTGAACCCGATGATGATGCCGAGCATGTTCTTCATGTCGTGGAGAAAGATGCGATCGTCGTTCATGGAGTGTCGATTGCGGGCCTGCGCGTCAACTGCATCAGCCTGATGAACTCTTCGACAAGGTCTCTCCGGCGCCAGCCTTGTTTGACCTCGTCCATCAACTCTTCGAATGCCCGATCGGACCGAACCGCCGGCTTGTACGGCCGTTCGGTCGTAATGGCGTCGTAGACATCAACGATGCCCATGATCTGCGCGAGCAGCGGAATGTCGTCTCCCGTCAGCCGATCGGGATAGCCGGTTCCGTCGAGACGTTCGTGGTGATGGCGCACGATCGGCCGCACCCGGCGCAGGGAACGAAGCTCGCCGCAGAGCCGGTCGCCGATGACAGGATGCTGCTGGATGGCCTTGTACTCCTCTTGCGTGAGGCGGCCGCTCTTCAAAAGCACGGCATCCGGAATCCCGACTTTCCCGACGTCGTGGAGATAGCCCCCGCGATACAGCGCCGCCACATCCTCGTTGCCGAGTCCGAGTGCGCTTCCGAGGGCGGTCGCGTAGTCGGCGAGGCGGTTGCAGTGGCCGTCCGTGTACGCATCGCGAGCTTCGATGACGAGCGCCAGACTGACGATTACCGATTCGGCCGTGTCGAGATCGTCGGTGTAACGCTTCAGCCTGATGAGGGATCTGGCACGAGCGGTCAGCTCGTGGATATTGATCGGCTTGATGAGAAAATCGTCGGCGCCGGCATTGATGCCCTGGATGCGATCCTCCCGCTTGCACAGGGCCGTGATCAACACCACTGGCGTCAGCCGCGTCGCTTTGTTCTGCTTGATTTGCTCGCAGACGCCGAATCCGTTGAGCTTCGGCATCATCACGTCCATCAGCACGAGATCAGGATGTTCGCGCGCCACGATTTCGAGCGCCTGCTGACCGTCGGAAGCGGTAAGCACGGTGTATCCCTCCCGAGATAGAAGGGTGTTGAGCAAGTCCACGTTAGCCGACACATCGTCGACCACGAGCACCTTTCCAAGGGACGTCGCACGGGGCAGTTCGGTCACTGTTTGGTGTTCTAACGGACTCACACGTCATCCTGAGTATCGGTATGAGCGCCCCGCGCGTGCATTCATCCCGTAGTTGCGGAGTAGGTGTTTATCTGACAAGAACGCCGTCTGCAGACTTCGTCGCTGGCGGTTTTGCACCGGGCAGCTATACTTACGCGTCATCGTCCAGATCCTGACCATCGAGCCCGCATTCAACAGATGAAACGGCCAAGGGCGTCAAAAAGGTTGGCGCCCCGCCGCGGTAGCCGCGCGAGCCGGAAGAAGGCCCTGCACGCCCTGTCACTCCGTCTGGAGATGGCTCGAGAAGAAGAGCGGGCGCGTGTCGCACGTGAACTGCACGACGAGCTGGGACAGGTGCTGACCAGCTTGAAGCTCGAGTTCAGCTGGCTGGTTGATGAGCTGAAGAAAAGCGAGCCAAAACCCGGCATCCAGCTGGTGAACAAGTTGCAGTCGCTCATCGGGCTCATCGAAGTGAGCATTCAGTCGGTTCGGCAGATCTCTGGAGACCTTCGGCCGGCGGTCCTGGACCATCTGGGTCTACGCGAGGCGATCCAATGGGAGGCGACGAAGTTTCAGGCGCGCACGGGCATCCGGTGCCGGGTCGTATCGCAGTTGGTGCACGACGTCGCGGATCGCACGCGCGCGCTGGCCCTCTACAGAATTCTGCAGGAGGCGCTCACCAACGTGGTGCGGCACGCCCATGCCGGAGCGGTGCGAATCAGCCTGGCTGAGCAGGGCCGAACGCTGGTGCTCGTCGTGAAGGACAACGGCCGAGGAATTGCCAGACCGGAAATCTCGAGCATGATGTCGATTGGATTGCTCGGCATGTCGGAACGCGCGCGCCTGCTCGGCGGCAGATGTACGATTACGGGCGTACCGGGGCGCGGAACAACCGTCACCGTCAAGGTTCCATCGGCCAGATCATGACCAGAATCCTTCTCGTCGACGATCACCCGCTTGTGCGTCAAGGGATTAAACAGGTGTTGACCAGCGCGTTTCAGTCTGCGCTCGTCGGCGAGGCGGCCAACGCCGAGGAGGGCATGACCGAGATCCGCAGCACCGACTGGGACGTCATGGTGCTCGATCTCACGCTCCCGGGCGCAAGCGGTCTCGACCTTCTGAAAGATCTTCGGCGCGAGCGGCCGACGCTGCCGGTGCTCGTTCTCAGCATGCATCCGCCCGATCAGTTCGCACGGCGCGCGATGAACGCCGGCGCATCCGGATACCTCACGAAAGACAGTCCGACGACCGAGCTCGTGAAAGCGGTCGGCGAAGTGATCGCCGGACGCCGGTACTTGAACCCCGCCGTTGTCGAGGAACTGGTCGCCAACACGCAGCCAGAGCGCGGGCAACGGCCGCACGAAGCGTTGTCGGACCGCGAGTATCAGGTGCTGCGAATGATCGCGTCCGGCCTCACCGTCTCACAGGTGGCTCTCCGGCTGTCGTTGAGCGTCAAGACCGTGAGCACGTACAGGTCGCGGGTTCTCGAGAAGATGGGCATGAAGACAACGGCCGAGCTGATGCACTACGGCATTCAGCACAACCTCGTCGACTGAGTTTTAGAAGCTGACCTTGACGGCGAGCTGCATCTGCAGCGGCGGCCCCGCCTGCGTGAACTTCCCGTAGCTCGACACCGGCGACCCGGGATAGGCTCCCGTGCCCCACACATTGTTCACGGCAGTGTAGTTCGCCCTGTTGAGCAGATTGAAGATCTCGAAAATCCCTTCCACGCGGGTGGGACCCGCCACGAATCGCTTTGCCACGCGCAAGTCGACGGTCGCCTGCGCAGGCAGCGTACCGGCGTCGCGCATCGCCGATGTGGTGATGTCGCTCAGCGTTCCCCGCGCCCGATCGGTCGCGCCTCCGTCTCCATCGCCGTTCAAATCCGCGCCCGCCAGAATATTGAAGGGACGCCCGGATCCGATCGTGATGATCGACGACAGCTCGATGTCGCGCGGCAGCACATAGATACCGCTCGCCACAAACCTGTGCCGCTCATCCTGAACCGATGGCCCCTTCTCTGAATCGGGATCGAACGCCAGTGGAAGCCCCTTCAGATTGCCGGGGTCTCGGCCACGCCCGCTGTCTTGAGCGATGAACTCGCTCTGAAAGTCGGTGCCGTTGTCTTCCGCCTTTGACAACGTATAGCTCATCAAGAGCTGATGGCGGTTCATGAAACGTCTGACGGCCGATACCGTCAGGCCGCGGTACCACGTTTCGCCGAACGAGGTGTACTGCAGTACTGAGTTCGACGTGCCAGGAACGCCATTCACATCCGCAGGCCGTCTGCCGGCGCCCAGGGACGGAACAAGCGGGTTGTAGTCGAGCGTCGACGGCTGCTTGAAGCCGCGAACGTAGATGACGTCGGCCGAAAGCGACGTCTGCCCTGGCAGCTCGTGCGCGATGCCACCCGCCAGATGATGCGCGTAGGGCGTCTGAAGTCCGGGGTCGATGGAAATCACCAGGCTTGGGTATGGAGTTGACGGCTCCGGAAGCCGGCGGCCCGGCGTATTCCACGCAGCCGCCGTCGTCGGCAACGACGCGACGAGTGTCCTCACACCGTCGCGTCCGTTGATCCCTTTCGTAATGCCGACGAGGCCGGTAATGAGATTGTCGAAGTAGATGCCGTACGCGCCATGAACCGTCGTCTTGCGATCGCCGGTTGGATCCCACACCACGGCGAACCGTGGCGCAAGGTTGTTGCCGTCACCGGGAAATTGGTACATATCCGGATAACCGGCCACCGTGTAGTTCACGTCGGGCCACATCTGCACCTGATAGCGGAGGCCGACTTTCGCCGTCAACCGCGGCGTGATCCGCCAGTCGTCCTGCGCGAACATTGAAAAATCGCTGTAGGTATAGGGGGCGAGCGAGTTGCCATAGCCCTGAACATAGCGCCCGGGAATGCCCAGCTTTACAGCGACGATCGGCGACACTTCGAGAGGCGGCAGGCCGAGCAGCGGAGCCTGCGCTGCAGGGATCGTCGCAAAGATATAGCGCCCCCCAAAATGGAGCGGAAGGCTCTGCTCGCTCTGATCGATGTAGTTGAAATCGATCCCCGCCTTCATCTGATGTGCGCCGGTGTAGTAGCTGACCGTATCGAGCACCTGGTATCGCGTATTTCTCCGAGGCTGCGGCGTAAATCGCTGGCGGCCCACACTGGCGACGCCGAGGACCTCGAGCGTCGGTCCACCCTGATTTTCCTCAATGCATTCCCCACCACACAACGGATCGAGCGATCGCACTGTCTGATCGCGAAGCGCCACTTGAAACCGCATCTCGTTCACCATCTTGGATGAACGCACGGAGGTTTCAGAGGCGGCGAACATCACATCGTGGCTGTTCAACACGCCGCCCCGGCTGCGCGCCACGATGCCGCCAAACGGCTCGATGTTCTCGTTCAGATCCTGTGCCCAGTTGAACCGCGTTGTCAGCACGTTACTGGTATCCAGCGTGTGGTCGATCTTGCCGAGAAACTGACTCGACTGCACCCGATAGGGCGCATTGCCGGTCTGCACGGGAAAGCCTGCGTTGCGCAGAATCTGAGCCGCCGTGCCAAAGTTCTGACCGGCATAGGTGACGGGCGTCGTGTCGTCGATCGTCACGAAGTTGTTGGCGCTGATGTCGAGCCGCTCGAACGACACGAAGTAGAAGGTCCTGTCGCGCCGGATGGGCCCGCCGAGCGTGCCGCCGTACTGCTTCTGTCCGTATGGCGCTTTCTCCCGCGAAATTTCGTTGCCGTTGACGTCGAACTTCTCAAAATGGTCCTTCGCGTTGAGTCCATCATCACGGCCGAAGTAGAACGCGTTGCCGCCCAGGGTATTGGTACCGCTCTTGGTCACGATGTTGACGACGCCACCCACCGCTTTGCCGAACTCCGCGGAGTACGAGTTCGTCAGTACCTGAAACTCGCGCACGGCTTCCTGGCTGAACGTCGCGCGAACTGCGCCGATCGACGCGTCGTTGTTGTCGAGCCCATCGACCGTGATGTTGTTCGAGCGGGCGCGCTGTCCGGCGAACGTCAGACCCGACGTCCCAGAAGCGCCCTGCTGCGGTGTCCTGTCAGTCGACACGCCCGGCGTCAGCAGCGAGAAGCCAATGAAGCTGCGGCCATTGATGGGCAGGCGCTCGATTTGTTCCTGGGCGATGACGCTGGAAACGACCGTCTTCTGCGGATCCACGAGCGGCGCCGTTCCAGCAACGACGACCAGTTCCTGGCCACCCGCGACGTTGAGTTGCAGCCGCACGTCAATCTGGCTGCCAAGCGACAGGACCACATCGTTTACGCTGCGCGGCGAAAAACCCTGAAGTTCGGCGCGAACACTGTAGCGCCCTGGCGCCAGGGCCGGGATCAGGAAGTGACCGGCTTCATCCGTCGTGGCGCTTCGGCTGTAGTTGGTGTCGTTGTTGGTGGCGGTCACCGTGGCGCCGGGCAGAACGGCCGACTGCTGGTCCACGACCGTGCCCGTGAGATCGGCGCTCGTCGCGCGGGTCTGCGCGGATGCCAGGCCGGCCACCGCAAGACACATCACTGTGAGCGCAGTCCGAAGCCAAGCCATGTGAACACCTCGTGTTTTTGGGGAGCGTCGGCATTGTAACATGGCGCTTCATGCCGCCTTTCGCACGGAAAATCCGATCGACTGCCGTTCTCGGCGCCGGAACGATGGGCGCGCAGATCGCCGCGCACTTCGCCAACGGCGGTTGCCCGGTTCTGCTGCTCGATCTCACGCCGCACATCGCACGCGAAGGGCTCGAGCGTGCACGGAAGCTGAAACCGGATCCGTTCTTCACTTCAGACGTGCTCGCGCGAATTCGGACCGGCGGTTTCGACGAGCACCTGAAGGACATCGCAGAGGCGGACTGGGTCGTCGAAGCGATCGTCGAAAAGGCGGACGTCAAGCGTGCGCTGCTGGAACAGGTCGATGCTTTCAGAAAAGCGGGATCGATCGTCAGCTCGAATACATCCGGGCTGTCAATTGCCGGTCTTGCAGAGGGCCGGAGCGCCGACTTTCGCCGCCATTGGCTTGGCACGCACTTCTTCAATCCACCTCGCTATCTCCCGCTCGTCGAGCTCATCCCGGCCGGGGACACCGACCCAGCCGTCATCGCCGCCGTTGGAGCGTTCGTTGATCTCAGGCTCGGCAAGAACGTCGTGATCGCGAGAGACACACCGGGGTTCATCGCGAATCATGTGGCGATGTACGGCCTGTTACGTATTTTCGAGTCGCTCGCATCGGGCAAGTACACCGTCGAGGACATCGACGCCATTACGGGCCCTGGGCTCGGCAGGCCAAAGAGCGCGACGTTCCGAACGGCCGACATCGCCGGGCTCGACATCATTCTGAACGTGGCGAACGACCTCGCGGCTCGGCTTCCCGCCGAGCGAGGGGCGCGGTTTCACGCCCCTCCCTTCGTTGCCGAAATGGTGCGCCGCGGATGGATAGGAGAGAAGTCCGGACGCGGATTCTACGAGCGGCGCGTCGGACCTTCCGGCGAAACAGAGATCTGGTCGCTCGACCCGGTGAAGATGGAGTACCGGCCGCGTCAGCCGCCCGCACTCCCCTCACTTGACGCGACGGCTTCCCTGCCGCTCGCCGATCGCGTGCGGAAGCTGCTTTCAGGCTCCGATCGCGTCGGTGAATTCCTGCAAGAGACGCTGTTGCCGGCGTTGAAATACACCGCTGATGTGGCGCCCGACATCGCGGGCTCGCTCGACGACATCGACCGTGCGATGCGATGGGGTTATGGGTGGCCGCAAGGCCCGTTCGAGCTGTGGGACGCCATCGGTCTCGACGGAAAGAAGATGCGCTCCGAGCCCCTTGCACCCGCTCATCCCGAATTCGAGATTCTACGAAGCGCCGCGGAGCGCGAACGGGTTGTTCAGTCGAATGCCGGAGCCAGCCTGATCGATCTTGGCGACGGCGTTCTCGCCGTCTCGCTGCACTCCAAGATGAACGCCATCGGCGGGGACGCGCTGGAGATGCTTCAGCGGGGAGTGGCAAGAGCCGAACAGGATTTCGTCGCTCTGGTGGTTGCGACCGACGCCCAGAATTTTTCTGTCGGCGCCAACTTGATGCTCCTCCTGCTCGAAGCGCAGGATGAGAACTGGGACGAAATCGACGCGATGATCCGGACGTTCCAGCGGGCCACGACCGGCCTGCGATATTCACAGGTGCCAGTCGTCATCGCGCCGCTTGGTCTGACCCTCGGTGGAGGGTGCGAGATCGTGCTCCACGGCGACCGGGTGCAAGCCGCAGCCGAGAGTTATATTGGACTGGTAGAGGCCGGCGTCGGTCTCATCCCTGCCGGGGGCGGCACCAAAGAGATGCTGCTCCGAAGCGGCGCCCAGAAGGCGTTCGAGACGATCGGCTTCGGAAAGACGTCGACCGCGGGAACCGACGCCCGCCGCCTGGATTACCTTCGCGATGTCGACTGCATCACGATGAACCGCGAACGCCTGGTGTACGACGCGAAGCAGCTGGCACTCGAAAGGGTCCGAGAGGGCTACGTCCCGCCCGCGCGCCGATCTGCCATTCCGGTTGGAGGCGACCCCACCCGCGCGTTGCTTGATCTCGGAGTGCACCTCGCGTGGCGTGCCGGCCGGATCAGCGATCACGACGCGCTTATCGGCCGTAAGCTGTCGTGGATTCTTGCAGGAGGCTCTCTGCCAGCCTCGGCAACGGTCACCGAGGAACACCTTCTGGATCTCGAGCGCGAGGCATTCCTGAGTTTGTGCGGCGAGCCGAAAACCCTCGAACGCATTCAGCACACACTGAAGACGGGCAAACCCCTGAGGAATTGACGAACTGACACGATGATTGACATTGGAACGGGTCCGGCCCTGGTGTTGATTCCAGGGATTCATGGGCGCTGGGAGTGGATGAATCCAGCAGTGACGGCGCTGTCGAAGGAGTTCCGTGTCGTCTCGAGCTCGCTGCCGGGTGAACCGGGCGGCGGCGCGCCCGTATCGCCCGGAAGCGGGTTCGACGCGTTTGTCGGCTACGTTGACGGCCTTCTCGATGCCAGGCAAATCCCCGCAGCTGTCATGTGCGGCGTGTCGTTTGGCGGTCTTATTGCGCTTCGATACGCGGCGCAACGGCCCGAGCGGGTCCGGGCGCTCATCCTTGTCTCGACACCGGGGCCACATTGGAAGCCGACGCCGCATCAGCAGGCGGACATCGATAGGCCGCTGCTGCGAAGTCCACTGTTTGCCATCGGCGCAGCGCGCCGGTCCTGGGGCGAGTTGCGAGTGACATATCCCAATCTCGTCGAGCGAATCAGGTTTTGCGCAAAGGCTGCGCCGCGCGTCATCAGGGCGCCCGCTGTACCATGGCGGATGGGGGTGCGAGCGCGCATGGCTGCTGCCGAACGCTTCGATCGAGACTGCGCGCGCATCACGGTTCCCACTCTTGTCGTTACAGGCGAGCAAGATCTCGATAGAGTTGTCGGACCCGACGACTCGATGAGCTATGTGACCGCGATCGAGGGGGCACGGTATCAATTGTTCGAGAACACCGGTCACCTGGGAACCATCTCCGCGCCAGAACGGTTTGCGATGATCGTCTCGAGATTCCTGAATGGCTGAGAACATCCGTCTCCTCACCGTAGAAATCCCCGGCCCGGCCGGGGTGCTGGAAGGAGTCATCAACGAAAAAGCCGGCGGAGAGCCGCGCGCTGTAGCGGTCCTCGCCCATCCGCTTCCGACCGCTGGCGGAACACTGCACACCAAGGCCGTCTTTCATGCCGCAAAAGCGTTCGCGCGCATCGACTGCCCTGCCCTGCGGTTCAACTTCAGGGGAGTCGGCCGAAGCAATGGCGCGTTCGCTGGCGGGTCCGGTGAGAAGGACGACTTTGCCGCAGCGCTGGCATTCATGGTGGCTCGCTATCCCCACGTGACGCGAGTCTGGGCCGCCGGCATGTCGTTCGGCGCGTGGGTCGCGATGACATCGGCCGTCGAGGATCCCCGTGTCACCGCTATCATCGGGATTGCGCCGCCGGTGACGCTCTACGATTTCGCGCCGGCCGTCACGGCGGGCAAGGCGGCATTCATCATTCACGGCGAACGCGATGAGCTCATCCCGGTGAAAGCGGTCCGCAAGTTCTACGGCCAGCTTCCCGAGCCGAAAGAGCTCGTCGTCATCGACGACGCCGATCATCTCTTCGACGGCCATGTCACGGAAGTCGGCGACGCCATCGAGGATCTCCTTCAGGATTTCAATGACTGATGCTGTCATCGTGTCAGCTGTCCGCACACCAGTCGGAAAAGCACCGGCGGGATCGCTGCGCTCGACACGGCCAGACGAGCTGGCGGCGGCAGTGATGCGCGAAGTTCTGAATCGCGCGCCGGGTGTGTCTCCGGCGGATGTGGAGGACGTCATCATCGGATGCGCGATGCCCGAAGCCGAGCAGGGGCTGAACGTGGCGCGCATCTCCAGTCTCCGGGCCGGTATCCCTGTTGAAGCGTCTGCCGTGACGATCAATCGATTCTGCGCCTCCGGCCTTCAGGCGATCGCCTTTGGCGCCGACCGGATCAGGGGCGGTTCAGTTTCAGTCATCATTGCCGGCGGCACCGAAAGCATGAGCCTGGTGCCGATGGGCGGCAACAAGGTCGCGCCGAATCCCGCCCTCATTGACTCCTATCCAGACGTATATCTGAGCACCGGACTCGTCGCGGAAAATCACGCACGGGACTACAAGATCTCTCGTGACGCACAAGACGCGTTCGCGTTCCGCAGTCACCAGCGGGCGGTGGCTGCGATCGATGCCGGAAGGTTTCGTGAGGAGACGCTGCCGATCGGGGCCCTGGCTACCGATGAAGGGCCTCGTCGCGACACATCGCTCGACGCGCTCGCAAAGCTGAAACCGGCATTTCACGTGAGAGGTACCGTCACCGCTGGAAATTCCTCGCAGATGAGCGACGGCGCGTCGGTCGTGCTGTTGACGTCCGATCGTTTTGCAAAGGAACGCCAGCTGAAGCCGCTTGCGCGGTTCGTCGCGTTTGCCACGGCCGGTGTCGCGCCTGAGCGCTTCGGCATTGGCCCCGTGCCGGCGATTCGGAAGGTGCTGAAGCTGGCGGGCCTCTCGTTGAACGAAATGGATGTGATCGAGCTGAACGAAGCGTTTGCCGCTCAAGTCATCGCCTGCCTTCGCGAGTTGCCGATGGACGAAGAACGGTTGAACGTCAACGGCGGCGCTATCGCCCTCGGTCATCCGCTCGGCTGCACGGGAGCGAAGCTGACGACGAGCATCATTTATGAGATGGCACGCCGTCAGTCGCGCTACGGCCTCGTGACGATGTGCGTCGGCGGTGGAATGGGCGCGGCCGGAATTCTCGAGAGGATCGCGTGATGGCTGCGGGTGCCGCTAAGGGAGGGGCCTGGCTGCTCGGGCCTGCAGACCCGACGACCGTCCTCACGCCTGAGCACTTGTCGGAGGAGCAGCGCCTGATCGGCCGGACCGCTCAGGAGTTCGTCGACAAGGAGGTCGTCCCCAACATCGATCGCCTTGAACAGAAAGACTGGGCCTTCGCGCGGCAGCTTCTGCGCCGGTCTGGCGAGCTGGGATTGCTCGGCGTCGATGCGCCGGAGGAGTTTGGCGGTGTAGGCCTCGACAAGACCGCTGCGCTCATCGTCAGTCGCAACTTGTCTGGCAGCGCGTCGTTCAGCGCGGCGTTCGGCGCCCAGGGCAACCTCGTCATCACGCCCATTCTGCTGTTCGGGACGCCCGAACAGAAAGCTCGATATCTGCCGCGGCTGATCGCGGGCGAGATGGTCGGCGCGTACGCGCTCAGCGAGTCCGGATCCGGATCCGATGCATTGGGAGCGAATGCCCGAGCCGTGAAACTGCCGGACGGAGGCTTCTCGTTGAACGGCGAGAAGATGTGGATCACCAATGGAGGATTCGCCGACGTCTTCGTCGTGTTCGCCAAGGTCGACGGCGAGCACTTTACTGCCTTCATCGTCGAGCGCGGCTTTCCCGGCGTCAGCACCGGTAAGGAAGAGCACAAGATGGGCCTCCATGGCTCGTCTACCACTCCCCTGCTGCTCCAGGACGCTCGAGTGCCCGCGGGGAATTTGCTTGGAGAAATTGGTAAGGGCCACAAGGTCGCGTTCAACGTCCTGAACTTCGGCAGGTTCAAGCTGGGTGCAATGTGCGTCGGAGGAGCAGCCCTCGCGGTGGGCGACAGCGCGCGATACGCTGCTTCGCGCAAGCAATTCGGCAAGACCATTGCGTCGTTCGGGGCTATCAGGCACAAGCTCGGCGAGATGAGCGCGCGAACGTACGCCGTTGAAAGCCTGCTCTATCGAACCGCGGGCCTGATCGACGCATCTATTGCGCTGGGGGAAGGCTCAGGCGCCGTGCTCGCGGCAATGGAGGAATTCGCCGTTGAAGCATCGATCGCGAAAGTGGCAGGCAGCGAAACGCTGGATTTCGTGCTCGACGAGAACGTGCAGATCCACGGTGGAAACGGTTTCGTTCGCGACTACCCGGCAGAGCGGCACTACCGCGATGCGCGGGTGAATCGGATCTTCGAGGGCACCAACGAGATCAACAGACTCCTCATCCCGGGAATGTTGATTCGACGATCCCTGAAAGGGGATCTTCCATTGATTGGTGCCGCCAGGAACCTGCAGGACGAGATTCTTTCGGGCCAGGGATCGGCGGACGACACCGTGGGATCGTTCAAGAAAGTGGCGCTGATGGCGCTTGGGCTCGCGATGCAGCGCTATGGCGAAGATATCGCCGAGCAGCAGGAAGTGCTGATCGCCATTGCGGACATCCTTATTGCCACTGCGTGCGCCGAAAGCGCGCAGCTACGAGCGGCCGCAGCCACGGGGCAGGCGGCGGCGTTTCATGCCGACGCGACGGCTATCGTGACTGATGGCGCAGCCGCGACTATCGAAACAATGGCAAGGCGACTGCTGGCCGCGATGGCGGAAGGCGATACACTTCGTACGCACCTGGCAGCGTTGCGGAGGTTGCTGAAAGTGATGCCGACCGATACAGTGATCCGAAGGCGCCGGATCGCAGACGAGACGGTCAGGCGCGGGAGTTACATTTTCCAATGAGGTTACGTTTTCAGGTTGTGCTGACGGTGTTGACGTCAGGAATGCTGGTTGCGTGCAATGGCGGAAGTCCGCCGCCGCCCGACTCGGATGCCAGCTACCCCGAGCAGCTTCAGGCGGCGCGGGCAGAGCTGGATGAATCGTTTCGGAGCCGCCCGAACCAGCCGGTGCCACCGCATCTGATGGACACGCTTCTGCCGCTGAAATACTTTCCGCCGGATGTCGAGTACGTCGTGCCGGCGTCACTGAAGCTCGCCGACCAGCGCATCTTCGTCGACATGCCGACCTCAACCGGCGAAACACGGAAGGAGGAGCGCGTCGGCGTGCTCGAATTCACTCTGCAGGGCCGGCCGCTGACGCTCGGCGCCTTCATCGAAGCCGGATCGAATGACCTGAATCGTCTGTTCGTGCCGTTCAGCGATCTGACGAGCGGAACGGAAACGTACGCAGCCGGACGTTACCTCGATCTGGAGCGCACGCCGACCGGCCTCTACAACGTCGACTTCAACAAGGCCTATAACCCCTACTGCTACTACAATTCGACGTTCGATTGCCCCTATCCGCCGAAGGAAAACCGTCTGCCTGTGCCGATTCGCGCCGGCCAGCGCCTTCGTTGATGCTTCAAGCCGTCTTCTTCGATTTCGACGGGGTGATCGCCGACAGCGAGCCGCTGCATCTGCGCGCATATCAGTCTGTCCTTCAGCGAGACGGAATCGAACTCGGCCGAGAGGAGTACTACGCCAAGTATCTCGGCTATGACGACCTGGGGTTGTTCCGTGCGCTGGTGAAGGATCGAGGGTTGCAGCACGACGGCGGCACAATCGACGAGTGGATCGCCGCAAAGTCCGAGATCGTCGAAGATCTGCTGTCGAGTGCCGGCGTGCTCTTCCCGGGAGCCGTCGAGTGCGTAAAACGGTGTGCGTCACGCGTCCCGCTGGCGGTGGCATCGGGCGCTCTGGAACCGGAGATCGCGCTGGTGCTCGATCACGCGGGGCTTCGTGAGTATTTTCACGCAATTGCGTCGGCGTCGGACGGCGTGCGCGGAAAGCCGGCGCCCGATCTCTATATGCTCGCGATGGCCAAGCTGCGCGATGTGAAAGTGCTGAACCCGGGCTCCTGCATTGCCATCGAGGACTCGCATTGGGGACTCGAAGCCGCTCGTAGTGCCGGCCTTCGATGCGTCGCGGTCACCCACACCTATCCGGCGGCAGATCTGACCGCCGCCGATCTCGTCGTCGAACACCTCAGCGAGATTACGATCCCTCGGTTGGAAGCCATCGTGCGCGATAATGGACGGGAACCATGAAGGACGCCCTCATCCAGGAATTTTCCAGGCTCGCGGCGAGTCCCGAACGCGACCTCGCCTCGCCGGCGCTGGTCATCGCGAGGCTCGAGTGTCCACTTCTCGATCCAGCGCCGTACCTTGCACAACTCGACGCCATGGGGGCAGCCGCGCGCGAGCGATTGCTCGCGAGTGGATGTTTGCAGGACGCCCGGAAGTCCGAGAGTGCCGTCGATGTCTTGAACGCGTACCTGTTTGAGGAAGAGGGCTTCACTGGCAATCGCGACCGGTACGAGGATCCCAGCAATAGTTTTCTCAACGAAGTGCTCGACCGTCGAACTGGCATCCCTATTACGCTGGCTCTCGTTTACATGGAAGTCGCCAGACGTGCAGGCATTCACGTCGAGGGCATCAACTTCCCCGGACACTTCCTGATGCGCTATCCACCGCATCGGAACGAGGGATCAACGACGACCGACCTCATTCTCGACCCGTTTCATCGCGGTGCGCGCCTGACGGAGCACGACTGCCGCCGGCTTTTCGAGCGGCACGTCGGCGAAAGCGCGCCGTTCGATAACGAACTGCTGGCTCCGGCTACGAAGCCGCAGATGCTGACGCGCATCCTGCTGAACCTGAAGCGGATTTACGTGCGCCTGCACTCGTTCCCGCAGGCGCGGAGCGTCACGGAACTGCTGCTGGCGGTCGATCCGCCGGCCCTGACCGAATTGCGCGATCGAGGACTGCTGGCCTATCACATGAACGATTTCTCGGCCGCCTTGCGGGATCTCCAGCAGTACTTGCACTTCACGTCCGGCGCGGCAGTCGACGAAGAATCGCGGTCTGACCATGAACAGCTGTGGGAGCATGTGAAGACGCTGCGGAGGAGAGTGGCATCGCTCAACTAGAAAGTAAGAAGTAGGAAGTAGGAAGTAAGAAGTAGGTTTTGAAGTCACTTTCCAGTTTCTGCTTGCAGGTACGTTGCCGGCAGGACGTTCTCCCTGACGACGCCGGAATCGATCGTCACCTGATACGCCCGCGAGCGCTCGCGCGCCGTGACGACACGTTCGAGACGGCCGTTGCGGTAGTGCGCGGCGACACCATCTTCGATGGCGATCCCGGGTTTAACCTCCCCTCGCCCCAGCAGCGCGTGAAACGAGGGGCGCCGCTCTGGCTCGCCGTCATAGTGAGGGCAACAGCTGCCGGCAATGAAGCCGAGGCCTTCCAGCGGTCGAAGGCGGTCGCCCCACGAATCGGTGATTCCCTGCTCGAACCAGCAGATGGCGCCGGCGCTGACGCCGGCCAGCACCGTGCCGGCCGCAGACGCGTCCTTCAGCAGATCCGGCAGACCCCACTCGTGCCATACGGCCAGCATGCTCTTCGTATTGCCGCCGCCAACATAGATCGCGTCCTGCGTCGAAATCAGCCGGCGCAAGTCGGGCGTACGCTGAAAGAACGTCAGGTGCACCGGCCTTGCATCCAGACTCGCGTAGGCCGCATAGAACTTTGCGACATAGGGATCGGCGTCGCCAGTCGCCGTCGGAATGAACAGGACATTGGGCCGATCCTTTCTCGTCTGGTCGAGAATATATCTGTCGAGGGCCAGATTACGCGGCTCGGCCGCAAACGACGCACCGCCGATGGCAATAATGTCGCCCACTCAGAAACCCAGGGCTTTTTTGACCTGCGCGTTGTCGAGAGGCCTCACGCCGTTGCGATCGAGCCGCCATTTGTCCATGTACTGCACAGGGCGGACCAGCGTGACGCCCGCTGTTTGAAGAAACGATTCAAGATTCTGATCGTTGTAGGCGCGAGGCACACCTTTCTCGAACGCACCGTACAAACCGTCCCAATGAACGGGTAGATACGCCTTCGGCTTCAGAATGGGCGCCACGAGCTCGGCAATCGCACGGCCGCCGGATCCGATCCAGAGATCGACCGATTCGAGCGCCGCATCCTTCATCGCGAGTCTCAGATTCTCGATGGGCGCTCCGTAGTCGATACCATCAATGACAATCGGGACATCGAGATCGACGGCGCTCGCCGAGTTTTGGAAGAACCAGCTGAAGCGCCCCTGCGGGCCGTCGACCGTGAACAGAAACGCGCGGTTGCCGCCGCCGTTAGGAAAATCCTCCGCTACGCCAGGATGCAGACCACCTGTGGCGCGATCCCGTGAGGGCACCGCGCTGAGCTCCACCGGATTGTGCTGCTCAGGGTTCACCTTCGGATCGCCGCTGTGATTCCAGCGTACGACTCTCATCGTCACACCGTCGCCGAGGGGAATCACTTCGCGTCCGTTGACGGCCCGGCATCGATCCGCAGGCAACCGCTCGGCCTGCGCCTGCAGGCACGTGGTCTTCGAGCCGATGATGCGCGCGCCGGTAAGCTTCGACCATGTGGCCGTGTCGAAGGAGTGGTCGAAATGACTATGACCCGTCAACAACAGGTTCACTTTTGAGCGTCCTCCGAGCGCCGTCAGCACGCGCGTGACCGCAAAGACATTCGGCGTGAAGGCACTCTTCGTGGACGCAAGACCGCCACCGCCGCCGAAAAACGTGCTCTCGGGGATGCGCGTAATGTAGCCGTCTGTAACGACATTCAGCGGCCCAAGCTCGTAGTACATGTTCGAGATCGACATCCATGTGATGTCGACGTACGCGGGCGGCGCCGCGAACACTCGCGAAGCGGCCGACACCAGACACACACTCGCGAGAGCCGCCACACGAGCGCGTGTGAGCGACCTGATCATGTGAGGTTCGCGATCTCCTGATAGAGATACGCCGACGCGATGATGCCGCCGTGGAAATTGCCGAGATCGAGTTTCTCGTTCGGCGCATGCGCATTCTCGTCTGGCAGTCCCACCCCAAAGAGGACACTCGGAATCCCGAGCTCTTCCTGAAAGGTCGCCACGACGGGAATCGACCCACCCTCGCGCGTGAACACGGGGGTCTTGCCGAAGCCTTTCTCAATCGCCCGGCCGGCCGCGCGGATATAGGGGCTATCGAAGTCGGCCATCCAGGGCTTGCCGCCGTGCAGGCGCGTCAGCTTCAACTCGACCGTTCCTGGCGTCACCTTCTTCACATACTCTTCAAAGAGGTGCGCGATCTTGTCGGGATTCTGATTCGGCACGAGCCGCATGCTGACCTTTGCCATCGACACGGCAGGTATCACCGTCTTCGGCCCTTCGCCGGTGAACCCCGACAGGAGTCCGTTCACCTCGAATGTCGGCCGTCCCCACACGCGCTCGAGCACCGTGTAGCCGGACTCGCCCGTCAGCTTTGGCGCCGCCAGCTCTTTTCGATACGCCTTCTCATCCATCGGCAGCTTCTTCCACTCGGCGCGCTCCTCTGGCGTCAGCTCGCGCACATCATCGTAAAAGCCGGCGATCTTCACCTTGCCGCTCTTGTCCTTCATCTGCGCCAGCACGTGTGCGAGCACAGCCGCCGGGTTGGCGACCGCTCCGCCAAATACGCCTGAGTGCAAATCGCTCTTGGTGCCTCGCAGATCGATCTGATAGTAGACCAGGCCCCGGAGCCCATAACAGATCGACGGCACGCCACGCGCGAACATCGCCGAGTCCGAAATCACGACGACATCGGCCGCGAGCATTTGCTTGTTGTCGCGTACAAACTGATCGAGGTGCAGGCTGCCGACTTCCTCTTCACCTTCGATAAAGAACTTCATGTTCACCGGCAGGCGGCCGTTCTGCTTCATGTGGGCTTCGACAGCTTTGAAGTGCATGAAGACCTGACCCTTGTCGTCCGCTGCACCCCGCGCGTAGATTTCTCCTTCGCGAACTGTGGCTTCGAACGGCGGCGACTCCCAGAGCTCGACCGGATCGACCGGCTGCACATCGTAGTGTCCGTAGAAGAGGATCGTCGGCGCGCCGGGCGCTCCGAGCCAGTCGGCGTAAACAATTGGATTGCCTGGGGTCTCGATCACTTTGACGTTCTGCAGCCCGATCTCGCGCATGTGCGCGGCCGACCACTCGGCACACTTGCGGACGTCGGCCTGGTGCTCGGGAAGCGCGCTCACGCTGGGGATGGCGAGGTACTGCTTCAGCTCTTCCACATATCGATCGCGTTGCACGTGAATGTAATCGACGATCTTCTCCATGATGTCCTCTACTTCTTGGGATGCTCGATTGGCAAGTCGACGCGGTCGCCCCATTCCTTCCACGATCCGACGTAGTTCCGAATCCGGGGATAGCCGATCAGCCGAAGCGCCAGATACGAATGGGCGGCACGATAGCCACCCTGGCAGTAAGTCACGACTTCACGATCGGGGGTGACACCCGCGTCTGCATACATCCTCGTCAGTTCGCCGCCCGTCTTGAACGTGCCGTCAGGCCCGAGGTTATTCGTCCACTCCAGATGAATCGCCCCAGGCACGGCTCCGCCTCTCGCCGCGCGCACGGTGGTCCCGCAATACTCGCCGTCGCTCCGCGTGTCGAGAATGATCGCGTCCTTTGTGCCGATGCGATCCTTCACGTCGCGCCAGCTTGCGAGCCGATCGTCATTGCGGGTGCCGGTCCATTCGGTCCCTTTTGGCTTGGTCGTTTCCCTGGTTGTCGCAAGGCCGGCGCGCGCCCAGGCGCCGTATCCGCCATCCAGCAGGCGGACGTTTGGATGACCGAAGAACTCGAGGAACCAGAATGCTCGGGCGGCACGCATGCCCGACGCGTCGTCGTAGACGACAACCGGAACGTCATCGGACACGCCACGGCTTGCGAGCAGGTGCTCGATCATCCAGAAGAACGCGTTCAGCGGAGCCGGATCGGTGTCGATGATGCTCAATCCGAACAGATCGAGGTGAACAGCGCCAGGAAGATGCGCGTCGGCGAAGGCCTCGGCCGGACGCAAATCTAGGACGAGGGGCGATCTGTCGCCCTTCAACTCTAGTGAGAGTTCCGTGGGAGTCGCGAGAAGCGGATGGCTCACCGGATTCACATCCTACTCCAGACCCATTCAAAAGCTGTATCGCGCGCTGAGCGTCGCGTGCGAATTCCGGCTGTACTGGCCGAAGAAGTCGGTCGACGTTCCGGCGATCACGGCGCCGCCAACGGTGATTCTCCAGTGTGCCCCGTGCGCGCGTGAGTACAGCGCCTTCACCCAGGCGCCGTCTCCGTTCTGACGGACCGCTGCCTCGATGGATATCTCGCTGCTGGCGTCGAGCGTGTAGCCGGCGCGGCCGAGAAATGCGCGCGTGAGACCTCGGTCCGGCGCGAAGGCAAATTCCGAGCGCTTCGCGGTCACCACCTCGCCGGCGTATCCGCCAACCAGGCTGAGCTCGCCCGACTGGCGTTCGGCCTGCACCACATAGATCACCACGTCGTCGGCGACCTGGCTGGTGGTGATGAAGCCAGCCGCTTCGCCCTTCAGCGTGAACCAGCGCAGCGGCACAGCCGCATCGGCGCCAATCATCCGAAGCGGTGCATACGAACGCCGCAATGCCACAAATGGTAGAGGAGCAACCTGATCTGGCAAGTCGGTCGTGAACTCAGGCAGATGATTGAAACCGTCGAAGAACGACGCGGACCATTCAAATCCAGGCGCGAGAACGTTCCATCGGACACCGAACTGCCCTTCGTCTGGAAAGGATCGATCGCTTTGAATGATGAGGACCGGGCTGGCCGTTTGCGGTGTCGCAGGCGTCCAGCGACTACCGACCAGCGGAATGCGGCTTGGCGTGAAGATCGGAACCCAGACGAAATCCAGCGACTGCGCCCCCGCCTCGTACTGAGCACGAGTTGCAGTGACGGCCAGAAACTCGTCGTTGGTAACTTCCATGAAATCGCGAGGCGCAAACCGATCGGTCGGATTCAGAATGTCCGCCTTGCCCCAGCGAATGAACTGTTTGCCGACGTCTACCGCGAGTCCCCGACCTCGCACGGTTGCGCTGGCCTGACGCACACTCAGGGCGGGCCGCTTGAGGCCCCGATCGCGCCAGTCGACTCGCCACGATCGCTCAACCTGTCCGAGATTGTCCATCCGGCCTTCGAGTGAACCCTGCAATGTCAGCCACGGCGCCGGCTTGACGGCCGGATCGAAACGGACCCGCCCTTCGAGAGAAACGCTGTCATCGTCCTGCGGCGTCGGGATCGGGTAGAGGATAGAACGCAGTTCGGTGAATCCGCGATAACTGAACGCCTGCGCGTGTGCCTCGCTGACCGGCAGCATGGCGATCATCGCCATCGCCCACGCACGCACCTTAAAGTGGGTTCTTGAGCGCTTGCAGAGTGAAGTCGTCATCCTTCAAGGGGTTGTTGTACTGCAGCTTCTCGAGGCTTAGAATCGTGCGGCTGTTCCGTCTGAGGTCGTGCATCTCCAGCCGGCGTCCCGTCCAGATACCCTGGACCTGAGCAAAATCGCTGTACTTCAGGCGGCGGACGACATCAGCCTTGATGTAATTCTCGATCTGGGCAATGGCAAAGGTGTCCTTTCGAATCCAGATGATCGACCTGGTGTATTGCGATGACTTCTTCTCCGAAGCCGTCGACCCGATCTTCCAGCAGACGGCTCCGTCGATCGGCTCGTCGCCCAGCAAGGCGTAGTTGTACTGGTTCACGTCGCGCTCTTCGAGGTCTTCGAAGCTGAAGTCGGTTCCGAAAAATCGCGTC
>JAMQPK010000016.1 GCA_023717525.1 Vicinamibacterales bacterium | reverse complement strand
GTCTGTCGGTCGATCGACGCGGCCGTCTCGACACGGCCCGCGTCGTCGTCCAACGCTCACTGAAAGACAAATGGTCCGTTGCGCTCTGGGCCTGGGGCGCCTGCGGCAAATAGCAGAGGGTCGCGTTATGCGCTCAATCGTGGTGTGTGTGCTCGTGTTGTCTCTCGCCGTTCCCGCCCTGCGCCACTCGGCGCAGGGTCCTTCGCCAGCTCCTCCATCGGACGCACGCTTCCGCGCTATTCCAGATGCGAAGAACATCGGCGAGTACATGCGCCGTCTCAGCGCGCGGCCGCACCATGTCGGCTCGCCGTACGACAAAGAGAATGCGGAATGGATACTCGCAAGATTCCAGGAATGGGGTTGGGACGCGCAGATGGAGACCTTCACCGTGCTCTTTCCCACGCCGAAGGAGCGCATCGTCGAGCTCGTGGCTCCCACGCAGTTCAGAGCGACGCTGGAGGAGCCGGCGATCGGTGTGGATCCGACGTCGAATCAGAAGGCCGAGCAGCTACCGGCGTTCAATGCGTACTCAATCGACGGAGATGTAACAGCACCGCTCGTCTATGTGAACTACGGTCGTCCGTCCGACTATGAGGAGCTCGACAGGCGCGGCATCTCGGTGAAAGGCGCGATCGTGATCGCGCGCTACGGCGCCTCGTGGCGTGGAATCAAGCCGAAAGTGGCGGCTGAGCACGGCGCGCTCGGCTGCCTGATCTACTCGGATCCTCGCGACGACGGGTATTTCGTGGGCGATGTGTTTCCCGAAGGGCCCATGCGAAACAAGGACGGCGTACAGCGGGGGAGCGTGCTCGACATGCCGCTGTATCCAGGGGATCCGCTCACGCCAGGCATCGCGGCGACACCCAATGCCAAGCGCCTCGATGTGAAGAACGCGCCGACGATGACGAAAATTCCGGTGATGCCGATTTCCTACGGGGACGCGCAACCCCTGCTCGCCGCGTTGCAGGGACCAGTGGCGCCACAAGACTGGCGTGGCGCGCTGCCGCTGACCTATCACATTGGTCCGGGTCCGGCGCGCGTGCACATGAGGATCTCGTCGAGCTTCGATCTGAAGCCGCTCTACAACGTGGTCGCAAAGATTCAGGGTTCGGTGTTCCCGAATGAATGGATCGTGCGCGGCAACCATCACGACGCGTGGGTGAACGGTGCAGCGGATCCGGTCAGCGGCACGGCGCCGATGCTCGAAGAGGGGCGGGCGATCGGTGAGTTACTGAAACAGGGTTGGCGCCCGAAACGCACGATTGTGTACACGCTGTGGGACGGCGAGGAGCCCATGCTGCTCGGGTCGACAGAGTGGGTCGAACAGCACGGGGAGGAACTGGAGCAGAAAGCCGCGATCTACGTGAACTCTGACGGCAACGGCCGGGGGTTCTTCGGCGCCGCCGGATCGCACTCACTCGAGAAGTTCATCAACGGGGTTGTGAAAGACGTAGAGGATCCCGAAACGAAGTTGACGGCATGGAAGCGGTGGCAGGCGAGCCGGATTGCGGACGGGTCGGCGGAGGCCAAGGCAGAGGCCCGGAGTCGCGCCGACCTTCGGATCGGTGCGCTGGGATCGGGCTCCGACTACACGCCGTTTCTCCAACACAACGGCACGGCGACGCTGAATATCGGGTTCGGCGGCCTCGACGAGGACGGTATCTATCATTCCATCTACGACGACTTCTATCACTTCAGCCATTTTTCCGATACCGACTTCACCTATGGGCGAGCCCTGGCCCAGACGGCGGGCACGGCAGTCCTGCGGTTCGCCGATGCCGATCTGCTGCCATACGAGTTCACGAATCT
>JAMQPK010000242.1 GCA_023717525.1 Vicinamibacterales bacterium | reverse complement strand
GCCGACCACACCGATCATGAACAGCGCCGCAGAGAGAACCATGTAGTGAGCTGGAGTGATCGTCATCTTGAAGTTGGTGACTTGGTGACTTGGTGAATTGGTGAGTGCAAGTCAATTCGCCAACTCACCAAGTCTCCACGTCCCCCATTCCTCATAGTTCCCGCTTCGCCAACACAATCGCGCCGATCATCGCGACCAGCAGCAGTATCGACGCGATCTCGAACGGAATCAGGTAGCTGGTGTACAGGAGCCAGCCGACCTCCTCGGTGTTGCCGGACACGGGCAGCGCCGCGGCGGCCGGTCTGCTCGCCGCCGGCGTGAGGTATCCGTACCCGACGATCGCGCCGAGCTCCACCAGCACCGCCGCCGACAGGCCGAACCCCAGCTTCGTGCGCCGTTGCGGGTCCTCGTACGCCTCCGGCGGCCGCTTCAGGTTCACCAGCATGACCACGAACAGGTACAACACGACGATGCCGCCGGCATAGACCAGCACCTGAATGGCCGCGAGAAACTCCGCGCCGAGCAGCACGTAAAGCGCCGCGACGAAGAGAAAATCGACCACGAGGAACAGCACGCTGTGCACCGTGTCCCTGGTGCTGACGACGAGCACGGCGAACAGGAGCACGAACGCCGAGATCGTATAGAACGCGATCGCCTCGCCCATTACAGCAACATCACCTTGACGATCCCGGTGACCACCAGGTTCGCAATCGCCAGCGGGATCAGGAGCTTCCATCCGATCGCCATCAGCTGGTCGTACCGATAGCGCGGCAGGGTGGCCCGCACCCAGATGAACACGTACAGGAACACGAACGACTTGGCGAGAAACCAGGTCCAGCTCGGGATGATGTCGAGAAAGCTGAGCGCCGCCACATTCGGGAAGGGCCGCAGCCATCCGCCCAGAAACAGCGTGGTGGCTACCGACGAGACCACGATCATGTTCGCGTATTCCGCGAGAAAGAAGAGCGCGAAGCGCATGCCGCTGTACTCGGTGTGGAAGCCGCCAGTCAGCTCCTGCTCGGCTTCGGGCATATCGAAGGGAGCCCGGTTGGTCTCCGCCAGCCCGCCGATGAAGAAAATCACGAACGCGAGCGGCTGCACGAAGGCGAACCACACGTGCTGGCTCTCCTGCGCCCTCACGATTGACACCATGCTGAGCGAGCCGGCCATCATGATCACGCTGACGAGCGTGAGCGTCACCGCGACTTCGTAGCTGATGAGCTGTGCCGACGCCCGCAGGCTCGCGAGCAACGGGTACTTGCTGTTCGACGAGTAGCCGGCGAGGATGATGCCGTACACGCCGACCGACGCCACCGACACGACATAGAGCAGGCCGATGTTGATGTCGGTGATGGACAGCGTCACCTGCCGGCCGAACAGATTCACCGCCGGCCCAAACGGAATGACGGCGTAGGTGATCAGCGCCGGCACCATCGCGATGATCGGCGCGGCCGTGAAGACCCATTTGTCGGCGCGCGTCGGCGTGATGTCTTCCTTGATCATCAGCTTGATGGCGTCCGCCACCGGCTGCAGGATGCCGTAGGGCCCGACACGCATCGGCCCGAGCCGCGACTGGGCCCACGCGATGACCTTGCGCTCGAGGAGCACCATGTAGGTGACCCCGACCAGCGTCGCGTTCAGCACGATCGCGATCTTCAGCAGGGGAATCACGAGAGAATCAATCATCGTTCTACGTTCTGCGTTCTACGTTCTGCGTGCTGCGTTCTGCGTGCTGCGTTCTGCGTGCTGCGTTCTACGTGCTGCGTTCTACGTGCTGCGTGCTCTGTTCCATGTTCTTGAACGTCGAACGGAGCACGTAGAACGTAGAACGATAATCATCGATTGTCACCGGTCGACCTCGCCGAGCACGATGTCAATCGAGCCGATCAATGCGACGACGTCCGCCACCAGATGCCCGCGCACGAGCCGCGGCAGCGCCTGCAGATTGCAGAAGGAAGGCGGCCGCACGCGGAAGCGATACGGGTTCGTCGATTTGCCGTCGCTGACGATGAAGTAGCCCAACTCCCCCTTCGGGGATTCGATGGCGTGATACGTTTCGCCCGCCGGCGGCTTGATCAGGCGGGGCACCTTGCCGACGATCGGCCCCTCGGGCAGCCCCTCGGTCGCCTGACGGATGATCCGCAGCGACTGGCGGAATTCCTCGATGCGCACCAGGTACCGGTCGTAGGTGTCGCCCGCCGTGCCGATCGGCACGTCGAATTCCATCTCGTCGTACGCCGAGTACGGCTCGTCCTTGCGGACATCGCGCGGCACGCCGGATCCGCGAAGCGCCGGCCCGCTCAAGCCGACGGCAATCGCCTCCGGTCCCCCAATCACGCCGACGCCCTTGGTGCGCTCCACCCAGATGCGGTTATGCGTCAGGAGCTCCTCGTACTCGACGATCTTCTGGTCCATGATCTTGCAGAACTCGAGGACCTTCTTGTCCCATGACGGCGGGATGTCCAGCGGCAGCCCGCCGATGCGCATGGAATTGTAGGTGAGCCGCGCGCCGCAGAACTCCTCGAACAGATCGAGGATCAGCTCGCGCTCGCGGAACGCATACAGGAACACCGTCATGGCGCCGATGTCCATCGCATGCGTGCCGAGCCACAGGCAGTGGCTCGCGATGCGCTGGAGCTCGCACAGGATCGTCCGGACGTAGCGCGCGCGACGAGGAACCTCGAGCGACATCAGTTTCTCGACGGTCTCGCAGTACCCGACGTTGCTCGTCGCCGCCGCGACGTAGTCCATACGGTCGGTGAGCAGGATGATCTGGGTCCAGTTGCGATTCTCGCTGAGCTTCTCGATCCCCCGGTGCAGGTAGCCGATGACCACGTCGGCATCGACGACCTTCTCCCCGTCGAGCCGCAGCACGACCCGGAGCACACCGTGCGTGCTGGGATGCTGCGGGCCCATGTTGAGCACGAGCTCGTTGGTGTCGAACATCGCGCCGTGATGTACCGCGGGGGTCTGCAACTCCAATCACCCTCTCTCGCGTTTCGAGTTCTACGTTCGGCGTTCAGCGTTCGGCGTTCTACATTCTACGTTCTAGGTTCTGCGTTCGAACGGAGAACG
>JAMQPK010000239.1 GCA_023717525.1 Vicinamibacterales bacterium | reverse complement strand
AGCAGGTCTGTCTGCGCGCCGACCACGGCATTCACCGATACCGACGTCACCGAAGCGAAGCCGGCAAGTGTCGCAAGGTCGTCGCAGTGCACTTCGGCTGCAACGGCGTCGAGCGCGGGGAATTCGCCCTGCACCAGGTCGCCGTGTTGTGTCAGGGTGTCGCGCACGCCTTGCCGATACCCGGCTTGCGTGCGGACGATGACGGACTTGGTGCCAACGCAGCCCTGTTGGATGGATTCGCGTAACGATTCGTCCAGTTTGGCTTCTGCGACAGGCCCAGCCGTCTGCGCACTCACAACGCTGGGGACCAGCGTGGTCATGAGCAGGGTCAACTGAGTGAGTCGTACGATGCGGTTAATCATTCGGCTGGCTAATGAGCAAGTTGCCAGCCAGGTTGTCAGGAAGGAGCAAAAAGCTGACTTAAACGATTGTAATGATAGCCTTTAGTAGAAATGAGCAGTCGAGTGACTTTTTAGGCAGTTAGCGGACAGTAATGCAGAATAGAACACACCGAATCACTTGTGAGTACGCAGGTTCTGCGCTGTTCGACATTCCCGCCCGGAAACAGCCCATTTCCGGCCCTTCTCACGTAGTGACTCGCCGTGTCCGATTTTGGCGCACCAAAATACATTTTCGCACTTCGCCCTAACCCTGAATGATTGCAAGGAGATCCCGTGCTTCTACGGTGGATCCGGCCTTGACGGCCACTTCGGCGACCGCGCAGTCGCGGGGACTGTAGACGGCCGTCTCCATCTTCATCGCTTCTATGGAAAGGATGCGGTCGCCGGCCCTCACCGTATCCCCCTTCTTGACCGCGACACTCGAAATCTTTCCGGGCATGGGAGCGGCAATGTGGTCGGGGTCATCCGGATCGGCCTTCGGGTGGCGCTGAAGAGTTGCGTCAACCGCCCGATCACTAATCCGTACCTCACGCGGCTGGCCGTTCATCTCGAAGAACACCGTTCGTGTACCGTCCTCGCGAACCTCCCCAAGCGTGAGGAACCTGATAATCAGGGTCTTGCCCTTTTCGATCTCCACGGCGATCTCATCGCCGGACTGCAGCCCATAGAAGAAGTTCGCCGTCGGAATGACCGACGTGTCGCCGAACTGCCGTCGATGCTCGGCGAAGTCGAGGAAAACCTGGGGATACAGTACGTAGGACAGCACATCTTCGTCTGTCACAGGTTTCTTCAGCCTGGCGGCGAGCTCGCGGCCGACCGATTTGAAGTCGATCCTCGGCAGCTTGGCTCCGGGGCGACCCTTGATAGGCGTCGCCTTCGCCGACTCGAGGACCGTCCGTTGAAACGGCTTCGGCCACCCGCCATCCGGCTCGCCGAGCATCCCCTGCAGCATCTCCACAACGCTGCGCGGATAGTTGAGCGGCGTCCGCGCGTTCAGCAGATCTTCGGCGCGGAGGTTGTTCGTCACCATGAAGAGCGCCAGGTCGCCGACCACCTTGCTTGATGGCGTCACTTTCACGATGTCGCCGAGCAGCTGATTCGCGGCTGCATAGGCCCTGCTGATTTCCTGCCATCTGCCCTCGAGCCCAAGCCCCTTGGCTTGCTGGCGGAGATTGGTGAATTGTCCGCCCGGCATCTCATGCCGGTACACGTCCGAGGCAGGCGCCTTCAACCCTTCCTCGAACGGGTGATACAACTCGCGCACGGCGGCCCAATAGTCGCTCAGCGCATCGAGCGAATCCTGATCGAGCCCGGTGTCCCGCGACGTGTTGCGCAGGGCCGCAACGATCGAGTTGAGGCACGGCTGGCTCGTCATGCCGCTCATCGATGCGATCGCCGCGTCGACGATGTCGACGCCGGCGTCCGACGCGCGGAGGATGCTGGCTCCCTGAATTCCGCTGGTGTCGTGGGTATGAAAATGAATCGGCAGGTCGATCTCGTCGCGGAGCGCCTTCACAAGGGCGTGCGCTGCGTAGGGCTTGCACAGGCCGGCCATGTCCTTGACGGCGAGCATGTGCGCGCCCATGCGCTCGAGCTCTTTTGCCATCTTCACGTAGTACTTCAGGCTGTATTTCGTGCGGCTCGGGTCGAGGATGTCGCCCGTGTAGCAGACAGCGGCCTCACAGATCCCCTTCGTCTCCTTGCGGACCGCGTCCATCGCCACCTTCATGTTCGGCGTTGAGTTCAGGGAATCGAACACGCGGAATACGTCGATACCCAGCGCGCCGCTCTTCCTGATGAACTCGCGGACGACATTGTCCGGATAGTTCGTGTAGCCAACGGTGTTGCTGGCGCGCAGCAGCATCTGAAACAGAATGTTCGGAATGCGCGCGCGCAGCTGAACCAGGCGGTCCCAGGGATCCTCCTGGAGGAAGCGCATGGAGGTGTCGAACGTCGCGCCGCCCCACATTTCCAGGCTGAAGAGATTTGGCAGCTGGTGTGCCACGACCTCGGCCGCCGCCAGCAAGTCGTAGGTGCGCACGCGAGTGGCAAGCAGCGACTGGTGCGCGTCGCGCATCGTCGTATCGGTTATCAGGAGCCGCTTCTCGCTGCGAACCCACTGCGAGAACTTCGCCGGCCCCAATGCCTGCAGCTTCTGACGCAACCCTGCCGGCGCCGTTTCGCCCTCTTCCCTCTCCCCTCTCCCCTCTCCCCTGTCAGGGAGGAGAGGCGGCGTGAACTTACCTGCGCCGCTGGACCGACCCTTAATCTCCGGCCGTCCGTTCACGATCACGTCGCCGAGATACGAGAGGACCTTTGTCGCGCGATCGCGAGGCGCGCGGAACCTGAACAGCTCTGGCGTGGAATCGACGAAGTCTGTCGTCGCTGCGCCGGACATGAACACGGGATGCAGTATCAGATTCCCCAGAAAGGCGATGTTCGTCTTCACTCCGCGGATCCGGAATTCGCGCAGCGAGCGATCTGTGCGGCGGACGGCCTCTTCGAGGTTCTGCCCCCACGTCGTCATCTTGACGAGCAGCGAGTCGAAGTAGGGTGTGATGACTGCGCCCCCGAACCCGTTGCCGCCGTCGAGGCGCACCGCAAAGCCTCCCGGCGATCGATATGTGGAAATGCGACCGTAGTCCGGGATGAAATGATTCTCGGGATCTTCCGTCGTAATTCGACATTGAAGAGCGACGCCGCTCGTGGTGATGCCGTCCTGGCGCGGAATCGACAGCGGCGCCTGATGAAGCTTCCGCCCCTGCGCGACGAGCAGCTGGCTGCGTACGAGATCGATGCCCGTCACGACTTCCGTGACGGTGTGCTCGACCTGAATGCGCGGGTTCACTTCAATGAAGTAGAACTCCTTGCGCCGAGTGTCGACCAGAAACTCCACCGTGCCGGCCGACTGATACTTCACCGTCCGGCAGAGGCGAACGGCGGCATCGCAGATGCGTTTCCGCAACCCGAGCGGGAGATTGATGCTTGGCGCCATCTCCACGACCTTCTGGTGGCGCCGCTGCACCGAGCAGTCGCGCTCCCAGAGGTGGACGAGATTTCCGTGCTTGTCGCCGAGCACCTGCACCTCGATGTGCTTGGCATGCGTCACAAAACGCTCGACGAACACCTCTGTCCGGCCAAACGCAGCGCCCGCTTCGCGCTGCGCCTCCTCGAGTTTGCCGGCGAGGTCACCGGCGTTGTGCACGACACGCATGCCACGACCTCCGCCGCCGAAGCTCGCCTTAATAATGAGTGGGAACCCGATGTCCTTCGCGGCGGCCCGCACGTCGGCCAGTGTCGCCACCGCGGCTTCTGTGCCCGGCACCGTCGGTACGTTCGCCTTCCTTGCCAGCACCTTCGACGCGACTTTGTCGCCGAACGCCTCGAGCTGTGCGGGCGTCGGCCCCACGAACGTCATGCCCGCCGCCGCACATGCACGGGCAAAGTCCGCGTTCTCGGAGAGAAACCCGTACCCGGGATGAATCGCATCCGCACGCTGGCGCTTCGCTACATCGATGACCGCCGCGATGTTCAGGTACGATCGAACCGGCTCGCCGCCTTCCGCGGGGCCGATGAGAAACGCCTCGTCGGCCTTGAAACGGTGAAGGGAGAAGCGATCTTCGAAGCTGTAGACCGCCACTGTCTGCAGACCAAGCTCGGTGGCAGCGCGGAAAATCCTGATGGCGATTTCGGAGCGATTGGCGACAAGCAGCTTTTTCACGTGATCAGGCTCTCGATGAACGGCACGACCGCCTCGACCACCTCGCGCGTGCTCGCGCGCGGCATGTACGGCACCTCTATGATGACGTCATGCGGCAGCATTCGCGACAAGGCCGACGGATTTGTCGATTCCGCGAGATCGGGCGGGTCTCGCCGCCCGTTCAACACGACGCCGCGCACCAAAATACCTCTCGCGCGCAACGCGGCGACCGTCAGGGTGACGTGATTCAGCGTGCCCAGGCCGGCGCGTCCGACGACGATCGCGCCGAGTCCGCATCGCTCGGCGAGATCGAGCGCGGTGTACCCCCACACGAGCGGGACCATCACGCCGCCGGCAC
Source organism: Vicinamibacterales bacterium (assembly GCA_023717525.1). Taxonomy (GTDB): domain Bacteria; phylum Acidobacteriota; class Vicinamibacteria; order Vicinamibacterales; family JAMQPK01; genus JAMQPK01. Next base: position 20,017 of record JAMQPK010000239.1, on the reverse strand, counting down.
CCTCGACCACGAGCGAATACCCGCGGCGGCGCAGTTGCTCGATCCGCAATTCGATGTCTGCTGCGGAGATCTTCAGGCCTGCTCGCTCGGCCGCCACCGCGGGCGCAAGGGGCTCAGCGAGATGTATCAAGGGAACCGTCAACGCCGAGACGCCGGGCTCGAGCGCTGCGCCCGCGAGCACTTCTGCGTCCGACTCGCACTCCGTCACAATTCCGGTTTGCACCGGTTTGAAACCAAGCGTGCGCGCCCCCTTGGCGCGCCAGGCCATCACCAGCGCCGCCGCGATCACCGTCTTTCCAACACCCGTATCGGTGCCGGTAATCAGCAGATCAGGCACCCATGCGCTCCACGATCGCGGTGTGCAGGGACGCCGCGAGGTGCTGTAGCTCGGCGTCTGTCGAAGAGAGCGGCGGCATCAGGACGATGATGTCGCCAAGCGGGCGCAGGAAAATGCCGCGGTCGCGGAGAGACAAACAGATGTGATAGCCGGTTCGCTCGCCAGGCACCAGCATCTGCTTCGTCGCCCGATCGGCGACGAGTTCGATGCCGCACATCAGTCCCGCCTGACGAATGTCGCCGACGTGACGATGCGCCGCAAGCGGCGCCAGCGCCTCTCGAAGCACCCGCGCCTTGCGATCGACGTCTGCGACGATCGCGCCGTCCTCGAGCAGGCCGAGCGTCGCGAGCGCGGCCGCGCAGCCAAGGGCATTGCCGGTGTACGTGTGGCCGTGAAAGAAGTGACGGTATTCATCGTAGCGGCCGAGGAACGTGTCGTAGATCTCGTCAGTGGCGAGCGTGGCGGCGACCGGCAGGTACCCTCCAGTCAGCCCTTTGGCAACGCAGAGCAGATCCGGCGTCACCCCTTCGCGCTGGCACGCGAAGAGCGTGCCCGTTCGTCCGAAACCAGTGGCGACCTCATCGAGAATCAGCAGCGCGCCATGCGCACGGCATGCCGCAGCCGCGCGAGTCAGAAATCCCTCGGGTAGCACGAGCATGCCCGCGGCCGCCTGTACGCCAGGCTCGAGAATCACCGCGCACACCCGGCCGTCGGCGCGAGCAAGCGCCCGCTCGAGCTCATCGGCGCAGTCGATCGAGCAGTCGGTTGGCGCCTTGCCGACCGGACACCGGTAGCAATACGGTGACGGCGCCTTCAGCGATGGCAGCAGAATCGGTTTGAACACGTCATGGAACAACTCGACACCGCCAACCGCGGCCGCGCCGAGCGTGTCGCCGTGATACGCGTTCTCGAGACTGAGGTACACAGCCTTGTCCGCTTCTTCCTTCCCCTTCGTCAACAACCGGTACTGAAACGCGATCTTCAACGCCGACTCCACCGCGGTGGCGCCGTTGTCTGAAAAGAAAACGTGATTGAGGCCCCGGGGTGTCATTTCAACGAGCTGGCGCGCAAGCATCGCCACGCCTGGATGCGTCGTGCCCAGTAGTGTGGTGTGGGCAAACCGGCCGAGCTGCGCGATGACCGCTGCGTCGATTTCCGGCACACGGTGACCGAGCAGGTTGCACCACAGCGCCGACGTGCCATCGAACAGGCGGCGGCCCCGGTCATCGATCAGGTAGTGGCCGTCTCCACCGACAACGACCAGCGGATCACTGGCGAGGTACTCCTGCATCTGCGTAAAGGGATGCCAGACGTGATCGGCGTCCCACTGCCGGATGTCTTCAGGACCTGGAGGCTTCATGATTTCAGCAGGCGGGCAACCGTAGACGCGAACCGGCGGAGATCGTCGTCGGCAATCGGGTATCGAACGGTCACGCGCAGGCGGGCTGTGCCTGGCGCAACAGACGGCGGACGTACGGCGCGAACGTCGAAGCCCGCCTCGTGCAGGCCCGACTGCAGGGCGAGCGCCGCATCGTTCGACCCCACAACAATGGGCACGATCGGCGACGCGCCGCCCGCGCGAACGTGCGCGTCATCGAGCGCCTGTCTAAGCAATGCGGACTTCCGATGAACCTCCGCGGGCCGCTCGGGCTCCCTCTTCAGCAAATCGAGCCCCGCCTCCAACGCCGCCGTCAGAATTGGAACAGGAGCGGTGGAGAAAATGAACGAACGCGACCGGTTCACCATGACGTCGCACAAGACGCGCGAACCGGCAACCCACGCCCCACCGGAGCCGAGGGATTTTCCACCTGTATGCACGGTCGCCAGCACACGGTCGCGCAAGCCGAGCTCTTCGACCCGGCCAGAGCCACGCTCCCCGTACAAGCCGGTCGCATGTGCTTCGTCGACGAGCAGTACGGCGCCATAGCGTTCGGCTAACGTCGCAATGTCGACGAGCGGCGTCAGATCGCCATCCATGCTGAACACGCTTTCGGTCACGACCAGCGCGCGTCCCTTCCGTGGGCGCTGCAGCGCGCCCTCGAGCGCATTCAGATCCTGGTGCGCGTAGATTGCGGTCTGCGCCTTCGTCAGTCTGATGCCGTCGATCAGGCTGGCATGATTGCGCTCGTCAGACACGATGAGGTCTCCGTCCGATACAAGCGCCTGCATCAGTCCGATGTTGGCTGTATACCCCGATCCGAACAGGAGCGCGGCTTCCGACCCGGAGAAGGCTGCCAGTCGAGCCTCCAGTTGCTCGAATGCCTGGTGATGGCCACGCAGCAACCGCGAACCGCCGGCGCCCGCCGGGAGCACGGCGGCTGCGTCGCGAATGCGATCCTTTATATAAGGATGCTCGGCAAGGCCGAGGTAGTCGTTCGACACCAGGTCGATGCCCCTGGGCAGGCACAGGTGACGCAGCAGGCCGGCGTCCCGCAGCTCCGCAAGAGTCGCCGCGAGGCGGGCCTCAAATTCTTCACGCGGGGTCATGCCTGAAAACGGAGGCCGAGCCGCTCCATCAACTGTCGATCTTCATCGACACTGGGATTCGGAGACGTCAGCAGTTTCTCGCCGGAAAAAATCGAGTTCGCCCCCGCCACGAAACACAGGGCCTGCGCCTCGGCCGTCAGCGCGAGCCGGCCCGCCGACAATCGGACGCGCGCCTTCGGCGCGACGAGCCGGGCGCATGCGACCGTGCGCACCAGCTCGATAGGATCGAGATCGTCGGCGTCCTCCAGCGGCGTGCCCGCCGTCCGTACCAGCACGTTCACCGGCAGACTCTCGGGATGCGGGTCGAGAGAACCGAGCTGCGCCAGCATCGCGCAGCGGTCGCGCGCCGACTCGCCCATCCCGACGATGCCCCCACAGCAGACGCTGAGGCCCGCGCTCTGCACGTGCCGGAGCGTGTCGAGACGATCCTGATACGTACGGGTCGTGATGATGCCGGGATAGAACTCGGGGGACGTATCGAGGTTGTGATTGTAGGCCGTCAGGCCCGACGCCTTCAGCCGCTGTGCCTGATCGGCGGTCAGCATGCCGAGCGTCGTGCACACTTCCATCCCGAGCCCTGCCACGTCCTCGACCATTCGCAGAACGGCATCGAACGCCGCGCCGTCCTGCACTTCGCGCCACGCCGCCCCCATGCAGAAGCGCGTGGACCCGTTCGCACGCGCTTCGCGCGCGGCCGCCATCACCGCCTCGGGCTTCATCAGTTCTTCCCGCTCGACGCCGGTGCGGTAGCGCGCGCTCTGGGGACAGTACGCGCAATCTTCCGGACAGCCGCCTGTCTTGATGCTCAAGAGGGTGCAACGCTGAACGGTCTCTGGATCGTGATGGTGACGGTGAACGGACTGCGCGCGAAACAGCAGCTCGGTCAGTGGGAGGTGGTAGAGGGCCTCGACCTTCGCGGTGGTCCAGTCGTGGTGGATCATACGGTTCTAGGTTCTAGGTTCTAGGTTCTAGGTTCTAGGTTCTAGGTTCGGGTTCTGAGAACGCAGAACCGGGAACCGGCACCTAGAGCCCAGAACCCCAGAACCCAGAACCGCTGGGAACAGTCCGTAATGATAGTTCAGACCACCAGCTCGTACGCCTCCGGCACGCGATTGACCATACGTACCAGCTCGCCGAGTCCTTCCTCGAGCGCCGCCCGTGTCGACGGCGGACCCAGCGCGATTCGAATGGCTTGAACGTTGGTCTCGTGGCCAGCGGCGAATGACTCGGCGCCGGTCACGAGAATGCCGCGGTGGCGAGCGTGCGAGACAAACGCCTCCGAGAGCCACGGCTCCGGCAACTTCACCCACGCGTGAGGACTCTGAGAATGCGTCTGCACGTCCAATCCCCGGAGCACTCGCGCCGCGATCTCCTGACGCGCGGCGATCTCTTTCCGTTTCCATTCCACAATCCGGCCCGCCACGCCGTCGGTAATCAAGCTGGTCGCCAACTCGGCCATAAGGGGCGGCGCATTCACCAGCGTCCGCAAGACCGCCATCGACAGACGCTCGACCAGCGGCAGGGGCGCGAGCAGATAGCCGATGCGAATGCCTGGCGCGATGCTTTTCGACGTGCTTGTGATGTAGATGAACTTCGACTCGGGAAGAAAGGTCGAAAGTGGTTTGGCGTCGGGAGCGAGGAATCCATAGACGTCGTCTTCGATCACCGTCAGGTCGTGCTCCAGCGCAATCGCCGCAATCTCCACCCGGCGGGTTTCCGACATCAGCGCCGTCGTTGGATTGTGAAATGTGGAAATGCAGTAGAGGGCCGCAGGCTTGTGCTTCGCGCATGCCTCAGCGAGCGCCTCGGGCCGAATGCCCTCGCTGTCGATGGGAAGCGTCCGGACTTGCAGATGCAGATGTTCGGCAATGTCGAAAATGCCCGGATAGCTGAGTTCCTCGACGAGGATTTCATCTCCGGGATTCGTCAACGCGAGCAGCGACAGCAGAATCGCATGCTGGCCACCAGCGGTCAGGACAACGCGTTCGACCGACGTCTCGAGTCCCGTTTGCCCGATCCACGCCGCGCCGGCCGCGCGATTGTGCCGGGCGCCGGCGTGAGGCTGGTAACCGAAGACCCGCGCGCCAGCCGACCGGGGGATGGCAGCCGCGAGTCGATCCGCCAACTCTTCCGTGTAGGGCACCGGCATGATCGAGTTCACCGCAAGATCGAGCAGGCCGCGCGCGGGTTCCTCGATCTCGAGGGCCGTCGGCCTCACAAAGGTGCCACGCCCGACTTCTCCGTTCAATAATCCGCGCCGCTGCGCTTCGACATACCCGCGCGTCACCGTCGTCAGCGTCACGCCGAGCTGACGCGCAAGCACACGCTGCGTCGGGAGCCGGCTTCCCGGCTTGAGCCTGCCTTCCTCGATCTCGCGGCCAATCGCGTCGGCAATCGCCTGATAGATGGGGCCGGTTCTTTGGGCGCGCTGGGGAAGCTTTATTGTCATGCATACAATATGTCGCTTGACTACTTACAATGTCAAACTAAAATCATGTCAATAAATATCGTATGGAGACAGAGGCAGACAATACGCAAATCGCCAGATTTGGCCCCTTCGAGGTGAATCTACGCACCGGAGAGCTCCGCAAGCGCGGGTTCAGGATCTCGCTGCAGGAACAGCCCCTTCGGATCTTGTGTGCATTGCTCGAAGCATCTGGTGAGATTGTCACGAGACAGGAACTCTGCCGTCGCCTGTGGCCCGATGGCACGTTTGTCGACTTCGAGCACAGTCTGAACGCGGCCGTCAGGCGCCTGCGCGTATCCCTCGGCGACGACGCGGGAATCCCCCGGTTCATCGAGACGATGCCGAGGCGCGGCTATCGATTCCTCGCGATGAACGGCGCGTTTCCGCGCCCTGCCCGCAGGGCGGTCGAGCCGCGCGTTCGCTTCCGTCTTGCCGTCATCCCGTTCGCGATTCTGAGCGCGGGCGGGTCGGCCGACGGAGCCGCGGCTAGTACCTTCGTCGACGGGCTCGTCGACGAAGCGATTACACAGCTGGCACGGAAGTGCCCCGGTCACGTCAGGGTGATGGCCCGCACCTCGGTGATGCGCGTGACCGGGACCGACCGAAGCGCAGGAGACCTTGGCCGCACGCTCGGAGCCGAGTACCTCGTGGAAGGGACCGTCCGGCGCGAGGGGACGCGCGTGCGAATTACTGCCCAGCTGATTGACGCAGAGGACGAGACACACCTCTGGGCCGCGACATTCGATCGTACGCTGGTGGATGCTCTGAATGTGCAGACGGAGGTCGCAGAATCGATCGCCGCCGGGGTTGTGAGTTCGCTCGCGCCGGATCGCCAGGCGGCCGTCGGCTTCTAACCCGCCCCGAAGTCGGACGATCGACGATGGACGATCGACGATGGACGATCGACGATGGACGATGTTACGATCCCGCCCGTTTTCTCCGATGCCGACCGCTGACGCCACCAAGGCCATTGTTCTCGCAACGCTCGATGCAGTCCGCACGGCGCTTCGCGCCGAGCCGGGCAATGTGCAGCTCGGGCAGGCGCTCGATCAATGCGATCGCCTTCAGTTGGCTATCTCGCAATTCCACGCCGAAGGGTTGCGTTTTGCGGCGTTCACGCTTTTGCGCATGACTCGTCCGCCGACAACGACGTTCGGCGGGCCCGTTCAGAGCGCCGCCCAGGACCTGAAGGCGGCCCTCGATACCGCCGGCTATCCGCACTAAATGGAAGCGATCGTTCCGAGGTCGTCTCGTGCGCGGTCGGACCTCGTCGGCACGCCGACCTTCTGGGCGGCGATCGGACTTACGCTCATGGCCGTCGTCCCCTTTACATTCTTTCCCGCGTGGCGGGCGTGGCTCGGGTGCGGGGTGCTCATGATGTGGAGCGCGTTCTTCACCGCCAATGCCGTTCGTTCGAGGCGAACGCACTCCACCATCTCTGCCCCTGTGTATCTGCTCGCCGCGCTAGTGCTCATGGGCAGCGCGACCAATACCATCGAAGTGCAAATCTGGATGGTGTGGCTGCTGGGCGCCGGCATCATCGCCGCCAACATCTCGGAACGAATCTTCGGAAAGTACTTGTAGGCCTACAGCGTTCCGCCGGCAGCCCCGATATCTAGGGCGAATGATTTGGTTCTTCGAGCGCCCCGGCGAGCGGCTACGGTGTGAGATTCGACGATCGGCGTTCGGCGCTGGTTACGAGCTCGTCTGGACCGCGGGCGACGGGCGCACGCATGTCGAGCTCTCGCACAATCCTGAAGAACTGATGAGCCGGCGCCGTGCGCTCGAGCATTGGCTGAAGCTCGACGGCTGGATACGTCCCGGCCGCGTGACGCCGCCCCGCAGGACCCGTCCCCAATCGCAGTGGCAGACGCGGAAGTCCGAGCAGCCCTTCGGCTCCGAAATTCACTGACGCGCCCGCTGCCGCCGGAAATACTCCACCTGAAACTTCCTGACGTTCTGGTTGTGCTCATCCAGCGTCCGCGCAAAGACGTGCGACCCGTCGTTTTGGCTCACAAAATAGAGAAAATCGACGTGCGCAGGCGCAACGACGGCCTTCAGCGACGCCAGGCCGGGATTGGCGATCGGGCCAGGTGGAAGCCCGGCATAGCGGTACGTGTTGTAAGGCGAGTCGAACTGCAGATCGTCACGCCGCAAGTTCCCGTCGAAGCGGCCCGCCAGCTGTAGCGCGTAGATAACGGTTGGATCGCACTGCAGGCCCATTCCGATCTTCAAACGATTCAGATACACCGCCGCCACGATCGGGCGCTCGGCATCGAGGGCCGTCTCCTTCTCGACGAGCGACGCAAGTGTTACGGCCTGCCGAACGGTCAGTCCGAGCGTCTCGGCTGCCTGCTGCATCTCGGTTGTGAACAACTGCTCGAACCGCGCCACCATCAGGTGGACCAGCTTCGGCGCCGACTCATCGCGGCGTAGCGAGTAGGTCTCGGGGAACAGGTAGCCTTCGAGATCGCGCGCGTCTGGATCGACGTTGTGGACCGGCGTGGCGTCGCGCGCCGCGGCGAGAAACACCGTGGCCTCGCCGAGATGCTGCTGTTCGTAAATCCGCGCCATCTCCCGGTAGGTGAGCCCTTCGGGGAACGTGACCCGCCGCTCGTAGACGTCTCCGCGTCCAATCTTCTCGACGACTTCGATGGCGGTCATCGGCCGATCAAAGCGGTACTCGCCGGCCTTCAGCGACCGCGCCAGACCCGTCCGCCACACCGCGGCCCTGAACGTCGGGTCGCCATTGACGACACCTGCTGCCACCAACGCGTGTCCGATGGCGCGCGTGCTGCTCCCAGGCTCGATCGACACGAACTGCTCCGCGGCTTCGTAACCCCTGAACGGCTCATTCATCCGCTTGTAGAGGATGGACCCGATGCCTCCGGCGGCAATCATTGCGAGCACCACGAGCGCGGCGGCGACCTTCATCGGCTCTGATCCAGGTAGTCCTGAAGGATGACGGCGGCGGCCGCAGCGTCGAGGCGCGCCTTCCGCTTCCGCCAGTCCTTTTCCCTGAAGGCCAGCCGTTCTTCGGCTTCGTGGCTCGACAAACGCTCGTCCTGCAGGACGATTGGAATGGCGATGCGCGTCGAGAGAAGCGCCACCATCTTCCGAACACGCGGCGTCTGGTCGTTGGCCGACCCATCGAGATGCGTAGGCAATCCCACGACCAGGCGCCCCACCGCGTCTTCGCTGCCGAATTCGGTGTTGGTCGCGGCGACGGCCTCGGCGATCGCCTCGACCGCCTGCTCATCAGACGAGCCTCGCTCGATCGTTGTCAACGGGCGCGCCAGTGTCGCCGTTGAATCGCTGATCGCCAGGCCGATGCGACGATTACCGAGATCGATCCCCATCACACGCACAACCTTCAGGCTATCGCAGATGATCGTCCATCGTCCATCGTCGATCGTCCATCGTCTGGTGCATGATAAAATCAGCTCCTGTCTCTGGACTATCGACCTCCGTCTATCGACCCCTGTCTATCGCCTATCGTCTATCGCCTATCGACTGCTGCCTGCCTGATCGTATCCCTCGCAGCACCGTCGTTCGCGCAGTCCGAGCGCTCGAGGACCGAAGGTCAGGCGCGCCGTGCGAGCGAGCGCCTGCAGGCGCTGCAGCGAGAGTCGGCTGAGCTGGCCGCGCAGGAACGCTCGCTGCTGACCGACCTGCGGCGCCTCGAAGTCGAGCGCGATCTCAAGACCGAGCAACTGAAGCAGCTGAATGCGGACGCGGATCAGGTTGCCCGGGATCTCGGCAACACGAGCAATCAGATCGACGCGATCGAAGCGCAGGAGCAGCAATTGCGGCCCGCCCTCGAGGGGCGGATGGTCGAGCTCTACAAGCTCGGCGGCGCCGGTTACGTCAGGATGCTCTTCAACGTCTCCGACCTGAAGGAGTTCGGGCGGGCGTACCGGATGGTGTCGGCGCTTGCCGCCGTTGATGGCCAGCGCGCGGCCGATCACAAGAAACGGCTGGAACAGCTGCACGCGGCCCGTGCAGTGCTGGAACAGCGCCGCGCTGACATGGCCAGGCTCCAGCAGGACGCCGAGGCGGCGCGAATTGCGGCCGAGCGGGCGGCGGCGTCGCGCGCTCAACTCATCGCCCAAATCGATCGCCGTCGCGATCTGACCGCGGAGTTGGCGAGCGAGCTGCAGACGGCCCAGCAGAAGCTGCAGCAGACGCTTGGCGCGCTGAATGCCGGCGCGCCGCGCGCCGCACCTGAAGGATCCGCGCTGCCGATTCGCCCGTTCCGCGGCGCTCTCGACTGGCCGGCTGCGGGCCGAATCATGTCTCGGTTCGGTCAGGGAGCCGCGAGCGCGTTAGCCACCTCGCCGAACGGGATTCAGATTGCGGTCGCCGAGGGCACACCGATCCACGCCGTTCACGACGGCACCGTCGCGTTCGCCGGTCCGTTCAGCGGCTACGGCAATCTCGTGATCGTCGATCACGGCGCGCAGACATTTTCGTTATATGGCCAGCTTGGCGCCGCCCAGGCCGAGCGCGGCGCACGAGTCGACCGCGGCGACACCGTGGGGCTCGCCGGACGTGTGATGTCCGGGTTCCCCGGGCTGTATTTCGAAATGCGCGTCGACGGTAAGCCGGTCGATCCGTTAGAATGGTTGAAGAAAATACCATGACATCACGCACTCGGCTGCTCGCTATCCTGATCTCGGCGCCGGTGATCGCATTCGTTGTGATCGGCGGTTTCCTCGGCAACGTGCTCGCGCGGACCGACGATACGTACGCGCACCTGCGGGTGTTCCAGGACGTCGTGTCGCTCATCATGAGCAACTACGTCGAACAGCCGAACCTCGACAGCGTGATGAAGGGGGCGATGCGGGGGCTGGCCGAAGGGCTCGACTCCGACAGCGCGTTTCTCACCCAACCGCAGGTCAGGCAGCTCGAAGGCGGCGATCAGGGCGGGCCGGCCGATGTCGGCATGGACCTGACGCATCAGTACTACCTGCGCGTCGTGGCGGCGAGAGACGACTCCCCTGCCGCGAAGGCGGGCATCCGTCCCGGCGATTTCGTCCGCGTGATCGATTCGCGCCCCACGCGCGACATGTCGGCGTTCGAGGGACGACGGCTGCTTCGGGGATCGGCAGGGTCGAAAGTGAAGCTCACGGTCATTCGCGGAAGCGCCGCCGAGCTGCATGTCGTCGAGCTGGTGCGGGAAGTTGCACCGGCGGTTGACGTCAAGTCGCGCCTGCAGGGAGACGGCATCGGATACATCCGCGTGATGTCGTTCGGCAAACGCACCGTCGATCAGCTGCGCGCCCAGGTGGCGTCCCTTTCGAAGTCGGGCGCCGGCAGATTAATCGTCGACGTACGAAATGTCGCCGCTGGCGATTACGCCGACGGTGTCGCCTCGGCACGCTTGTTCGTCGCATCCGGCACGTTGGCCATTCGCGAGTCGCGTCCAAGCGGCCAGCAAAAGATTGATGCAGTGAAGGGCGACGGGAGCGTCACGCTGCCGGTCGCGCTGCTCGTGGATTCCGGAACGTCTGGGGCGGCGGAGATCTTTGCGGCGGCGCTGGGGGGCAACAAGCGCGCCGAACTGGTCGGCGAGCGCACGATTGGACGCGCCGCCTCGCAGGAACTGGTCAAGCTGCCGGACGGCAGCGGATTATGGATTACGTCCTCACGCTATCTCACGCCTGCCGGCGCGCCGATTCAGGGCAAGGGGCTCGAACCGGATGTGCCCGTCGACTATCAGGAGGGCGAGTTCGGCGCGGCGGCTACGGCCGACACCATCCTTCAAAAAGCCATCGAGAGGCTCACGGTCAAGAAAGCGGCGTAGTTCATGAACAAACAGGATCTGATTGCCAGGATCGCGCAGGATACCGGTGCGACCAAGACCAGCGCGGCCGCGGCGGTCGATTCCCTTCTGCAGGGCATCACACGCGCGCTGAAGAAAGGCGACGCCATCACGTTCGTGGGATTCGGCACCTTCAAGACGTCACAGCGCCGTGCCCGTGTCGCGCGCAACCCGCGCACGGGCGACGCCATCAAGATCCCCAAGCGGCGCGTGGTGCGATTCACCGCCGGCAAGGCGCTCAAGAGCGCCGTCCGCTAGTTCTGCTATAATTTTCCGTTCTGTTACGCTCATGTTTTAGAGCATGGAGGCGCGTAGCTCAGCGGTTAGAGCGCCTGCTTGACACGCAGGAGGTCAGTGGTTCGATTCCACCCGCGCCTACCAAACAACTAGTCGATAGGCCATAGACGATAGACAAGAGTCCGAGTCGAGAGTCACAGAGTCATCATGAAATCACGCTTCGCGGCCGCCACCTGCCCGTCTATCGACTATCGACCATCGACTCGGACCATCGTCCATAGACTATCGACTATCGCCTAGTCCGTTTACATTCTCCGAATGTCCCAAGTCACCATCACACTGCCAGACGGGTCGACGAAGACCGTCCCGCGGTCCACGACTGTCGGCGACATCGCCACCGGGATATCGCCTCGCCTGGCCAGCGCTGCATACGCCGGCATGGTGAACGGCCACCCTGTCGATCTCGCCTATCCACTGGAAGAGGATGCGACGGTCCGCATCCTGACGTCGAAGGACGCCGAAGCGCTCACGGTGTACCGGCACAGCACGGCGCATTTGCTCGCCGCCGCTGTGACGCAGCTCTTCCCCAAAGTGCAATGCGGCATCGGACCTCCCACCGAGGAGGGCTTCTTCTACGACTTCGTCGTCGAGAAGCCGTTTGTGCCGGAAGACCTCGACGCTATCGAAAAGAAGATGCGCGAGATTGCCCAGGGGGATTTCGTGTACGAGCGTCAGATGTGGCCGCGCGACGAGGCCATCAGCTTTTTCGAGAAACGGGGCGAGCCGCTGAAGGTTCAGCTGATCGAGGAAAAGACGGCCGGCCAGAAGGTTGTGTCGGTCTACACCATCAAGGATCGCGACCTGTTCGTCGATTTCTGCGTCGGACCGCATGTGCCGTCGAGCGGCAGACTGAAGGCGTTCAAGCTCCTGAATACGTCGAATGCCTACTGGAAAGGCGATGCGCGCAACCAGCCGATGCAGCGCATCTACGGCACCGCGTTCTTCAGCGACAACGAGCTCAAGGCCTATCTGAGCCGTATCGAGGAGGCGAAGAAACGCGACCACCGGAAGGTCGGACGCGATCTCGGCCTCATCATGTTCCATCCGTGGGCGGCCGGAGCAACGTTCTGGCTCGAAAAGGGCACGGTGCTGTGGAATCTGCTCGCCGACTACATGCGGGGCATTCTGCTGCCATCCGGATACGCCGAGGTCAAGACGCCGCTCGTCTTCAACAAGGCGCTTTGGGAAACATCGGGGCACTGGCAGCACTATCGCCAGAACATGTATCTCATCGAACACCACGATGAGAGCGGGAAAGCGAATCCCGATGCCGAGCAGCTCGCGTTGAAGGCGATGAACTGCCCGGGCCACATGCTCCTCTTTGCGAGCGAAGTGCGCAGCTACCGCGACCTGCCTATCCGCTTTCACGAGCAGACGCCGCTCCATCGCAACGAAGTGTCGGGCACGCTGTCCGGGCTCACGCGCGTGCGCCAGTTGAGCCAGGACGACGCGCACTGTTTCGTCATGGAATCGCAAATCGGCGAAGAGGTGGAGCGGGTGCTCCGCCTCGTGCAGCGCGTCTTCGCCGACTTCGGGTTGAAACCGGAGATGCGGTTGTCGACGCGGCCCGCGGAGTTTCTCGGAGCCATCGAGACGTGGAACCACGCCGAGGGCGAGCTGAAGCGCGCGCTCGATGCCGTGGGCGAGGCGTACACGCTGAACGAAGGCGACGGCGCGTTCTATGGGCCGAAGATCGACTTCGATGTCATCGACGCGATCGGCCGGCCGTGGCAATGCGCGACGATACAGCTCGACTACCAGCTACCCGAGCGCTTCGACTTGAAGTACATCGGCGCCGACAACGCCGAACACCGCCCGGTGGTCATCCACCGGGCGATCTTTGGCAGCTTCGAACGGTTCATCGCGCTCATCATCGAGCACTACGCAGGGGCGTTCCCCCTGTGGCTGGCGCCCGTGCAGGTCGCGGTGCTCCCGATTGCCGACCGGCATGCCGCCTACGCCCAGGGCGTGCGCCGCCAGTTGGCCGACGCCGGCTTCCGGGTACAGGTGGACGAGCGTCAGGAGAAGATTGGATATAAGATCCGTGAGGCGCAGCTTCAGAAGGTTCCCTACATGCTTGTCGTAGGCGACAAAGAGGCGGCCGACGGGAATGTGGCCGTGCGCAGCCGGTCTGGCGGAGACCTCGGATCCAGGCCGCTCGACGTGTTCATCGCCTCGGCGCAGGACGAAGTGAAGCTGAAAGCCCAGAGCTCGGCGCTCAAAGCAGAAGGCTAATAGGAGGCCGTATCGCTTTCGATCGATCAGGACCGCGACGCGACGACCGTGTTCGGGTGAACGAACGCATCCGGGTTAGGGAAATCCGGGTCATCGATGATGATGGGAAGCAGCTCGGCATCATGCCGCCGCCGCAAGCCCTGATCATTGCGAAACAAAAGGGACTGGATCTCGTCGAGATCTCGCCGTCGGCCGTACCGCCGGTTTGCCGGATCATGGACTTCGGGAAGTATCAGTATCAGGAGCAGAAGCGCGCGCGCGAGGCCAAGAAGCACCAGAAGGTCATCGACGTCAAAGAGATCAAGTTCCGGCCGAAGGTCGATGAACACGACTACCAGTTCAAGAAGAAGCATATCGAGCGCTTCCTTGCCGATGGCGACAAGGTGAAGGCAACGATCTTCTTCAGGGGCCGCGAGATGGCGCACCCCGAGATCGGACGCCGCATCCTGGAGCGCCTCTGCGACGAGCTGGCCGATGTGGCGATTGCCGAGACGATACCGCGGCAGGAAGGCAATCAGATGCACACGATCCTGGCGAAGAAACCGGCGGGCAGTGGACGCGCGCCGGCACGTCAGGCTGTAGGAAAGACTGAAGAATGACTTCGGACTCCGGACTTCGGGCATTGGGCCTGAAGCCGGGAGCCCGGAGCCGGGAGCCATATGCCAAAGCTAAAAACACATAGAGGCGCCGCCAAGCGCTTCAAGAAGACCGCTACTGGAAAGTTCATGCGCAGCAAGGCGTTCAAGCAGCACATTCTGACCAGCAAGTCGCAGAAGCGGAAACGTCACATGCGCGGCACCACCGAGGTGTCCAAGAGCGACGCGAAGAAGCTCGCGCGGATGATGCCGTACAAATAGTCATCAGTCATCAGTTGTCAGTAATCAGTTCTGGGGACGAAGAGCTTCCCAACTGAGAACCCAACTGAAAACTAACGACTGAGAACTGAGAACTACAGCGTAAGGGAGTAGGAAATGCCGAGAGTCAAGCGAGGGAACGTCCGCCGGGCCAAGCGCAAGAAGCTGCTCGCCCGTGCCAAAGGGTTCTACGCGAACAAGAGCAAGCTGTATCGCGCTGCCAAGGAATCGGTCGACACCGCACTGAAATACGCGTTCGTGGGCCGGCGCCGCAAGAAGCGCGATTTCCGACGCCTGTGGGTGGTCCGCATCAACGCCGCCGCGCGGGAAAACGGCCTCACCTACGGGCAGTTGATCGCCGGGTTGAAGGCAGCGGGCATCACGCTCGACCGAAAGATGCTCGCCGACATGGCGGTCACCGAACCGGCGTCGTTCGCCGCGCTCGCGAAGCGAGCCAAAGAGGCCAAGCCGCTGCCGACTCCCCGGCCCGTGAGAGCTGAGAAAGCTGCGCGTCCGGTGAAGGCTGTCAAAGCACGGCCTTCGTCATCGGCGTCCGCCTAAAACACCAAATGCGGGAACGTAGGAAGACGTAGGAGAACGTAGGAAAACGTAGGAAAACGCGGGATTCGTGGGAAAATCCACGCCAGCCCGCGTTATCCTGCGTGATCCGACGCGGCCCACGCGACCCGCTCAATGACTGACGCCGACATCGCGCAACTCCGCACGGAATTCCAGCAAGAGCTCGCGCGTGTGGCGTCTGAGTCCGATCTTCAGGCCATCAGGGACAAATACCTCGGACGGAAAAGCGGTGCGGTGACCGCGCTGATGAAGGCCGTTTCCACGGCGCCGGCCGATCTGAAGCCGGTGCTTGGGAAGCTCGCAAACGAGCTGAAGCAGGAGCTCGAAGCCCTGCTCGCGGAAAAGAAGGCGCTCCTCGGCGCCAGCAAAGCACCCGTGGGCGCCGTGGACATCTCGCTGCCCGGGCGCACGCCGCCCATCGGCCATCAACATCCGCTGACAATTGTCCGTGAGCAGATCGAGGGCATCTTCACGCGGATGGGCTATCAGGTCCTCGAAGGGCCGGAAGTCGAAGACGACTACCACAACTTCGAGGCCCTCAACATGCCGGCCGAGCATCCCGCGCGCGACATGCAGGACACGCTCTATCTCGACGGTGAGATCCCCGGACAGGGCCGGCCGGCGACGCTGTTGCGCACGCACACGTCGCCTATGCAGATTCGGTACATGGAGACGCATCAACCTCCGGTCCGCATCATCGTTCCCGGCAAGGTCTATCGGCGCGACGACCTCGATCTCACGCACACGCCGATGTTCCAGCAGGTCGAGGGACTCGTGGTCGGCGAACGCATCACGTTGGCCGATCTCAAGGGCACGCTGACGACGTTCCTGCACGAGCTGTTCGAGAACCGCACGCAGGTGCTGTTCCGGCCGAGCTTCTTCCCCTACACCGAGCCGAGCGTCGAAGTGTTCATTGGCTGCGTGTTTTGCGGCGCGAAGGGTTGTCCGGTGTGCAAGCGAACGGGCTGGCTGGAGATCCTCGGCAGCGGGATGGTGCATCCCCGCGTGTTTGAGGCCGTCGGATACGACCCGGAACGCTACACAGGCTTCGCGTTCGGCGTCGGCATCGAACGCGTGGCGCTGCTCAAGTACGGCGTGGACGACATCCGCTTGTTCTACGAGAACGATCTCCGCTTCCTGGAGCAGTTCCCACTTTGAAGATTCTCGCCTCCTGGCTCCGTGAATTCGTGGACGTCGCGGTGCCGCCGGAGGAACTGGGGCAGGCGCTCTCGATGCGCGGCTTCGAGCTCGCATCTGTCGATCGTCCATCGTCGATCGTCGATCGTCCATCGTCGATCGTCGGTCAGCCGAGCGGGTCCGATGCAGTACTTGATTTTGAAATTACGGCGAACCGGCCAGACGCTCTCAGTGTGCTTGGGCTCGCACGTGAGACCGCAACAATCTATTCCACGCCGCTGCGATATCTGGCAACGAATGGCGGTCCACTGGCGTTGAAAGCCCTGGAGAAGAAGGAAGCGATCGGCGTCGCCGTGACGCTTGAAGCACCTGACCTCTGCCCACGATACGCCGCAGCGGTTGTGGATGTGACGGTCGGTCCGTCACCGGCGTGGCTGGCAAGCCGGCTTCAGGCCGCCGGTGTCCGCCCTGTCAACAATGTCGTCGATGTCACCAACTACGTCCTCCTCGAGATCGGCCAGCCGATGCATGCGTTCGACCTCGCGCGCCTCGCGGGCAGCGCGCTGCGGATCCGGCGCGCGACGAAGGGCGAAACGATCAGGACGCTCGACGGTACGGATCGCGTGCTGACACCTGACATGCTCGTCATCGCCGATGCGGAGAAGACTCAGGCGGTTGCCGGTGTAATGGGTGGTGGGCATTCAGAAGTGAGCGCCGCCACAAAAACGGTCGTCCTCGAAAGCGCATGCTTCAATCCCAAGTCCGTGCGCCTGACGAGCAAGCGCCTCGGCCTCAAGACCGAAGCCTCCGCTCGATTCGAGCGCGGCGCCGACATCGGCGCGCCGGTGAACGGGCTCGAGCGTGCGGCGGCGTTGCTCGAGGAAATCGGCGCCGGCCGAGTCCGCGCTGGCTGCATCGACCGGTACCCCTCTCCTGCCGACGCGAGAAGGCTGGTGCTGCGGCGAGCACGCCTCGCGCGCGTGCTTGGGCAGGCCGTGCCCGACAGTGATGTCGAAAGAATTCTTTCATCGCTCGGTTTCGCCCCTGCGACACACCAGGACGGCTGGAGCATCACCGTACCGACCTTTCGGGTGGATGTGTCGAGAGAGATCGATCTCGTGGAGGAAGTCGGGCGCCACTACGGCTACGACCGGCTTCCGGCGACGTTTCCCGCACTGGATTCATTGCCCGGCCGACCGGACGCTCGTATTGCGCGCGACCGGGTCGTCCGCCGAGTACTGCTGGCAGCCGGCTTGTCCGAAGCGCTGACGTTCACATTCATCGACGCACCGATGGCCGCGCATTTTTCCGATGGCTCGGCCATCGTCCCTATCGGCAACCCGCTGTCGGCGCAGTTCGCGGTGCTGCGGCCATCGTTGCTCCCCGGCCTTCTGACGGCTGTCGCGCACAACCGCCATCGGCAGCGCCAGGATGTCAGGCTGTTCGAGATCGGGTCCAGGGTCACGCGCGCCGGCGAGTCCCGTGGAGTCGCCCTCGCGTGGATTGGCGAGGCCGGCATGTCGCATTGGAGCGGCGCCCGGCGCAACGCCGACTTCTTCGACGTGAAAGGAGTTGTCGAGGGCATCGGCGAGGCGTTGCAGACGACGTTTACGTTCAAGGCCGATCACTTGCCTCCCTACCTTCAGCAAGGCCGCGCCGCCGTGGTCCTGGCGAATGCCCGGCCAGCCGGATCTGTCGGAATGTTGTCGTCAGCGATTATGGCGGCCGCCGGTCTTGCGGCCAACGAAGATATCTACGTCGCCGAGCTCGACCTCGATGCGATCGAAGGGGCGCGCGACGCGACGCCGCTGACGGTCAAGCCGCTGCCGCGGTATCCGTCCATCGCACGCGACATCTCGATCGTGGTCGACAGCACCTTGCCCGCCGAGACCGTTCGTGGCACTATCCGTTTGTCCGCGCCCGGCACGCTCGTGACGATTCGCGAGTTCGACCGCTATCAGGGCAAGGGGGTGCCGGACGGCCGCGTCAGCCTGTCACTCCGGCTCACGTTCCGTTCTTCCGAGCGGACGCTGACCGACGCTGAGGTCGACGCCGCCATGAAAGCGATTTTGGGTGCGCTCCATGACGCGCACAACGCCGTTCAACGTTAGCTTCGACGCTCCTCGGAGGCCACCATGTCTCGTGCTGCAACGCGATCCACTGAACTTGAACCCATCGATCGACTGGAAGAAAAAGTGAAGGCGCTCGTCGGGATGATCGGCCGGCTGAAAGCCGAACAGGCGCGCTCCAACGAGGAGAACGTCCGGCTGTCGCGCGAACTGGAGGCGGCCCGCGCACGCCTCACCGATTCCGAAGAGGGATTGGCCGAAGTGAGCGCCCTCCGCATGGAGCGCGAAACGATCCGCGGACGCGTATCCGACATGCTGCAGCAGTTGGAAGGGCTGAGCCTCTAAATCAGGTCGGTGTGGGATAACGCGGGAGAACGTGGGAGAACGTAGGAACACGGAATCCCCCACGCTTTCCCACGTCCTCCCACGTTGTCCTACGCAACAGGAGCGAAGTACCCATGGCTGAAGGCCAAGTCGTCTCGGTGGAGATCCGCGGGCAGCGTTATCCCATCCGCAGCGCGCTCGATGCCCAGTATGTGGCCAGCCTCGCAACGTACGTCGACGAAAAGATGCGGGCGGCGGGTGACTCGACGCCGTCGACCGATGTGCTGCGGCTCGCCGTCCTGGCTGCGCTGAACATCGCGGACGAGCTGTTCCGCTGCCAGGAGGCCCAGCAGGCGCGTCGGGGCGCCCTGGTCGAGCGCACCGAGGCCCTCGAGCGTCTGGTCGACGCCGCGCTGGCGTCATAATTCCTCCCAGTTGCTTCTCCCATCCATAGGGGAATAAGATCCTCTCGGAAACTGAGTTCCCTGCTTTGCGCGTGATGGTTTTCGGAGGCTCGTTTGGGCCAACGTTTAACCTAAGAGAATCGCAACGCTGCGTGGTGCGCATGCCTCCGCGTGAGGAAGCCTAAAGCGCAGCTTCAGAGCGGTTCCACCTGCTTACGCAGGTCCATTCGACCTCCCCACACGGCAAAGCGGGGCCTTTCTATAAGCACTCTCCAATTGAAGGTTCGGGGTTCTGGGTACCTGGTTCCGGGTTCTGGTTCTGGGTTCGCACAGCGGACCCGAGGCACATCGAACCCGAACCCAGCACCCAGCACCAGGAACCTGGAACCTGGTAAGGACCCGTATGGGCCTGGACGTCGGCTACCTGATCAATTTCGTCATCACGCTCGTCGTCACCGGCGCGGTGTTCGCCTACTGGCTTGCCAACCGCAAACGGATTGCCGCCGAGACCATCGGGCGGGCCGACGAACAGGCGCTTCGAACGCTCAAGGATGCGGAACGGGACGCGGAGAATCGAAAGAAAGAGGCGCTCCTCGAGGCAAAAGAGAAAGCGCATGAGGTCCGCACCGAAGCCGAGCGCGTCGCGCGCGAAAAAAGCCAGCAGCTCGCTGATCTCGAGCAGCAGCTGAGCCGGCGCGAGCAGTCTCTCGCCGACAAGCTCGCATCCGCCGACCGGAAGGACAAAGATCTGCAAGGACGCCTGCAGGGTGTCGCCGACAAGGAGAAAGCGGCAGCAACCGCGGCGGCGAAGTACGAGCAGATGGTCGCCTCGCAGCAGCACGAGCTCGAGCGGCTCTCGGGCTTGACGACCGAAGAAGCCAAGCATCTGCTCCTTCAGCACATCGAGGCCGACGCGAGGCGCGATGCAGCCAATCTGGTGAAACGCCTCGATGCCGAAGCCCGCGAGCAGGCGGGTGCCAAGGCGCGCCAGTACATCACCGAG
>JAMQPK010000202.1 GCA_023717525.1 Vicinamibacterales bacterium | reverse complement strand
CCGCAGGGTTTCACGTCTTTCTGGGATCTCGCGCTCGCGGTGAACCGATCCAACCCGCAAGCGCTGGCATTAGCGCAGGACGGTGAAGATTCTCACATCACCATCGACCCGTCGGAGATGAAGAAGCTCCTCGGCACTCTCTGGTTCCGGTCGGTCTTCCCTCGCCTCTCGCAAACATGGCGCGAGCGAACACTGAATGCGGTGCTCGAAGGCGCCGTCATTCCGAACCATACACTTCGAATCGGCCGGCGGGACGTTCCCCTGAGCGACGTTCAACACGCCGAACTGAAAGAACTGTTTTCGAAGCTGTCGATTCCAGAAGACGTGCGCGCCGATGTGCGGTTTGTGATGACGGTGGGAAATCTCTGGGGCGCTGAAACTCTGGCCCGTCTGCGATACGCAGATGTTCCAGCGCCCTCACGTCTGTCAGAGCGGTTGCTCGGGATTCGTTAGACGACTTATTCGAATCGCTCGAGCCCCTTCGGCTTCCACGTGGCGTTCGCAGCCGGGCGCAGCATGTACTGGATGAACGCGCGCGCATCGGTCGTGTGCGCGGCCGTCGCACGCGACGACACCGCCACCAGCGTGTCGATCCAGGCGCCAAGCTCCTTCGGCAGCGGACCGACCAGCTCGATCTCCTTGTAAGGAAGAATCTGACTGATCGTCTGAATTGCCATGTCGCCTTCCCCGCGCGCGAGCGCCTGGCCACCTTCGCCATTGGTGCTCGCCGGAGCATTGACTCCCACAAACTCCGGCCGCTTCAGCACGTCGTCGATCAGCGTCGCCACCATGGTGCGCGAGGCGGGATTCGACCGCATCACCGCCTTGGCGCTCTTCAGCACGACGGCGAGCTTGTCGATGGTCGAGATGTCGGGCTTCGGAGCCCCGGCCTTCACAGCGAGCCCCATCCGATTGCGGCCAAGCGGCAGCGTCGTCCCCGGCATCACACCGCCCTCGAGCGAGTACGTGTTCATCAGCTGAAACGGCAGGACGATGACGTCGGGCGGCGGATTCCTCTTTCCCATCTCGTCGACGATGGTGCCCATGCCCACCACGTTGATGCCAATCTTCTTGCCGGTTTGCTTCGTGAACTCAGCGGCGAGATCGGGCATCCCCGAGGCGAACACCACGCCAGGCGTCAGGATTCTGATATCCGCCGTGGCATAGTCGCCGTAGGTCGGGGAATTGACCGGGGCTGCCGGTGCCTGGCCGCGCACGTCCGGAGCGATGAACCAGATACCGAGCACTGCGATAGCAAACGAAAACGCAAAAATGCGGCGCATGAGGGTCCTCTCTGAGAATGTGATGGGGATGTTATAGCACCGGCCCGCGGCAGCGTTACAATCATTATTAACTGATTAACTGACCGCCGTTTGCCGTTCTTCGTTCACCGTTCTCCGTTTGCCGTCACAACGATGCTCGTAGGCGTCGTGAGCATCATCGCTGCGGGCTGCTCGCAGTCGGCACCTGCCACTCCCCTTCCCTCCCGACTCGTGGAGCGCTCGCGGCTTTCCATGGGGTCGACGCTTCACCTGACGGCATGGACCAGAGACGAATCCGGCGCGGCGTCAGCATTCGATGAGGTGTTTCGCGAGTTCGATCGCCTCGAGAAGCTGATGAGCACCTGGGTTCCCGAAAGCGAGCTCGTTCGAATCAATCAAAGTGCGGGCGTGCGACCCGTTCCCGTTAGTGCCGAGGTGCGGGAGGCGCTAAGGGGCGCGCGGCAGATCAGCGAGTGGACCGACGGAAAATTCGACGTCACGTTCGGCGCGCTGTCCGGTCTTTGGAAATTCGATCACGACCAGGACAACGTTGTCCCCGACATGGGCGAGGTGCGACGGCGTCTGCCGCTGATCGATTACCGCGCGATCCAGATCGACGAAACCGCGGGCACCGTATTCCTGGCACGCAAGGGAATGTCCGCTCATCTGGGCGGCATCGGCAAGGGCTACGCGATCGATCGTGGCGCAGCCATTCTACGAAATCGCGGCGTCCGCGATTTCATGATTCAAAACGGCGGCGACATCTACGTCGCCGGGCTGAAGGACGGACGCCCCTGGCGGCTCGGCATCCAGGATCCCAGAGGCGCCGCGAATCACAGCTTCGCCGAGCTCGA
>JAMQPK010000190.1 GCA_023717525.1 Vicinamibacterales bacterium | reverse complement strand
GCCTTTTTACGATTTTCGTAAAAAGGCACCCGACCCCTTTTCTCCACCAGTGCAACGAACGTCCGGCCTCGCACCAACACATCGACGGATCCCACGCGCGCTGTCAACCCGATCTCATGCGCAACGCCGGTGCGAGTATCGACGAGAGAGATGGTATCTGCATCGATCCAGGCGACGTCCATCTCGCGCCGCGTACCTTTCACCGTTACCGTGTATCGGCCCGTCCGGCTGCCGGCGTCGATGGCCACTTTCCACGGCTTGCCGTTCACATTCAGGTCGATGCTCACCGCAAACTCTCCAGGCGCGCGCGCTGCTCCCACAGGCTCGCGGACTGCGCCACGATACCCGGCTTCTTCGGTTCACCGCCAATCGCAAGTCGATCCTGCGCGGCAAACGCTGCCGCGATCGCAGCGAGTTCCTCGAGCTCGGCGTCGGGCGGCGTTTCACCATTCCCGTTCCGGCGGCCTTCCAGCAAACGGTCGATGGTCGTCGTATCAAAGTCACCGGCGGCAAACGCGGGTGAGCTCAACAGCTCTCGACAGAACCCGATCGTGGTCTTGATGCCACGGAGGTCGTACTCGGATAATGCGCGAATCAGTCGTGCAATGGCTCCCGGCCGGTCTGGGCTCCAGGCAATCACCTTCGACACCAGCGAATCGTAGTAGGTCGGTACGACCCCACCCACGGCCACGCTTCCGTCATCGCGAATGCCTGGCCCCGAAGGCGGACGCAGGTGCGTAATCACACCAGGAGACGGCAGGAAACCCTCGTCGGGATCCTCGGCGTACACCCGGCATTCGATCGCGTGGCCGGACGCCGTCAGCAGGCGCTCGGGGTCGTAGCCGAGCGGCAGGCCATTCGCGATATCAATCTGCGCCCGCACGAAATCGATGCCCGTGACGGACTCAGTGATGGGATGCTCGACCTGCAGTCGCGTGTTCATTTCCAGAAAGTAGTAGTGCCCGTCGCCGTCGAGCAGAAACTCGACCGTGCCGGCGCTCGTGTATCCAGCCGCCTGCCCAATCATCGTCGCCGCCTGTGCCAGCCGCGCGCGCAGGCCGGGGTCGACCGCCGTCGACGGGGTTTCCTCGATCACTTTCTGGTGCCGACGCTGAATCGAACACTCGCGTTCGACAAACGGCAGCACCGTGCCGTGCGCGTCTCCCAGCAACTGGACTTCGACGTGCCGTGGCCGCTCGACCAGCCGCTCGAAGTAGATCGCATCGTCTCCAAATGCCGATCGCGCTTCCGACCGGGCCGCCCGAACGGCCGCAGCAAGCTCATGTTCCGAGCGAACGACCCGCATGCCCTTTCCACCACCACCGGCGACCGCCTTCACGAGCAATGGGTATGTCACCTGGGAAGCGGCAGCGATCAATTCGCTCTCAGTAGCGGCGGCGCTAACCGCTTTATCGGTCCCGGGTACGACGGGTACACCGGCAGCCATCGCGATCTCTCGCGCACGGGTCTTGCTGCCCAACGCCCTCATCGCCTTCGCTGTGGGACCAATGAAGGTCACACCAGCCTTGCTGCAGGCGTCGGCAAACTCAGCGTTCTCTGCAAGAAATCCGTAGCCGGGATGCACGCCATCCACTTTGGCCGCCCGCGCAACATCGATCAGTTTGTCGATGCGCAGATAGCTCTCGGACGCCTGGTTCGGACCGATGGCATACGCCTGGTCGGCGAGTCGGACATGGAGCGCCGTTCGATCGCATTCGGAGTACACCGCCACGGTCGCGAGTCCCATTTCGCGGCAGGTCCGGATAACCCTCACGGCAATCTCGCCGCGATTGGCGATCAGTATTTTTTTCAAGCTGAACGTCAGAGGCACACGCCCTGGCAGGCGCGCGCATGTGTTTATGATTCTAGCACTTAGAGGGGAATGTTCCCGTGCTTCTTCGGAGGGTTCTTCTCGCGCTTGGTTTTCAACGTCGCCAGGGCAAGGATCAGCTTCCGGCGTGTCTCGCGAGGCCGGATCACTTCATCCACGAACCCGCGCGAGGCCGCGACGAGCGGGTTCGCAAACTTCTCCCGGAACTCGCTCACGCGTTTCGCGCGCTCGGCCGCTGGATCGGCAGCCGCCTCGAGCTCTTTCTTGTAGAGGATGCTGACGGCGCCCTCGGGGCCCATCACGGCAACCTCGGCGGTCGGCCACGCGTAGTTGAAATCGGTCCGCAGATGCTTGCTCGACATCACGCAGTAGGCGCCGCCGTATGCCTTGCGGGTGATGACGGTTATCTTCGGCACGGTTGCCTCGGCAAAGGCGTACAGCAGCTTGGCGCCGTTTGTGATGATGCCGCCCCACTCCTGCTCGGTGCCCGGCAGGAACCCCGGCACATCCTCGAACGTAATCAGCGGGATGTTGAAGGCATCGCAGAAGCGGACGAACCTCGCGCCCTTCACCGACGCGTCGATGTCGAGCGTGCCCGCAAGGTGCGCCGGCTGATTGGCGACAATCCCGACCGAGCGCCCGCCGAGCCGCGCGAACCCTACGATGATGTTGCGCGCAAAATGCCGATGGACCTCGAGGAACTCGCCCGAGTCGGCAATCGCATGAATCAGATCGAGCATGTCGTACGGCTGATTTGGCGACGCGGGAATCAGCCTGTCGAGCGCCTCGTCCTCGCGATCGCTTGCATCCTCCGATTCGACGTCCGGGGGCGCATCGAGGTTGTTGCTCGGGAGGAACCGCAGCAGATCGCGAATGAGGCCGAGACACGCACGGTCGTCGTCGACCGCGAAATGCGCGACGCCGCTTCGCTCGTTGTGCGTCATCGCGCCACCGAGCTCTTCCTTCGTCACCTCCTCGTGGGTCACGGTCTTGATGACGTCTGGTCCGGTCACGAACATATAGCTCGAGTTCCTGACCATGATGGTGAAATCGGTGATCGCCGGCGAATAGACCGCGCCGCCGGCGCACGGTCCCATGACCGCCGAAATCTGTGGGACGACGCCCGATGCGAGCGTGTTGCGGAGGAAAATGTCGGCGTACCCGCCGAGCGACGCGACGCCCTCCTGGATGCGCGCGCCACCAGAGTCGTTGAGGCCCACGATGGGCGCGCCCATCTTCATGGCATGGTCCATCACCTTGACGATCTTCGCGGCATTGGTTTCCGAGAGAGAACCGCCGAATACGGTGAAGTCCTGGGCGAACGCGTAGACAAGGCGTCCTTCCACGCGGCCGTGGCCGGCGATGACGCCGTCGCCCGGGACGACCTTGTCGGCCATCCCGAAGTCGAGGCAGCGATGTGTGACGAGCGTGTCGAGCTCTTCGAAGGTCTCCGCATCGAACAGGAGTTCGATGCGCTCGCGCGCGGTCAACTTGCCGGCCGCGCGCTGGCGCTGGATGCGCGCTTCTCCTCCCTGCGGATCCACTTAGACTCGAGCGGCTTGCGCTTTCTCGTGGTCCTTCAGGAAGTTGGTCAGGCCGATGTCGGTCAGCGGATGCTTGAAGAGCTGATCGATGACCTTCGCGGGGCAGGTGCAGATGTCGGCGCCCATCTTCGCGGCTTGCACGATGTGAATCGGATGCCGCGTGCTGGCGACGAGCACTTCCGTGTGGAACGGGTAGTTGCGGTAGATCTCGACGATTTCCTGGATCAGCTGCATGCCGTCCTGCCCGACGTCGTCCAGGCGTCCGACGAAGGGACTCACGAAGGTCGCGCCGACCTTCGCGGCCAGCAGCGCCTGCGCGGCGGAAAATACCAGGGTGACGTTCACCTTCAAGCCTTCACCGGACAGCGTCTTGCACGCGCGCACGCCGTCGCGGGTAAACGGCACCTTGACGACGATGTGCTCGTCGATGGTGGCGAGGTCGCGCCCCTCGCGAATCATGCCCTCGAACTCAGTGGCGATCACTTCCGCGCTGACCGGCCCCTGCACGATCCGGCAGATCTCCTTCATCGTCTTGCGATAATCGCCGGTCTCCTTCGCCATCAGAGACGGGTTGGTCGTGACACCGTCGATGATGCCGATGGCCGCGAGCTGCTCGATTTCCTTGACGTTCCCTGTATCCAAAAAGAGCTTCATTGCAAACCTCCCGCACGCTAACGGTGCACGGTAAACGGTGGACTATTCTACGACCGGATTGCTCAACTCGCCAACGCCTTCGATCTTGACGGTGAAACGGTCGCCCGGCGTCAGGGAACCGATACCGGCCGGCGTACCGGTCGCAATGACGTCCCCAGGCAACAGCGTCATGACGGCCGAAATGTGCGCGATGATCTCGGGCACGCTAAAAATCAACTGTCGCGTGTTCGAGGACTGACGTCTTTCGTCGTTCACCCACCCTTCGATGTCGAGCGCCGACGGATCGAGACCGACGGCGATGCACGGCCCGATCGGTGCGAAGGTGTCGAACCCCTTCGCCCTTGTATATTGGACGTCCCGGGTCTGAAGATCGCGCGCCGTCACATCATTGATGCACGTGACGCCGAGCACATAGTCCATCGCGCTCGCCGCGGGCACGCGATGCGCCCGCTTGCCGATGACAATGGCCATCTCGGCCTCGTAGTCGACGCGCCCGACCCCCCGGGGAAGCCGAATCGCGTCGCCGGGTCCGATCACCGCCGTGGACGGCTTCATGAACATCAGCGGCTCTGGGGGCAGCGGCTTGTTGCGCTCCGCCGCGTGATCCTTGTAGTTCAGCCCAATCGCGACAACCTTCGACGGCGTGACCGCCGACAGAATCCTATTCGGCACGACGACAGCAGCCGTCTTGTACGGCGGGCCGGACAGCGCATCGCCGTCGATCAGACGATACGACCCCTCGTACTCGAGGGCATATCGCGCCGCGCCTTCATGTTCGACCCGATAGATCTTTTGCACACTCACCGGACAACCTCCACGCGATTGGACAACTCGCTCTTGTTGGCGGGCATGGCTGTATCGACGGCCACGACCGCGTATGCGTAGGAGCCGCCAGACTCCGCTCCCGCATCCCGGTACGAGGTGTCCTTGATGGCCTCGGCGGTAAGCTGAACGAAGTCGCCGCCGGCTTGCTGGCGCATCACCAGATAGCCGCCCAGATCCGGCTCCGTGTTCGCTTCCCAGATCAAATTCACACCCTTGTCGTCGGATACGGCAACCAGGGCCTTCGGCGCCGACGGCGCAAACGTGTCGCGCGCTGTCACGCACACCGGCGCGCTTGGTTCACTTTCGAGCGCCACGGCTCCCACCATCAACACGTTGCGGACGACGTAGCACTTCTCCGTGCCGAATTGAACTTTGTCGGTGAACGACGGCTCGGCGAGCACGGCCGCATTTGCAGGTAACACCGGTGGACCGCCCACGCGCGCCGCTGGCGCAACGTCTGGGGTCGCGCTGACCTCGTACACATTGAACCGCCGCGGCCCGCCCTCGGTTAGGCTCCACGTAAGAGAGAGCGAGTCCTGGGTGTAGGCCGCCGAAGGCGTGTCGGGTGCGCCGGGCACGGTCGCCGACATCGGCACTCCAAGCGGGCCCGCGAATGCGCCTTTCTTGTTCTTGCGGCTCGTCCCCACGACGACGTAGTAGCGCATGACGGGCGGCGGAAGATTCACGGTGCCCGGCGTCTCGACCACCTCGGGCAGCGTCGGGCCCGCGACCGGCCCGACCGGCCGCACATAAGGTAGCGCGCCGGGCTCGAGCAGCGCCGGCGTCATCGCCTCGCGCACGCTCGTCGCCATCCCCTGTTCAAGCGCGGGCTCGGTTCCACCCTTCCCTTTTCCCTCTTCCCTCTTCCCTGACTGCGAAGTCTCCTTAGGGTCAGGCGGCGCTTTTACGGCGAGCGTGCCGATGAGCGTTCCGAACTTCAGGTAATCGGCCGGCGACGGCAGCGGTCCTGTGTGCGCGTAGACGTCGAGCCGCTCCAGATCCGCAGGGCTGATCCCGTTGGTGTTGGCTGTGGGGACTTTGAAGTGCAACACGATGTCTTCGCCCGAACGTTTCGCCGTGAACTCGCCGGCTGGAGATGGCGCGTACACAATCGGCGGAAGGGGCGGCCCTTTCTTGCCACAGCCGAGCGAGTTCACACCGCAGATCATGCAAAGGACAGCCCAGAGCCCAAAGCCTGTCTGCGAAGGGGTCACAGGATGTAGCGCGACAGATCTTCGTTCTTCACGATGACCGACAGCATCTGATCGACGTACATCCTGTCGATGGTAACCATCTTGTCGCGGAGGTCCGGCCCTTCGAACGAGATCTCGTCGAGCAGCCGTTCCATTACCGTGTGGAGGCGGCGCGCGCCGATGTTCTCGGTGCGCTCGTTCACGATCGTCGCGAAGTCGGCGATGCGATCGATGGCCTCGTCGAGAAACCGCAGCGTGATGCCTTCGGTCTCCAGAAGCGCGGTGTACTGCTTCACGAGCGCGTTCTTTGGCTCGGTGAGGATGCGCACGAAATCGTGCTTGCCGAGCGGCTCGAGCTCGACGCGAATCGGAAACCGCCCCTGCAGTTCCGGAATCAAGTCTGACGGCTTCGACACGTGAAACGCGCCGGCCGCAATGAACAGGATGTGGTCGGTGCGGACCATCCCGTACTTCGTGTTGACCGTCGTCCCCTCGATGATCGGGAGGATATCGCGCTGCACGCCCTCACGGCTTACATCCGGACCCTGGCCTCCTTCGCGCCCCGCGATCTTGTCGATCTCGTCGACGAAGATGATGCCGCTCTGCTCGACCCGCTCGACGGCGACGCGGGACACGCTGTCCATATCGACCAGCTTCCCCTCTTCCTCCTGCATCAGGTGGTCGAAGGCCTCGGGTACCTTCATCCGGCGCTTGCGCGTGCGCCCCTGGATGAGTCCGGGCAGCATGTCCTTGATATTGATGTCGATCTCTTCGATCGACGAACCGGTGACAACTTCAAACGACGGGAACGCGCGCTCGCGGACATCGATGTCTACCGAGCGGTGATCGAGCCGGCCGTCGCGCAGCTGCTCGCGGAACTTCTCACGAGTGTGCAGCCAGGATTCGTTGCGGTCGGGCGGTTCGTCGTTCTGGGACGGCGGTTCCATCGAGGCGCGTGGTGGAGGCAGCAGCAGATCGAGCAGGCGCTCCTCGGCATTCTGCTCGGCCTTCGCATGAACATCCTCGAGTTTCTCTTCGCGGACCATGTCGACCGACAGCTCGACCAGGTCACGAACCATCGACTCCACGTCGCGTCCGACGTACCCCACCTCGGTGAACTTCGACGCTTCAACCTTGATGAACGGCGACTGCGCAAGTTTTGCAAGCCTTCGCGCGATCTCGGTCTTGCCGACGCCGGTGGGCCCGATCATCAGAATGTTTTTCGGAACGATTTCCTCGGCCAGCTCCGGCGCCAGCTTCTGCCTTCGCATCCGGTTTCGCAGAGCAATAGCGACGGCGCGCTTCGCGTCTTTCTGCCCGATGACATGCTTGTCGAGCTCGGCGACGATTTGTCGCGGGGTCATCGAGTCGGTCGCCGGGGCGAGCGTTTCAGGAAGCGTGATTGCCATTACAGCTCTTCAATAGCCAGCGTATTGTTGGTATAGATGCAAATCGAGGCGGCCACGTTCATGGCGCGCTCGGCGATATCTCGCGCGCTGAGATCGGTGTGGCGCATCAGGGCCTTGGCCGCAGCCAGTGCGTACGGCCCGCCCGATCCGATGCCGATGATCCCCTCGTCCGGTTCAATCAAATCCCCGGTTCCCGACAGCAGAAACATCGAGGTCTTGTCGGCCACGACCAGCATGGCCTCGAGACGGCGCAGCGCGCGATCGGTGCGCCAGTCCTTCGCCAACTCGACCGACGCACGCTCGAGGTTGCCGCGATATTGCTCGAGTTTCGCCTCGAACCGCGCGAAAAGGGCGAACGAGTCGGCCGCGGATCCGGCGAAGCCCGCCAGGATCTTGTCGTTGTAAAGACGCCGGATCTTCTTGGCGCTCTGCTTGACGATGGTGTCGCCGAAGGTTACCTGACCGTCACCCGCCAGCACGGCGCGATCGCGGTGCCGCAGCGCGAGGATCGTGGTCGAGTGGATCACTTTTTCCGAGTCTATCGGCGCAGGATCGGGGTGTCAAGAAACGGGGTGGCGGTGCGCCAGCCACATGTACAACGGGACGCCGGCGGCAATGACGAGAAGCCCGGCGCCCGTCGGTCCCGGGCGGCTGTAGATGCCGTTCACGACAATCATCAGGCAGGCCACGACGAAAATCGCGGGCGCCGCCGGATACCCGATGGCTGAGAACGGCCGCGCCGCCGATGGCTCGCGCAGGCGCAGGACGAACAGCGCGGAAACCGCAATGCCCGCGAACAGCACGATAGCGAACCCCGTGTAGTTCGTCAGGGCATCGGCGCTGCCCGAAAGGACAAGGAGTCCCGCCCATACCGCCTGCGCAACGATCGCGGCCGCAGGTGTCTTGTAGCGCGGGTGCACGCGTCCCGCCACGTTGACGAACAGACCGTCGCGTGCCA
Source organism: Vicinamibacterales bacterium (assembly GCA_023717525.1). Lineage (GTDB taxonomy): Bacteria > Acidobacteriota > Vicinamibacteria > Vicinamibacterales > JAMQPK01 > JAMQPK01. The sequence continues at coordinate 33,397 of JAMQPK010000190.1, read as the reverse complement.
TCGCGTAGTAGACGCGTGGCCCCGCGAACGTCATCGCGCTGATGCTCGCGGCGAGGCTGATAATCGACACGACGCCCATGATGTCGCCGGCGCGCGCGCCAAGCAGGCGGTCGGCGACAACGTCGAGCACGCTTCCCTTCACTTGAGCAAGATCCGCCACCGGCAGCACGTAGAGGTACAGAATGTTCAGCGACAGATAGATAAAGATGACCGCGGCCGTGCCAAGCGCAAACGCCCTCGGGACGTTGCGGCCGGGATCCCGAATCTCTTCCGCAATGTATCCTGCGGCGTTCCATCCCGAGTAGGTGAACATCACGGGGATCAGCGCCAGCAGCCAGGACGTCGGCTGCACCGGACCGGCCGACGCCGTCAGGTTGGCGGCCGCTCCGCTGCCGATTGAGAACCCAAGGGCGATGAACATCAGCAGCGCGGAGACCTTCAGTGCGGCCAGCACGTTGCCCATGATCCGTCCAGGTCCGACGCCTCGAATATGAATCCACGACATCAGCGCAATTGCGGACAGCGCAACCAGCGTCTGCCGCGAGAACGTCAATGGCACATAGGGCAGAGGGATGACGAAGAACGGAGTGCTGTTAGCGGCGCCGGGAATGAAGCGCTCCAGATAGAACGTGAGAACGATCGCGCTGGCGGCAATGGCTCCAGTGAAACCGGCAACGAACGACGTCCAGCCTGTCAGAAACGCAGCAAGGCGGCCGAATGCGGCGTTCAGATAGACGTACTCGCCGCCTGCGCGGGGGCGCACCGCCGCGAGCTCCGCGTACGCCATTGCGCCCGCCAGCGCCAGGGCACCGCCCGCGACCCAGGCGCTGAGAAACCAAACCGCATTGGGAACCGCCGCCGCGACCTGCGGCGGCGTGAACAGGATCCCGCCGCCAATCACATTGGCGACGATGATGGCAGCGGCGTCGAGCGGGCCGAGGCGTCTCTCGAGTTGTGACGACGGCTGAGGCAAGGACTTAAGAGCTTACTGTGTAAGAAGCTCTCTTGCCACTGGCCACTCGCCCAGCTTCACCCACTGATCGCCGCCGTGCTTGACGAACACCTGGATGTGCGCGTCGACGAACTGCTTGTTTTTCAACATCTGCGCGCGCGGCTCGATGCCGGTGTAGCCGAGGTTGGATCGCAGCACCACTGGCTTGGTGGAGCCACCGGCCGCAAGTCCGCCGGCGCCAATCACCTTTACGTACGCACCACCCCACTCCTCCGTTTCGCCCTGGCGCCGAATCACAGCGTTCAGCTGCACGTTGCTGATCGGTTCGCGTCCGGCGTTGTTCAGGGTGAGGGTGACGCTCGGCACGAGCTTGTTGAGGCCATTCTCGACGCCGGCGTCATACCATCCGGTCTTCGCGTCGCTGACTGTCAGGACCTTGGTGACGTCCTGCGCCGCCCGGCTGCCGCACGCCGCGGTGCTGACAGCCGCCGCCAGCAAACCGACCAGTCCGATGAACAGGTTCCGAGGCATATACATATTGTATTAGACCCGGAAATTCGAATTTAGTACTGCCGTATCTCGATCTTCCCCCGCGCCTCGTCCCTGCTCAGCCGGCGCTCCCGCAGAGCCTGGAGATCGCTGCCCTTGATGCGAAGGATGAACGTCATGGCGGTGTCGTTCGGATCGCTGGACACAAATCCACGATCGGCGCTCTCGCGCGCGGCCACCGTCAGCCATTCCTCGGCACCGACGCCGACAGGCGCGCCACGGTCGAGGATCGCGTCCATCAGGGCGCTCGTAATCTCATTGAAGTACACGCCCTTGATGTCGGTCTTCGGAGCGCCCACGGCTCCAGGCATGACGGTCGCGCTCGCACTACCCGGGGCACTCGACGCGGCCGTCATCGCCCCAACCTGCTGGTCGGTCGCCCTGATGTCCGCCTCGAGCTCTCTGATGTCGCGATCGATCGCGTCTCGCGCCGCCGCATCGCGTGGATCCTGCATCGACTTGCGAATCTCGCGCATCGCCGCGAGAAGCTGGCGATCGGGGGGCTGCAGGGCCCGCATGCTCCACATGACGCTTCGGCGAATCGACGGGAATTCCACGTCGACCACAACCCCATAACCATCGAGCCGGAAACCGCGCGCGCGGGCCATCCCCGTCAACATCACCATGTCGGGAATATTGGCGTTCTGCACGTGCTGCGTCAGCATCCGCGCACCGTAGCTGACCGCGTTCTCGAGGACGGCCTCGAGCGTCGCGATTTCCCGGCGCGCCTGCATTTGCGCCGGGTTCGCCGGTTGGGGCGGACGTACCTGCGCAACGGCAGGTCCCGACGCCCAAATCGTCATAACGGTTGCAACTCCCGCGGCCTTCAATTTCACGGTCAATGCCTCACTGTTGTCGAGTACTCGAGGTCCGGACAATATAGTTCAGCAGGTCTCGATTGCGGGCAACGGCCTCGCCCGTCTGCCCCTCGATCTGTCCGAGGTTCTGCTGCACCTGCAGCAAGTCGGCGCGCCGCTGCGCGTCGAAATCGCGGACGACGTCGGCCAGGCGCAGCGCAAGCTCGCGCTGCTGCTTCGCTTCGCTCTGATCGAGCATCGCCCTGACGCGGCGAAGCACATCGTTTGCGTCCGACGCGCTGGTATCCGACGACGCGGTCCTGGATTCAGACGCGCTCGGCGTCTCCGCAGCCAATGGAATGTCGTTCTGGCGCACCGCAACAGGGGCGATCACTCCCAGCGTGGAAGCCGACGACACCGGCGCGGCAGATCGCGGCCGCACAGTCACCGCGCCATCGCCATACTGCACGTCGAGCTGCGAGACCGCCATGCCTGCGGCAAACAGAAACGCCGCGGCGGCCGCCTGCGACCACGCCGGAGCACCCACTGCCGGCTTCCACCAGCGGGCCTGCTTGGGACCGGCATCCTGGACGATGCGGAAGCCGAGGGTCGCGGGAGGCGGCGTCCAGTCGGCCAGCATGCCGCGAACTGACCGCAGCTCGAGCACGGCGACCGAACATTCCGCACAGTCCTGAAGGTGACGGGCGATTTTCAGCCGTTCGGCCGGATCGCCTTCGTCGTAGAGGTAATCGAGCAGGGCGTCGCGATCGTCGGTGATATGCAGTGTCATAAAGTTCAGCTTTCGCGCTGCGGCCGCAAGGCGGACGCGCCTGCGGACGGTGCCGGCGGTTCGAACTGCCCCTGCTCGGCGAGATGCTTGCGCAGGAGAATCAGTCCCTGATACACGCGCGTCTTTGCCGTGCTCAACGGGCAATTCATCATCTCGGCGATCTCCTGAAAAGTCAGCCCGTGATACTCCTTCAACAGAATCGCCGTCCGCTGCTCGGTTGGCAGGTGCTCCATTGCCCTGGCCACGCCACGGCTCAGCTCGGCCCGAGCGGCGGCATCTTCGACCGACTCCGACTCATGGCCCTGCCGCTCGGCGAGCTGGTCGATGTCAACGCCTTCGGGCACCTGAACAACGGGCGTCCGCCGCTCCTTGCGCATCCAGTCGCGGCACAGGTTCAGGGCAATTCGGTAAAGCCAGGACGAAAACTTCGCGTCGCCTTTGAAACCCGGAAGCGCCCGGAACGCACGCAGAAAGGTTTCCTGCGTCACGTCGCGTGCGTCTTCCTCGCGACCGAGGGTGCGGTACGCAAGAGCAAAAATAGGCCGCTCCCACCGGCGGACCAGTTGGTTGAAGCTCTCGGTATCGCCGGTCTTCGAGCGGTCGACGAGCTCTTCGTCGGTCCACGTCGTCGGAACTGTCATAGCAATAGAAGTCATCGGACGCGCTACCCCAGGCGGTCTACCAGTTAGACGGCGGCGGGCCGCCAGCGGTCGGCTCTGTTCAATTGTAGGTCTCCCCGGGGTAATATTCCTGTAATTGCCTCATGGATGAGACCTTTCTCACCACAGAGGAGGTGCTCGAATACCTCCAGGTGAACCTGCGAACGGTCTATCGACTCATCAAGGCCGGCAAGATTCCCGCCGTCCGCGTGGGGCGCCAATGGCGCTTCCGCAAACGCGACATCGATGGCTGGCTGGAGAGCCAGGGTCCGCGAGCAGGACGGGCGGGGGGAGCGCCGGCTCCCGCAGCAGCGGCAGCACCTGCACGTCCGGCCGGACCGCGCCGGCGAATTCTTGTGGTGGACGACGAATCCAGCATCCGCGATCTCCTGACAAAGACGCTCGCGCTGGAAGACTACGATGTTGACACCGCGCCCGATGGCCGCTCGGCGCTCGAGCGCCTGCATCTCTATCCCTACGACCTGCTTATCGCCGACCTGAACATGCCCGGCATCGACGGCCTCAGCGTCATTCGAGAGGCGAAGCGCTTGAAAACGGCGCTTCCGGTCATCATCATCACCGGACACTCGACCGAGACGGCGGCCATCGAAGCCGTGAATCTTGGCGTGGCCGGCTACCTCACCAAGCCTTTCCGCATTCAGCAGGTGCTGACGGTCGCCTCCAGGGCAATGGGCGAACCCGCGTAAAATCATACCGATTGATTCAGCTTTCCGGCGTCACCAAGTCGTTCGGCGAACGAGCACTCCTCGAAGACGTCACGTGGCAGATTTCAGACGGCGAGCGGGTGGGCCTTTGCGGCCCGAACGGCGCGGGCAAGACGACCCTCCTGAAGATACTCGCCGGTTTCGACGAGCCCGATAAGGGCACCGTCATCAAGCCGGCGGCGCTCACCGTCGGTTACCTGCCACAGGATGGCCTGGCACACGCGGGCCATACGATCCTCGACGAGGCCAGTTCGGCGTTTGCCGACCTGCTCTCGGTGAAGTCCGAGATGCACGACATCGAGGAACGCCTCGCCGACGCGAGCGTAGCGCCGGAGGTCCACGACGCACTGCTCGAGCGCTATAGCGCGCTCCAGGATCGGTTCCGGATCGAGGATGGATACAACATCGACCTGAAGGTGGCGACGGTGCTTCGCGGCCTTGGGTTCAGCGACGAGCAGTTCGCCCAGCCGACCGATTCCCTCTCGGGCGGGTGGCAGATGCGGCTGGCCTTGGCGAAGCTCCTGCTCGGCCGGCCGACACTGCTGCTCCTCGATGAGCCGACCAACCATCTCGATCTCGAAGCGAGGAACTGGCTCGAGGAATACTTGAGCGCCTACCCCCACTCCGTGATCCTCGTGTCGCACGATCGGTTCTTTCTGGATTCCGTCGTGACGCGCATCACCGACCTGAACCTGCGGCATCTGACCGACTATCCCGGCAATTACACCCACTACATCGCCGAACGCGATGCGCGCATGGAACAGCTGCGCAAAGCCAAGCGCGAGCAGGACGAGGAAATTGCACGGGTGAAGATGTTCATCGATCGCTTCCGGTATCAGGCGACCAAGGCGTCGCAGGTGCAGAGCCGCATCAAGATGCTGGACAAGGTGGTGCCCATCGAGGCGCCGCCCGAACGCAAGCGGATTCACTTCAATTTTCCCGTATGTGCAAAGAGCGGCCGCACGGTCCTCGAACTTCAGGATGCCCGGAAAGCGTACGGCTCGCGGCCGATCTTCAACCGGCAGAGCCTGCTCGTCGAGCGCGGTGACCGCATCGCCCTGGTGGGGCCGAACGGGGCTGGCAAGTCGACGCTGATGCGGATGTTGTCAGGAGTGGAGGCGCCCGACAGCGGCACTCGGCGCGAGGGGCATCAGGTCGTCATGCAGTATTTCGCGCAGGATGAGGCAACGCGCCTCGATCCGAAGCTGAACGTCTACGAAACGCTGGCCGCCGGATCGCCGTACGACATGGTGCCGGCGATCAGGAATATTCTCGGCGGCTTCCTGTTTTCCGGTGACGACGTCTACAAGAAAGTCGGCGTGCTCTCGGGCGGAGAGCGTACCCGCCTGGCCGTCGCGCGCATGCTGCTCATCCCGTCGAATACGCTGCTGCTCGACGAACCCACGAATCACCTCGACCTCGACTCGAAGGACATCCTCCTCGAAGCGCTGGAGGACTATGGCGGCACGTTGATCTTCGTCTCGCACGATCGCTACTTCGTGGAACGGCTCGCGAACAAGATCGTGGAGATCGGCCACGGTGAAGCGCAGGTATTTCCAGGCACCTACAAGGAGTTCCTGTGGAGCAGGGAGAATCGAGGCGCGGGGGGTGTGACGGGTGCCGGGGGTGCGAAGAGTGCGGGAGGTGCGAAGAGTGCAAGGGGGGCCGGGAGGGCGGACTCGTCCGCCGAAGTGCGAAGCACGAAGGCGGACGCACATGACACCCGAAAGCGCGAGCAGGCGGCGCAGCGCAAGCGGGATGACGAAGACAAACGGCACCACAAGCGGATCGCCGACGTCGAAGCCAGAATTGCCGAACGGGAACAGGCCATGAAAGACATCGAGGCGGCGATGGCGGTTCCCGGTTTCTACGACGATCGGGACGGCGCCCAGCCGCTTATCAACCGCCACCAGACCCTGATGTGGGAGCTTGGAGACCTCATGCACCAATGGGAGGAACTTCAAAGACTTACAGAACTACGCCGGAAATGACGATAATGTAATCAGCGGTACCGAAAGTGGGCAGCGAACCCTTACTAGTCAAGGGTTTAGCCCCGGATCCGGCGCTTTGTCATGGGCACACCGTTTGCCCTTCAGCCCCGGACTGGACACAGCTGTGGATACCCCACTGAACACCGCATTCGATCTGTTTGACGAACTACCCATGCCTCTGACGAGCCGCCGAAAGCGGCCTGTGTCCAAAACTGTCCGTCGCACGCCCAGCCGCCGCGAGGCCGACCGCTTCTTCCGCCATGTCGTGTCGAGCATGCGCAATGGCGTGCTGGCCATCACCCGCGACGGCGCCGTGGCGGAAATCAACGCGGAAGCCTACAGAATTTTTCAAACAAAGCGGACGCCGAGCGCCATCGGCAAGCATTTCAGCGTCGTGCTGGCCAAGCACCCGGACATGGTGCGCGTCCTGCATAGCGCATTCGAGTTGCGCCACTTACCCAACCGCGCCGAGCTGCGTCTGAAATCTACCGGCAAGGTGATCGGCTACACGCTCTCGCACGTGCGCGACCAGCGCGGCGGGCTGATGGGCGTCGTCGTCTTCTTCAAGGATTTGACGAAAGTCGAACAGCTCGAAGAGCGCGAACGGCTGCGCGACCGCCTCGTGGCGCTCGGAGAGATGGCTGCGGCGATTGCGCACGAGGTCAAGAACCCGCTCGCGGGCATCGAAGTGATGGCCGGGGTGCTGAAACGTCAGGTGACCGATGCCGACGCGCAGTCGATTCTGAACGACATCATCAACGAAGCGAAGATGGCGAACCAGATCGTGCACGAAGCGCTCGAGTTCGTCCGCCCCATCCGGCTGCAGGTCGAGCACACGCAGATCACCGACGTCCTGCACACGGCCGTGACGCTCGCCGAAGGCAAGGTGCCGCGGCGCGATATCGACCTGCGCGTCGCGATCGACGAAGGACTGCCGCCCATTCAAGGCGATCACCACCAGCTGACGCAGTTATTTACCAATCTGCTGATCAACGCGTTCGAGGCACTCGAAGGGCGCGGGGCGGTGGAGCTCGTCGCACACGAAGGCCTGCTCGAGGACGATCCCCACGCGCCGACCGGCGAAACACACACGCTGACGCGCACGGTCGTCGTCGATGTCGCCGACAACGGCCCCGGCGTGCCCAAGGATCTCCGCGATCGCATCTTCAACGCGTTCTTCACGACCAAGCCGCAGGGCTCGGGTCTCGGGCTGGCGATTGTGCGCAAGATTGTCGACGCGCACGACGGCCGCATCGACATTACCACCGGCGCAAAAGGCACACGATTTCGCGTGACGCTGCCCGTTTCGGGCGCAGATGACTGGTTCGAGCCTAAGTCGCAGGCGAGCCATTTTCCAACCATTGACGACTAAGAAAGAAGACGAGGGATCTTTTCATGGGTCGCATTCTCATCGCCGACGATCACGACGCTCTCAGGCGGGGGCTCGCCCGGGCGCTGACGACCGCCGGGCACGAAGTAGAAGAGGCGCCGAACGGCAACCAGGCGATCGAGCGCCTGCACGAGGGGCACTTCGACGTCGTGCTGAGCGATCTCAAGATGGGCGGCAGCGACGGCATGGATGTGCTGCGGACGACCAAGACGCTGCACCCGACGACGGCGGTCATTCTGATGACGGCCTTCGGATCGGTGCACACGGCCGTGGAAGCCATGAAGATCGGCGCGTTTGACTACGTCCAGAAGCCCTTCGAAATCGAGGAAATGGAAGTGAAGATCGAGAAAGCCCTCGAGCTGCGCCGTATGCGCCACGAGCTCGACTACCTTCGCCACACGCAGAACGACATCTACGATTTCGATCGCATCATCGGCACCAGCCCGTCGCTGAAGCGCGTGCTCGATGTCGTCCGCAAGGTCGCCAAGAGCAACACGACCGTGCTGGTCCGCGGCGAAACGGGCACAGGCAAGGAGCTCATCGCCGGCGCCATCCACCACAACTCGCATCGCGCAGGCCGCAACTTCGTCAAAGTGAACTGCGCGGCGCTTCCCGAAACCCTTCTCGAGTCGGAACTCTTCGGCCACGAGAAGGGCGCGTTCACCGGCGCGGACCGCCAGCGGATCGGCCGCTTCGAGCAGGCCGACGGCGGCAGCCTCTTCCTGGACGAAGTCGGCGACATGAGCCCGGCGATTCAAGCGAAGATCCTGCGCGTGCTGCAGGAGCACGAGTTCGAGCGCCTGGGCGGCACGCGCACACAGAAAGTCGACGTGCGGCTGATCGCCGCGACCAACCGCGATCTGTCGCAGATGGTGGCCACCGCGCAGTTCCGCGAAGACCTCTACTACCGGCTGAACGTCGTCTCGGTAGAGATGCCGCCGCTGCGCGAGCGCAAGGACGACATTCTTGCGCTGGCGATGTTCTTCGTGAAGAAGTTCGCGGGCGAGCTGAAAAAGAAGCTGGACGGGATCGATCCCGAGGCTCAGAAGATGCTGCTCCGCTATAACTGGCCGGGCAACATCCGCGAGCTGGAGAACTCGGTCGAGCGCGCGATCCTCATGACCGAAGGCCACCACATCACCGCCGACGACCTGCGTCTCGGCGAGATCGTGACGGCCGGCTCGAACGGACAGCGCGACGCCGCCGCGCTCGTGAAGATTCCGCCGTCCGGCGTGCCGCTGGAAGAGATCGAGCGCAGCGCCCTGCTCGAAGCGCTGAAGATGTCGAACTGGGTGCAGAAGGATGCCGCCGAGCTGCTCGGTATCAGCCCGCGCGTGATGAACTACAAGATCAAGACCTTGAGCATCGATTTTCCGCGAGGAAGACGGCCGCTCGTGGCGGCGGCGTCATAGACAGCTGGAAGCTGGAAAGTAAGTTGGAACGTGGGGCGACGGCGACAAGGCCGTCGCCCTTCTTCTTTTCTACCGCTTCGTTGCCTCTGCCCGCGGATGCGATTTCTTGTAAACCTGGATCAGCTGAGCTGCGTTGACGTGGGTGTAGCGCTGAGTGGTGCTCAAGCGAGCATGACCCAAAAGCTCCTGAATGGCGCGCAGGTCGGCCCCGCGTGCGAGCAGGTGCGTGGCGAAGGAATGACGCAGGGCGTGCGGGCTGATGCCGAACTTCGCTCCGCACGCGGCGACGTACCGGCGCACAAGGCGATCGACGCTTCTCGCGGAAAGCCGCTCTCCCCGGTAGTTGAGGAACAACGGCGCCTTCGCGCCCCTCTTCCCTCTCCCCTCTTCCCTCGTCCCTGACATGCTTCGGTCCTTCAGCCATTCCCGCAATGCGTCGGTCGTGGCGGTATTGAACGGCACGAGCCGCTCCTTCCTGCCCTTGCCCATCACGCGGACCATGCGCCCGGACAAGTTCACGTCTTCCAGATCCAACCCGCACAGCTCGCTCAGGCGTAACCCCGACGCATAGAAGAGCTCGAGAATGGCGCGGTCGCGCCGGCCCAAAGGGCTCGACGGATCGGGCATCTCGAGCAGCCGGTTCATCTCGTCGACCGTCAGATGCGACGGCACGGTGACGCCCTGCTTTGGGGACGACACGAGCGCCGATTGATCGTTGTCGACAAGATCTTCACGCCGGAGAAAACGAAAAAACGTCCTGACCGCCGAAAGCTTTCGCGCAGCCGACGAAGGCGAAATGCGGTTGCGGTGGAGCTCGCCCATGAATGCCCGGATCCCCGACACGTCGACGTCGGCTGGACGGAGCTTGTCGACCTGGGTCTCCTTCATCTGGGCGATGAACTTCAGGAGTTGCGCGAGATCGCTCTCATAGGCCACCAGTGTGTGGGGCGAAACATTCCGGTTCCGCAGATACTGAAGAAAGCCGCGCAGCGTCTCCTTCATGATCAGCCCTCAGCCCTCAGCCCTTCCACCTTGCCAGCCGCGACCCATGCCGCCAGGTCGTCAAGCGCTCGTTCCGCGATCGCCAGCTTTCGTTTCTGCTTGTCCCGGATCGCGCCGGAGGGCGGTTCCATGATCCCGAAGGTGATGTTCGTCGGCTGGTAGTCGTGCGGGGTCGCGTGCGATACGTAGAACGCCAGCGCACCGATCGCGGTCGACCTCGGCGGCGCACTCAACCCTTGCCCACGCACGAGCGACGCGGCATTGAGACCGGCCATCAGCCCGGAGGCCGCCGACTCGACGTAACCCTCCACGCCCGAGATCTGTCCGGCAAAGAACAACGATGGGTTTGCCCGGGTCTGCCACGTTTCATGGAGGACCGTCGGGCCGTTGATATAGGTGTTACGGTGTACCATCCCGAAGCGGACGAACTCGGCACGCTCCAGCCCAGGAATCATCCGCAGTACCCGCGCCTGCTCTCCCCATTTCAATTGTGTCTGAAATCCCACGAGGCTGTAGTGATCGCCGGCGAGATTGTCCTGCCGGAGCTGGACGGCGGCATACGGCTGGCGGCGCGTCCGTGGATCGGTAAGGCCGACCGGCTTCATCGGGCCGAACCGCAAAGTGTCTTCGCCGCGATGCGCCATGACTTCAATGGGAAGGCAGCCTTCGAAGAACTTTTCCTTGTCGAAGTCGTGTACGGTCGCCGATTCAGCAGTCGTCAACGCGGCATAGAAGGCGCGGTACTCCGCCGCGCTCATCGGACAGTTCAAGTAGTCTCCCTCGCCATCATCCGTGCCGCATGTCGTTCCCGCGACGATCGACGATGGACGATCGACGATGGACGATCGACGCTGCGACCGGTTCCACCGCGAGGCCCGGAAGACTTTCTTCATGTCGATCGTCTCTGCCAGTACGATCGGGCTGATGGCGTCGTAAAAATAGAGATGTTCGGATCCCACCAGCTGCACGACGGCGGCCGACAGGTCCGGCGATGTCAGCGGGCCCGTCGCGATGATGACAGGCTCGCTCGGCGTCGCGTGAGGAATGGCGGTGACTTCCTCGCGCGTCAGAGTGATGAGCGGGTGCTCGTGAATGGCCTGGGTGACCGTTCGCGCGAAGAGATCGCGATCAACCGCCAGCGCCGCCCCCGCCGGGACACGCGCGATTTCTGCCGCGTGCATGACCAGGGAGTCGAGCCGGCGCATCTCTTCCTTTAGAAGGCCGACGGCGTTGTCGAGCTTGTCGCCACGGAACGAATTGCTGCAGACGAGCTCCGCGAGGCGGTCGGTCTTGTGGACATCCGTCGCCCGGATGGGCCGCATCTCGCGGATGGTGACAGGTACACCGCGCGAAGCAGCCTGCCACGCCGCTTCGCATCCGGCGAGGCCGCCCCCGATGATGTGAATCATGAACTACGCAGGCACAGGTTCTTCGAGCGGCGCATCCTTGACGAAGCTGCAGTCTTCCTTGCTGCAGACGAGCTGGCGTCCCGCTTTCTTGGTGATTTTCTCGAGCAGGAATGGCGTCCCGCAGTCCGGGCAGGCCTCGGCGATGGGCCGCTTCCAGAGCGTAAAGTCGCAGTCCGGATAGTTCGCGCAGCCGTAAAACGCCTTGCCGCGTCGCGACTTCCGTTCAACGATGTCGCCGCCGTCGGTTGGGCAGATGACGCCGGTGCTCTTCAGCTTCACGTACTTGCAGTTCGGATAGTTCGTGCACGCCGTAAACTCGCCGAACCGCCCCTGCTTGATGACCAGGTTCGAGGCGCACTTCGGGCATTTTTCGTCCAGAATCTGATCCGGTTTGGCGGCCTTCATGGCGCCACCCGACGAAATGATCTTTCTGGTGGTCTTGCAGTCGGGATAACCCGTGCACGCGAGGAACTGGCCAAAGCGGCCGCGCTTGACGACCATCGGCTTGCCGCAGTTCTCGCACGTCTCGTCCTGCGTCTCGTCGACATCGGCGTTCGGCTCGCTCTTCTCGAGCTCCCGCGTATTCGTGCAGTCGGGATATCCGCTGCACGCTACGAATGGACCGAACTTGCCCACCTTGATGACCATCCCTTTGCCGCACCGATCGCAGACCTCTTCGGTCTTGATGCCTTCCTTGAGGTTCTGCATCTCCTTGCCGGCTCTGGCGAGGTCTTTCTTGAATTTCTTGTAGAACGTCGTGAGGGTGCCCTTGTAGTCGGCCTTCCCTTCCTCGATGCGATCGAGATCCTCCTCGAGGCTGCGCGTGTACTCGACATCGAGGATGTCGTCGAAGCTCTTGATCAGCAGGTCGGTGATGATCAAGCCGAGGGCGGTCGGCTTGAACTTGCCCTCGACCTTGTTGGCGTAGTCGCGATCCTGCAGCACGCCGATGATCGACGCGTAGGTGCTGGGTCGGCCGATGCCGTTCTCCTCGAGCTCTTTGACCAGCGTCGCCTCGGTGAACCGGGGCGGCGGCTGCGTGAATTTCTGCTCGGGACGAAGGGCCTTCAGCTCCAGGCGGTCGCCCTCGACGAGCGGAGGCAGCACACCTGTCGGACTGTCGTCTTCGTCCTTGTCCTTTTCCGTCTCGGGCTTTTCTTCCGTCACCTGTCCGTAGGCGGCCAGCCAGCCGGCGAATTTCGGCACAGTGCCCTTCACGCGGAACAGGTAGTCGGCGGCCGCAATATCGACCGTCGTCTCGTCGAACGTCGCGGGCGGCATCTGCGAGGCCACGAACCGGTTCCAGATGAGCCGATAGATTGAGTACTGCTCTTGTGTCAGGAAAGGCCGGACTTTCTCCGGGTCGTATTCCATTGACGTCGGGCGGATCGCCTCGTGGGCATCCTGCGCATCCGATTTCGTCTTGAAGACATTCGGCTTCTCGGGCACGTAGTCGGGGCCGTACGCCGAACCGATGTGCTCTCGAACGGCGGTCAGCGCATCCTCGGACACCCGCGTCGAGTCGGTGCGCATATACGTGATGAGGCCGATGGGACCTTCGACGCCCAGCCCTGGAAGCTCGATGCCTTCATACAGTTGCTGCGCTATCTGCATCGTCCGCTTCACTGGGTAGCGGGCGGTCTGTTGCAGCTTGCTCGTAATGAACGGGGGCGCGGCGTTCCGCTTGCGCTCCTTGATGGCCACCGACGAGACGACGAACGTCGCACCGTCCAGATCCTTCAGGACCTGTTTCGACTCGAGCTCGTTGCCGACCTTGATGGTCTCGTCGCCCTTCTTCACGAGCCTCGCTTCGAACTCCGGTGGTTGCGATCCCGCGAGCTGTGCCAACAGCAGCCAGTACTCTTCCGGGACGAACCTGCCGATCTCCTGTTCGCGATCGCAGATCAGCTTCAGCGCGACCGACTGCACGCGTCCGGCGCTGAGGCCGCGGCGAACCTTATCCCACAGAATCGGACTGATCTTGTAGCCGACGAGGCGATCGAGGACGCGGCGCGCCTGTTGCGCGTCCACCATCTTCAGATTGATCGCGCCCGGATGCTTGATCGCTTCCTGCACCGCCTTCTTGGTAATCTCGTTGAACATCAGGCGGTGGATCTTCTTCTTCTTGTTCGTGCCGAGCTCTTCGGCAAGATGCCAGCCAATGGCTTCGCCTTCGCGATCGGGGTCGGTGGCGATGTAGATGTCGGTCGCATCCTTCGCGGCACTCTTCAATTCGGCGATGACTTTCTTGCGCGCAAGAATCGGTTCGTACACCGGCGCGAAGCCATCGTCGACGTCGACACCCAGCTTGCTCTTCGGCAGATCGCGAACGTGTCCCATCGACGCGAGCACTTTGTATTCGCGCCCGAGATACTTGTTGATCGTCTTTGCCTTCGCCGGTGATTCGACGATGACGAGGTTTTTTGCCATGTTGGGAAACCCGTGAATACCTTAGCACGGTCCGCGAAATCGTACGAACCGGCCGCCTTCGATGCGCCGCAACGCGCCTGCGAGCTCCAGTTCGAGAAGGCGCGGCAGCAGGCGAACCCGATTGATGCCGGATTGCGCCGTGAGCTCGTCCAAATCGTACGGTTCGCCCGGCGTCATGCACCGGAGCACCGGATCCTGAGACGCGGAAACCGGGTGCGGCGATTCTTCCGCCCCTGCGATCGCCAGGTTCAACTCGTCGATAATATCGTCCGCACACTCGACTAACTTTGCGCCATCGCGCAGAAGCGCGTGCGCGCCCAGGTTCCGCCCGCCCAGGATGTTTCCGGGCACTGCAAGCACGGCGCGCCCCTGGTCGAGCGCAAACTCGGCGGTGATGAGCGAACCGCTGCCTTCTGCGGCCTCCACCACGACGACACCGAGCGCGAGCCCGCTGATGATGCGATTGCGCTTCGGAAAGTGGTAGGGCAGCGGGGGCGTCCCTGGCGGGAATTCGCTGACGAGAGCGCCGCGCTCGCAAATCTGCTCGGCGAGCGTCCCGTGTTCCGGCGGATAGATGACGTCGACGCCGCAGCCGAATACCGCGATCGTGAGACCGCCGGCATCGAGTGCGCCAAGGTGCGCGGCCGAATCGACGCCGCGAGCCATCCCGCTAATCACAGCAATGCCCCGCCGCGAGAGATCGGCCCCCAGATGCCGTGCAACTTCGCGCGCATAGGGCGATGCCGCGCGCGATCCCACGATCGCCACACTCGGCGCGCGCAACACATCCGCCTGGCCCCGTAGCCAAAGGCGGTCCGGCGGGTCGTAAATAGCGGCGAGGGCCGTGGGATAGCGCCGATCGGCGCGGAAGACCGAAGTGACTGGGAGGTCCATGGGCGGCTCCTGACGGCGCACGACGGCGCCAAAAGCCGGTGCCCAACCCCATCATTATTGTAAGGACCTGTCAGGGGAGAGTGAAGCGGGAAAAGCGAAGAAAAGGCGCGCCTTTCGCCCTTCCCTGCTATAGTTGAAATCGGCCATGCGTAAGCGCCTGCTCCCGGTTGTCGTGCTTCTGACCGCCCTGTCCGGCGTGGCATACGCCGACGCGCGTTCCGACGCGCGTGCACAGGTGGAGTTCGGTATCTCCGTCGCGGCCAAGGGCTTGTGGAAAGAAGCCATCTATCGATGGGAACGGGCCACGCAGATCGACCCCACGTATGCGGCGGCGTTCAACAACCTCGCGGTGGCCTACGAGCACGAAGGTCTGCTCGAAAAAGCCGGCGAGGCCTACGAGCGCGCCCTGAAGCTGGAGCCAAACAACGCGATGGTGCGACAGAACTTCGAGTTGTTCAAGGAAATCCATGATCGGACGAATCAGTCTCAAACTCCTTAGCCTCTCACTGCTCGTCGGCATCGTTGGATGCGCGAGCTTCTACGAGATTCCGATCGAGACGCCGATCGCCGCCAAGCTCGATGTGTCGGCGTTTCAACGCGTGTTCATCGCCGGGTTCCTCGCGGGTGGTACCGATGATGTGGACGGCAACGTCGAGACGGTGCGTCTGCTGCGGAGCCAGCTGCGGCTGAAATCGAATCTGCGCGTCATCGATGCTGATGTGCTGCCTCTGATGGATGTCGCCGCCGACTCGCGTCCGGAAGGCCAGGCCGCTGGCCCGGCTGCCGAGCCGCGCGAGACACCGCAGCCCGCGCAGCTGAAGTCCGAGAAGGACCTCGAGCCCTACGAGCACATCTTTGCCGACGCCGATTACTGGAAGCGGATCGGCGAGGAATATCAGAATCCGCTGATCGTCACAGGCACGGTGTTGTTCACGCCGCACTCGCAGTCCGGCATGGTGCAGCGCGAACAGGAAGTCATCGACGCGCTCGGGCGCCGACGCGTCGAGCCGGTGCGCGAATACATGGAGCGCAAGGGCTTCATCCTGCAGGAGAAGTTCATCTTCATCGATGGCCGTTCGGGCACGCAAATCTACTCGGAGGCGCTGCGCGAGGAGCGGCTCTACAATCAAAACGACAACACGCCGGCCCTGTCGTCCTATTTCGAACTGATGGATGAAATCATCCCGCGATTCCTGAGCACGCTCAGTACGCAGCGGGTTCGGGGCTCGAGAGTCCTTATCAAGTAGCTAACCGTCACCGTAAACGGCAGACGCTGAACGGTTAACGGCTGTGATATACTTGTGTGTTTTCTGGCAAGGAAGGAGCGTTCGTGTACGCGATTATTCAGTCTAAAGGTCGTCAGGTCAGGGTCGCGCCCGGCCTCACGGTTCAAATCGACGGCACTGCGGGCGAGCCTGGCTCGAAGGTGACCTTCGAGCAAGTGTTGTTTCTCGCCAAAGACGGCGGCGAACTGATGGCCGGCGCCCCCTTCGTGAGTGGCGCCAAAGTGCTTGGGGTGATCGACGGCGAAGCCCGCGGCCCGAAGATCCGCGTCTTCAAGAAGAAGCGCCGGAAGGGCATGCGCCGCACCAAGGGGCACCGCGCTTTTTACACGCGCGTTCGCATCACCGACATCGTCGCGTAGTGTCACTTTTTAGTTTCTAGATTTTAGATTTTAGTTTCGGGTATCACCCTATGGCCCATAAAAAAGGACAAGGCAGTTCACGCAACGGCCGCGACAGCAACTCGCAGCGTCTCGGCGTCAAGCGCCACGATGGCAACATCGTGAGCGGAGGATCGATTCTGGTGCGCCAGCGTGGACGGCGCTTCCAGCCCGGCCTCAACGTCGGCCTTGGCAAGGACGATACGCTCTTCGCCAAAGTGTCTGGCCGCGTCCGGTTCGAAGACCACGGGGCTCGTGGCCGCAAGATCAGCATCCTGCCGGTAGAATAGTGATACTTGGGGAAAGTGGAAACTAGAAGGTAGAAAGTAGAAAGTAAGTGACAAAGTACTGATGACTTACTTTTCAGTTTCTACTTTCCACTTTCCACTTTTCCGAGTATCTCCCTTATGTTCGTCGACGAAGTCGACATCCTCGTAGAGGCAGGCACCGGCGGCGCTGGCGCCTGCAGCTTCAGGCGCGAGAAGTTCGTGCCGCGCGGCGGTCCCGATGGTGGCGACGGCGGCAACGGCGGATCCGTCTACGCGGTCGCCAGCCCCCATCGCAATACCCTCATTGCCTATCGCTTCAACCGGGAATTCCGCGCCAAGCGCGGCGGACACGGCGAAGGTTCCAATCGGACCGGAAAGAGTTCGCCTGATCTCGAACTGGAAGTGCCGGTGGGCACGCTCGTGTACGAAAAGACTGCCGATCCCGCCAACGACCCGATCTTGATTGGCGACCTTGTGGAAGCCGGCCAGCGGCTCCTGCTCGCCAAAGGCGGTCACGGCGGCCGCGGGAACGCGCGCTTTGTCAGTTCGGTCAACCGCGCTCCTCGCAGGGTCGAAGAAGGTACCCCTGGTGAGACCAGACAGCTTCAGCTTCACTTGAAGCTTCTCGCGGACGTCGGCCTCGTGGGCTTCCCCAACGCCGGAAAATCGACGCTCATCTCACGCATCTCGGCGGCCAAACCCAAGATTGCGGACTATCCCTTCACGACGCTCGTCCCCAATCTGGGCGTCGTGTCGCTGAGTGGCGATCGCAGCTTTGTCGTCGCCGATGTGCCGGGGTTGATTGAGGGCGCCCATGAAGGTCACGGCCTCGGCGATCGCTTCCTGAAGCATCTGGATCGTACGAAGCTGCTCGTACACCTTGTCGACGTCTCCGGCGCCACCGGCCGGGATCCCATCGAGGATTTTGAGGCAATCCGCCGCGAGCTCTCGCTGTTCAGCCCGGAGCTTGGCCGGAAGCCTCAGCTGGTCGTCGCCACGAAGATGGACACGTCGCCAGATCTGAAGATGCTGGGGCGATTGGAGGCGCATGTGACATCGCAGGGCCTCCCCTTCCAGCGAATCTCGGCGGTCGCCGGCACGGGCCTCGACGAGCTGCAAGAGTCGATGTGGAAGTATCTGAGCGACGCGCCTCCGGATTCTGCACTCGCGCCGCTGCAGGCAGTCGAACACGACGCGTGATGCCGATGGTTTCCGGCAATCGTCTGGGCATTCTCGGAGGCACGCTCGATCCGATTCACAACGGCCATCTCGAGACCGCCCAGGCAGCGCGCCGGGCGCTGGCACTCGACCGCGTCCTGCTGTTGCCCGCGCACACGCCACCCCACCGGAGCTCCGAGCCGCGAGCATCGGCGTTCCACCGCTTTGCCATGGCGGCCCTGGCGGCGTCCACAGCCGGAATGGAAGTCTCGGATCTGGAACTGCGCCGCGACGGGCCGTCGTACACATCGATGACTCTCGAATGCCTGCACGCCGACGGGTACGCAGCTTCGCAGTTGTACTTCATCCTCGGCGCGGACGCCTTCGCGGAGATCGAGACCTGGTACGACTATCCCCGTCTCCTGGATCTCGGCAATTTCGTCGTTGTCTCGAGGCCTGGCTTCGCGACGGCCAACCTGAAGTCTGGTCCAGGAATATTGCGCGTCATCGCCGACACACCAGACGTGTCGTCGACGGAAATTCGCCGCCGCGT
The DNA here is from genome assembly GCA_023717525.1 of Vicinamibacterales bacterium. Taxonomy (GTDB): domain Bacteria; phylum Acidobacteriota; class Vicinamibacteria; order Vicinamibacterales; family JAMQPK01; genus JAMQPK01. The sequence continues at coordinate 14,754 of JAMQPK010000190.1, read as the reverse complement.
CGGTGCCGGCGAATCGATCGATGAAATGGTGCCGGGGCTCGTCGCGGATCACATCCACCGGCACCGTCTGTATGCGCCGGCTGCGGTGACGGCGGTGCTGTGACGGCGGCGCGCAAGGGATCGGTGCGTCGCTTTCCGGCTCAGGTTCAACGGGCGATCGACGCTGCACAGGGTCGAAAAGCCGGCGACGTCGTCGTGCTCGACCTCCGCCCCGCCGAAGGATTCACCGACTACTTCGTGATTGCCACCGGCCGCAACGTGCGGCAGATCGTCGCCATCGCCGACGCCGTGAGAGACGCGCTTGCCGAGCGTGGCGTAAAGCCTGCGCACGTTGAAGGTGGAGACAAGACCGGCTGGATCCTTCTCGACTACTTCGACTTCATCATTCACATCTTCAGCCCGGAAGCGCGATCGTTCTACGCGCTCGAGCGGCTCTGGGGCAACGCCACGCGAATCGATATCCCCGATTCGGCATAGAGCCGGGTCATGGCAGGGCTGTTGCGATCGATCGCAACATGATCCTTGCCCGCATGGCGACAACCTGCGCCAACGCCGTCGTTTCGGCGCTCCTGGCGCCCGCCTGCGCATCGTGCCACGCAGTTCTTCACTCCCCGATCGACGGCTGCGTGTGCAGAAACTGCTGGGGAGACATTCGCCGGATGCCCTTGCCTATCTGCGAAGCCTGCGGCGATCCCACCGATGGCCCTCCAGTCTGCGAACGCTGTCTCCTCCACCCTCGGCTCGTCAGCCGCGCCCGCGCGATTGGCGAGTACGACGGAACGCTGCGCGGCGTCATCCACGCGATGAAGTACCAGCGCAGGTTTTCGATCGCACCGGGCCTTGCCGAGTTGATGCGCGACGCTGGGCGGGACCTGCTGCGCCGGGCAGACTACATCGTGCCGGTACCACTGCACCCGCGCCGGCTGCGAGCACGCGGCTTCAATCAGGCCAGCGAAATGGCGCGGCATCTGGGCCCTCCCGTCATGGAGGCGATTTGCCGCACACGACATACACCGCCACAGGTCGATCTACCAGCAGATCGGCGGCATGCAAACGTGCACGGTGCTTTTCGGAGGCGTCGACGTCTGCTTCGCACGCTCCCAGGGTTGGACGGTGCGACGATCGTCCTCGTGGACGACGTGAGCACGACGGGCTCGACGCTCGACGCCTGCGCGGCGGTCCTGAAAGAGGCGGGCGTTGAGGACGTGTATGCGCTGACGGCAGCCCGTGTGGTGACACGGCCTTGATTGATATGCATAACGTAGGCATCATTATGCATATGCGAACTACGTTGAATCTCGATGATGTCCTGATGGAAGAGGCGATGCGGTTAACCGGCATGACGGAAAAGACGGCGGTCGTCCATGCGGGCCTCGAGGCGCTCATCCGACGGGAAGCCGCGCGACGGCTTGCGGCGCTCGGCGGAAGCGATCCCAAAGCGGTCGCGCCTGCCCGGCGGCGCAGCCCTGCAGTCCGGCGATGATGACTCTGGCGGACACATCGGTCTGGATCGACCACTTCAGGCGGCGGAGCCCCCAACTGACCGCATTGCTTGAGCGCGATGAAGTGCTCTGCCATCCCTTCATCGTCGGCGAGTTGGCGTGCGGATCCTTGAAGACGAGACCGCTGACGCTTCGACTGCTTCAGACGTTGCCGACCGTTCCAATGGCTGCTCACGAGGAAGTGTTGGTGCTTGTCGAGCGGCATCGGTTGATGGGCACAGGGATAGGGTGGCTCGACGCGCACCTGCTGGGATCGACGTTGCTGGCGGGGACGAAACTGTGGACGCGTGATGAGCCGCTGGCGCGCGCAGCGGCAACGCTCGGGGTGATGGCTGATCCCCGGAATGTCTAGCTCAAGCCGACGCGCGCCGCGACAGCAGCGAACACGTCCTCGGCGATTTGCTCCTTCGAACGCTCACCATCGAGGAGCAGCCATCCCTGCTGGACCGCCTGACGCGTGTAACTTCGCCGTACACCTCCGAGGAGCTCAAGGTCGCGCTCGTACTTGTCACGGTCACGCGCTTTCCGCTTTACGGCCGTTTCCGGCGCGATGTCGATGAAGATGGTGAGATCGGGAACGGGGAGAAACCGCTGGATGTCCTCGAGCCACGCGGTATCGAGTCCCTGTGCTTCTCCATAGGCGATGCTCGATGCCCGGTAGCGATCGCACAGGAGGATCAACCCGCCGGCTACCCACTCTGCAATTGCCTCTCGACGCTCATACCGATTGGCCACGAACAGCAGCTGCATCACATCCGGGCCGTAATCGCGTTCGCCGGCGAGCGCTCGTGCGATCTCTTCGCCAATCGAAGTGCCGTAGTCTGGGAACGAGAGCAGCCGCACCCTGCGCCCTGCCTCGCGCAGCCGCTCCCGAAGCTGCTGCGCCTGCGTTTCCTTCCCGCTTTGATCGAGCCCTTCAAAGGCGATGAGCACGGTCAGCCACCGATCTCGAGCGAGAGTTGATCGTCGAGCGTCTGACGCCGTCGAGTCAGCCTGGCCTCACCGCCGTCGATCATCACTTCGGCAGGCAGCGAATGACGATTGTAGTTGGACGCCATGGCCGATCCGTACGCGCCGGCATCCAGGATGGCCAGCAGGTCTCCCACTTCGAGCGCCGGCAGCTTGCGCGCCTCGCCGAACGCGTCGCTGCTCTCGCAAATGGGCCCCACGATGTCGTAGCAGAGCTCGCGCGCCTGCCGGGGTGTGACGGCTTCGATGCGATGGAACGACCCGTAGAGCGCGGGCCTGATGAGCTCAGTCATCCCGGCATCGAGCACCGCGAAGTGATGGCCCGCCGCTCCGTCCTTCAAATCCACGACGCGCGCCAGCAGCGCGGCGGACGCGCCGACGAGAAAGCGGCCTGGCTCCATGGCAATCGACAGGCCCGAGGGTCCCAGGACCGACAGAATGCTCCGGGCGTACTCCGCCGCCGAAGGCACACGAGAACCGTCGTACGAGATTCCGAGGCCACCGCCAACGTCGATGTGATCGAGGGTGACCCCGGCTTGGCGCAACTCCTGGACCATCTTCACCACAGTCGCCGCGGCCCGCTGCATCGGCTCAAGCGTGACGATCTGGGAGCCCAGGTGCACATGGATGCCCACAGGCTCGAGCCCCGGCTGATCGGACATCTTGTGGTACAGCGCACGCGCGTGTTCGAGAGGTACTCCGAATTTGTTGATGTGCAGGCCGGTAGACACGTGAGGGTGGGTACCTGCGTCGATGTCCGGGTTCACCCGTACGGCCACGCGCGCCCGCACGCCATGCGCCCGCGCCGCACGATCGATCCGATCGAGCTCGCCGGCCGATTCCGCATTGATGGCCTTCAAGCCGAGCTGGACCGCGCGGTCGATCTCATCCGGCGACTTGCCGACGCCGGTAAAGACGATGTCCACGGGACTGAAGCCTGCGCGCATCGCCAGCTCGATTTCACCGATGGAGTTCGCGTCGACCCCACTCCCCAGCGAACGCAACAGGCGAACGATCGCAAGCGACGAATTGGCCTTCAGCGCGTAGTGGATGCGGTGCGGGTGCGCGCCAAAGGCCTCGTCGAGCGATCGATAGGCGCGCCGCACCGACTCCGCACTGTAGACGTAGACTGGAGTGCCGTGGGTCCGCGCCACGTCCTCCAACGGCACGCCGTCACACATCAACGCGTTTCCCTCACGAAAAAAACCGGACATCGTTCGAGGATCTTACTTCAGGTATCATTCCTTCTGCCGGTGTCCATCGAAGCCACCATCCAGCGCGCGGCCGAGGGCGACGAGGCCGCGTGGGAGACCATCGTCAAGACGTACTGGCGCAAGGTGTTCAACGTGGCGTATCGCTTCGTGGGCACGTACGATGAAGCGGAAGATCTGACGCAGGATATCTTCCTGAAAGTATTCCGGTCGCTTGGCACATTCGATCGGCGGGCGAACTTTCAGACCTGGCTCATCAGCGTCAGCCGCAACTACTGCATCGACCGGTACCGGAGCGGACGCCGCGATCGGCGGGTGTTCGCGCGAGAGATCGACGCGTCGACCGTGCAGGCGGAGGCGCCGGGTATCAGTGCTGAAGCACGCGTGGACCGGCAGGATCGAGTCGCCCTGCTGCGCGAGGCGCTCAGGACCCTCTCGCCGGCGTTGCGCACGGCGGTACTGCTGCGCGATATCCACGAGCTGTCGTACCAGGAAATCGCCGCGCAGCTGGGCGTAGCTGAAGGAACGGTAAAGTCGAGGATCAACCGCGGCCGTGCGGAGCTGGCAAGACAGATCGAACTGCTGCGAGCCAAACTTATGGAAACTGGAGTGTCGAAATGAGCGTCACCACGGAGCGTTCCGGCGATGTGATCATCATTCATGCGGCTCCCGCGCGCCTCATGTATCCCTCGCTGTCAGAGTTCTCGGCCCTGGTGTCCAGCGAGCTGGCCGGTGGCGCCCGAAAACTCGTCATCGACCTGCGCATCGTCGAGTACCTCGACAGCGCGGCTATCGGGTGTCTGATGGACATCTATCGCCAATCGACTGCGGCAGGGGGCACCATGAAGCTGGCGGGTGTGCAGAAACGTGTCGAGACGATGCTCTCGCTGACAGGCGCAAACCAGTTCCTCGAAGTACACCCGGACGCCGCGGCGGCGGTGAAGAGTTTTTGAACGGGGATAGACCCATGCGCACCATAAAGACGACGACCGGCGCAGAGATTCAACTCGACGGCGACCTGCTGGCCATCCTGGAGACGCTGTATCGCGAGATCACGGTCAAGCGGAATTTCGATCGTTCGTTCGAAGACATGATTCAGGAGATTCGCCACCTCATCGATCAGATGACGGAAGACGAGCGGAAGGCGTACCTCGCGGAAAGCCTGTTTCTGAACTCGGTGAAATACGAGAACGACAGAGCCGACGCGTACATGCGGAAGCTGGCCTCCGGCAAGAAATAGTGTCGCTCAACTTCCTCGCAACCCGCTTCACCTGCACGTGGCCGTGGAGCACGCTCGTCATGCTGTGCGACGGCCGGATCGTGTGCGGGTGTGCCGACCCCTACGGCCACCGCGTCCTCGGAGATGCGCGCGTCGCCGGTATCTCGGAGATCTGGAAGGACACGACAATCTCAGCGCTGCGAGCCGACTTGAACGCCGGAGGCTCGAAGTTCTGCGGCGACTGTCCCCTGAAGCTGCCGCTGAAGTCCGACCCGGCGCCGGTTCGTTCGCTCGACGTCGCGCGGCTGCCGAGCCGGATGTACATTGAGTGCACGGCAGCCTGCAATATTTCGTGTACGGAAGCGTGCTGCGCTCCCGAAACCGGCATCACCAAGACCAGGCAGACGGGGATGCTCGACTTCGATCTCTTCAAGCGGGTCGTCGACGAGGCGGGTTCCGATCTGGGCCGAATAGACTTCTTCAACTACGGAGAAGCGTTCCTGCACAAGCGCGCGATCGAGATGTGCGAGTACATCAAGAGCCGCTTCCCGCACATCTATCTCTATACGAGCACCAACGGCCTGATGTTTACCGAAGACTCGGCGCGCCGTCTGGCGCGATCGGGCATCGACGAGGTCACGTTCTCGATCGACGGCGCCTCACAAGGCACCTACGAGAAGTATCGCCAACGCGGAAGGTTCGACATCGCCATCCGAAACCTGCGCGCGATGGCCGACGAGAAGCAGCGGCTGCGCCGGGATCTCCCGGTGCTGAACTGGCGCTACATCCTGTTTACGTGGAACGACAGCGACGAAGAGATGGACCGCGCGCGCAAACTGGCCATGGAGATCGGGATCGACCGCCTATCGTGGGAGATCACAGATCATCCGGAAAACGCGTATTCGCGCCGCTTCACACCGGGCACTCCGGCGTTCGAGTCGATCCGGCAGGAAATCTGGGACACCAGCAATCTCGGGAACGCCATCCCCGGTGCGACACCCAGGGCCAGGATCGAGGTCAAGCAGCTCTTCCGCCCACGGCCGCTGAAAGCGCGCGCCGCGGCGCGAGTGATGATCAAGACGCAGGTTGAGAATGCCTGTAAACGGCCCTTTCCGGCACAGGCGACCTATGGGCGGCGGCTCGTCCGTCTGGGCGCTCAACTATGCGACGAGAACGGAAATGTCCTGGAGCGGGACTTCGCACGCGCCTGGCTGCCAGACACGATCGAACCTGGCGAGCGGATGACGGTGCCGATTCAGATCGTCGCGCCGAAAGTGCCCGGCCGCTACGCGCTGAAGTTCGACCTCGTCAGCGAGGGCATCGACTGGTTCGAAGCCTGCGGATCACCCACGACGGTGAAGGAGTTGGTGGTGAAATAGGCTTCGGACTTCGGGCTCCAGGCTTTTGGCCTTGGTCGCCAGACGGTTGTCAAAACGTCGCTCTTATCTGGTGACCGCCTCACTCGTCCCCACCTGCGCGTCAACCCAGCGCCCACTAACACGAACGACAAGCCTGCCGACCGGCACGTTGTCCTTACTGCTTTCGATGCGGAAGCCCAAATCACTTCCTGAAATCACCGTCGGCGCAACCAGGTCCATCGGTTTGAGTCCTGTCTCCGATGGTGGCCGGGCCACTTGCGCTGACGCCCAGACCACCGCCACTACCAGAAAGACCGTCAAGACGATGAAGTTAACGCCAGTGCGTAAGGTCATATCGCGCCTCCAATAAGGGAGAGGATGGCTAGGGGGCCTAAAGTCCAGAGCCCGAAGCCTGAAGCCAACTCGCCGTCAGAACCCCAGCCCCAACCCGACATTGATCCGGCGCGCCTGCTGCGCCAGCGTCGCCTGCTCGAAGAACGGCGACGTCTTCACTCCGCTGTACCCGCCCAGGCTCACGTGATTGGTCGCGTTGTAAATGAAGCAGTTCAGCGTAATGCGATACCGTCCCTGTGGAGGAGGCGTGAACGTCGTCACGTTCACACCGGCGGGTGTCCCGTAGATCATTGGCCCGCCTGGCAGGATGATGCGCGGGCCGAACGTGAACGAATAGCTCATGAACAGGTTCGTCCACCACGTGGGCGTCGCCCGTGCGCTGTTGCGGCCGACGTCCGCAGGGCGGTCGTTGAAGATCACATCGCCGTTGTCGTCGTAACCGGTCTGAATGTTGTACGGCACTCCGCTCGCAAATTGTCCGTCGAATTGCCACACGAAGTTCCGTAGCGCTGAGCTGGTAAAGCCTCCCTGGAAGCGGTGCCTCACTGAATTGGGCGCCGGACCCCACTCATTTGCCATGACTCCCGTTGCCGGCGTGCTGAATGGGCCATCCGTATTGTTGTTGTTGTGTGCGTACGTGTAGCCGCTGAACAATCCCCATCGCTTCCAGTCCCAGCGCGGCCCGCCGCCAAGCGCGGGCGGAGGCGGAGGCGTCTGAGCGTTGAGCTGGAAGATGTGCTGCCGGCTTTCCCCGTCGGCCACGACCTGCACGACGTTGCCAAAGCGCTCGTCCGGCCGCACGCCATCGACTGGCGCATTCAGGTTCTGGCCTCGAAATACGGCCGCGCCTCGTACGTAGCGATACGTTCCGCTGGCGCGAAGGCGCTGCGTAAACTGATGATCGAGGCCTCCGCTGATGCGCGAGTTCCGCGCGTTCGTCAAGTTGGGATCCAGAAGATAGCGGTTCACGGGTGGAAGGCGGCTGATGCCGCTCACGGGATCCGGATACGACGGGTCCGCGACGTCCAGCTCGAGCTGGTGGAACCCGTCGAGACGGAGGGTCTGCTCGTAAGTGTTCGTGGTGAGCCAGTCGTAGAAAATTCCCCAGCTCGTCCGAAACGTCGTCTTGCCGTTCTTGAACGGCGCCCACGTGACGCCAAAGCGCGGCCCCCAATTGTTGTAGTCCGTGACGTGCGTCTGCGCCTCGTACCGCACGCCCGGGGTCAACGTCAGACTTCGGCGCACCCGGATGTCGTCCTGCACGTAGAACCCGGACTCGAGATTGAAGTACTTGATGTTGGGATCGCCGACGCGCTGGTTGTAACTGCGCGGACGGCCTTCCTCGTACGCCGTAAGGTCTTCGAACGTGTACGTGCCGAGGTAATTGGAGGTGTCGTCCGATCGGAACCACTGCCCGTTCAGAACGATGCCTCCTCGAAGGGAATGAATGCCTCGCACGTAGTCGAGATCCGAGGCAAGCGTGACGTCTCTCGAGTGGCGGCCGCCGGCAACCTGTGCGCCACCAGAGGTAAACGAGTCCAGAACCTTGATCGTCCTCGCTTCCAGAACCGAGCGAGACTCGGTATCGGTCCATCCGACATTCAGTCGCGTATTGGTGAAGAATCGCCGGCCGATCGGGCCGGCTTCCTGCACACGCAGCGTGTGGAAATGATTGTCGGCGGTGTAACCCCGTCCGACGCCGCTGTATCCGCCGACACCTTGATTCTTGTTGACCGTGTCGTTCTGGTTGTAGCTGAGCCGCAACGTCTGGTCGCGGGTGATCGCCCAATCGAAGCTCCCGCGTGAAAACACCGCGTCGCGCGGCGCCCGCACCCTGGCCGACTCGGTATACTTCCCCTCTGGCGTCGCCAGATTGAGAGCAGGCGTGTCGAACGAAGAATTGCCGTTCAATCCAAGCGAGAACGACGCCTTGTTCTTGATGAGTCCACCGCTGACGAAGAGGCCGTAATTCTGCTGCATCGAGTCGCCTTCGGTCGGCGTGAATGCGTTGCGGGCGGCCAACCCGCTGTTGCTGAAGTTGTAGACCATGTTCGCCCGGACGGGCCCGACACCAGGTTGCGTGATGATGTCGATGAACGTGCCCTCGGCGCCGTGGTTCTCCGCCGCGAACTGATCGCGCGTGATGTGAATCGCCTTGATCAACGCCTTCGGCGGCAGCTGCCCACCCTCGAAGCTGTCGATGCGCATGACGGCGCCGGGCCCGGCCATGTCCTGCAGTTGGCGCTGCATTTCGTTCGGGTCGTCGGACAGCGCGTCCATCTGCTCTCGGGTGAGCGTCGTCCCGAACTGCGCACCGCGCCGATCCGCGGCCCCCGACTGCAGGTCCTGCCCGACGGCCACCTCTTCCTGGAACTTCTTGATCGGCAGGACGATGATGTGACGGTTGTCGCCGGCGCGCACGCGAACTTCTTTCAGGACACCTGAATCGAATCCGGGGAACTCCGCCTGAATGCCGTATCGACCCTGGGGTAGCGCCGGAATCGTGCCAATACCGTTGGCCTGCGTCTGAACAGGTGCGACCGACGCGGCACGCGTAGCGTCATCCAGCCCCGTCGCTGTCACCGTCGCGCCGGGCAATACCGCATTGCTCTGATCAATAACGGTTATCAGGAGACGTCCCTCGCGCGGCGCCTGGCCAAAGGCAAGCTCTCCGTACGCCAGCACCACGAGGACTGCGACCGCAGTCCGCACGAGAGTCTGCTTCACTTACGGACCTCGAATTTTCTGGGATCGATCTTCGAATTGATCCTGAAGCGATCGAAGGTGGTCTCTTCGGTCGTGACGGCACCGATCGCCCGGCGTATGCGGAAGGGAAACTTCATGCCGTCCACGTCCCGATAGTCGGCGTAGTAAATGCGATTTTCTGTCGGCGCTGCGCCGTTCACAGGCGTCTGCCAGCTCAGCATCAACGGAAGATGAGTCTTGTTGTCGATGAACAGCCGCGCCGCGAAATTCGGTGTGCCTCTGGCATCGAGAACGTCAGCCTTGCCTTCAGGGGCCTCGGCCTGTCCAGCCAGGCCGAACGAAAGCGGATACGCACTGAAGGACGCCGCGAACATGCCCAGGGTTAGCCGCGCGAAATCCTGCTTGAGAGGTACGGTGGGATTTGGCGGTTCGCCCCTTCCCGGCGGTCCACCAGCCCGAGCCGGCGGCGGTTCCGGAAATTGGATCAACCCATCGCCGTTGAATCCGCGGCTCGTAGGTCCGCTTTCGCGCGCGGGAATCTCGTCGGTCCGCACGTACTTGTCCGGGAACTCGATGTTGATCTCGAATTCGATCGGAACCAGGTTGTCGCCCTGGACCTGCCGCGTGCGGCCCGTTGCAACGACAGTCTTGACGCCCGCGAGACGCTTCTCGCCGCCCAGCGCTTCGCGTGCGGCACTCAGCACGGCCGCCGCCTCCCCGCTCGATGAAGAAGGGAGGGAGGGCGACTGCGCGTTCCCAACGATCATGCCTGTCACCACTGCCAGACAGACGATGACACTGGCGTAAAGCCTGCGAGACACACTCACGCCGCCTCCTTGGGTTTTGCTGCTTAGACGCCGAAAGGAGGGGAAAAGTTCGCTGCTACTGACCGAAAACCGAAAAATCGACGGTGCGAGAAATCGTTTGCTTGGTCACCTTGTCCGTCGCCTTCACTTCGAGTTGATACTCGCCAACCGGAAACGCAGAAAGTGGGACGGCAAGCCCTCCCATGATCTGCTGCTTCGCCGCGAGATCGAACGTCGCCGGGAGCGTCTCCGCATTGAATGCCTGGGGAGGGCTCTGCCTGAAAGGCACAGCGCCCGCGCCGACGCGCTCGAAGAAACTGTACTCGGCCAGAACATCTGGCTTGCCGGCGTTGCCGGCAGCCGGGTTGTACAGAAAGAACACGGCCGTCAGCTCGCCTGCGCGCGGAAGCCGGCTGCTCGCCGTCGGCACAATCCTGGTGCCACCAATGGAAAACGGATCGTCAAGCTGCGATTGGTTCTTGGAGGCCGCCGGCGCCGGGCTCAGACTGTCTGCCAGAATCACACTGCTCATCGCAAACCCGTCCGACAGGTTCGGCACCGCGATCGACTGTTTCAGTACCACCGAGCGTGGAGGATCTTTCTGCGCCTTCTCCTGCATTGCCAGAAAGATGTTGTACTCGCCAGGAGGCAGCCACAATCCACGATTCAGTCGACCGTCCTTCGGCAACTCGAAGAACAGGATGTCCTCGGCGACAAGGCCCGTGGCGGAGACATTCCCATTCCGCATGTCCTTCGTGTCGATTTGCAGGCGATCGGACATCTGCCCCGTATACGTACGCATCGTGGTTGCTTTCGATGCGTCGTAGCTGGCCGGCTGCGCGTCCTTGGTCAGCACGCGCAGGTACATCGCGACCGGCGTCCCGGTGAATTTTCCGTCGATGTTGATTGTGTACGGCACATAGACGAGGCCGCGATCCGCGGCCACGTAAGCCCCATGCCAGGTCAAGACCACATCGGCCGGAGCAGAGTGCTTGTTCGCAACGATTTCATCGACCAGTGTCGAGAGCGCCTGAGCCCTCTTCTTCTGTTCGTTATTGAGGCGGGGCGCTGGCAGGGTCTGCGCGACGGCGGCCGCAGACACCATCCAGGCAGCAATCGTCAGCGATGCCAGAGACCGGATCAGAGGTCTCGCGCTCATTTGGATAAAGGGCAGTATACCAGCGGCTTGTCGATATAATGCGCCAGATGTTTACTGGTGTCGTCCCCATTCTCGCGACGCCGTTTCACGACGACGAGACGCTCGACCTTGGCTCCTGGCAGCGTCTGCTGGAGTTCATGGTCGCTCTCGGCGTTGACGGCGTCACCATCCTCGGCGTGCTGGGAGAGTCGAACCGCCTGAATGACGAGGAACGCCGCACGCTGATTGAAAGCGCTGTTGCCGTCATCAACAAACGCCTGCCCATCATCGTGGGGACCAGCGCCACGGGGACACAGACGGCGGCGTATCTTTCGCGCATGGCACAGAACCTCGGCGCCGATGCCGTCATGGTGACGCCAACCAGAGAGCCGGTTCCAAACGACGACCGAGTGGTTCAGCTGTATCAACAGATCGCGCAGAGCATTTCGATTCCCATCGTCCTGCAGGATCACCCCGGATCAAGTGAAGTGCACATGCCGGCTGCGCTCATCGCGAGGCTTGTCCGCACCGTTCCATCCATCGGGTGCGTGAAGGAAGAAGCGGTGCCAACGGCTCCGAAAATTCGCCAGCTTCGGGAGGAATTCACCGAGCGGCGGGTGCCGATTCTGACCGGCCTTGGTGCGCTCTACGCACCCTTCGATCTTGAAGCGGGCGCCGACGGATGCAATACCGGCTTTGCGTTTCCCGAGGTGATACAGGCTCTCGTTTCCGCCGGCCGCTCGGGCGATTGGCCGCTCGTCCAAGGCATCTACGGGCGATTTGCCAGCCTCATCGTCTACGAGCAGCAACCTGGCCTTGCTATACGGAAGGAAGTGCTCCGCCGCCGTGGCTTGGTCAGCTCGCCACGGGTCAGGCACCCTGGCGCAACGATCTCCGCCTCCCAGTCCGCGCAACTCGACTCCCTGCTGGCGCGCACACTGCCCGGCATCGACATTACCCGGCCGATTGGCCCTCAACATCTGTTGCCCGTCTAAGAAGAGTTCAACATGAATGCCGTGATCGAGCGAGACGATGTCGCCGAACGAGCGCGCCGGCACATCACGCGGCGGTTGATGCCCTTCTTGTTCGTGCTCTACATCTTCAACTACATCAACCGGGTCAACGTTGGCTATGCCTCGCTGCAGATGACGGGCGACCTGGGGTTTTCAAACACGGTGTTTGGGTTCGGCGCCGGGATCTTCTTCATCGGGTATTTTCTGCTCCAGATTCCGTCCACGCTGCTCACCGAGTTGTGGAGCGCGCGGAATTTCATCACGCTCAGCCTCGTCGTCTGGGGTTCGCTTGCCGCGCTGTGTGGGCTCATTAACACTGCACAGCAGTTCTACTGGGTGCGCTTCTTCCTCGGCGCCGCGCAGGCGGGATTTTTCCCCGGCATCATCGTCTATCTGACGCACTGGTTCCGCTATCAAGATCGCGCCAAGGCCGTCGCGATGTTCATGATGGCCATTCCTACCTCGAACATGATCGGTGCAGCCGCTTCTGCCGTGCTGCTGCAGATTCACTGGTTCGGCTGGAGCGGATGGCGCTGGCTTCTGATTCTCGAAGGTATTCCGACCGTACTGCTCGGCATCTGGGCGTTTTTCTACCTGACGGATCGGCCCGAAGACGCCCGATGGCTCGCGCAGGATGAACGCACCTGGATCGCGTCGGAGCTCCAGCGGGAAAGGGAACTGAAGAAAGGTTCGGCAAAGCTGGGCATGCTCGAGGCGCTGCGCCACCCGCAAGTCATGCTTCTGGCACTGGCCTGCTTCTGCTACATCACCAACAGCGTCGGTCTCGCGTCCTGGCTGCCGAAGATCGTGCAGCGCATCTCGGGACTGAGCACGACACAGGTGGCCCTGGTTTCGGGAATTCCGTGGCTCGCAGCGATTCCGATGATGTACGTCACGGCCGCGCACTCCGACAAGACCGCGGAGCGGCGCTGGCACGCGGCGACAGGACTATTCGTCGTTGGCGTCGCCTTGTCGTTGAGCATCGCGGCAGGCACGCACCTGGCCCTGGCCGTCGCCGCCTTCTCGATCGCGACGATGGCCCTGTATTCGTTCCCGTCACCATTCTGGGCGCTGCCGACGATCTTCCTCAGCGGACCGGCGGCGGCCGCAAGCATCGCGCTCATCAATGCGACCGGGAACCTTGGCGGCTTCGCCGGACCTTATATGGTCGGCTATCTGGCCGATGTTACCGGCGGGTATACAGCCGGCATCGTGTACCTGGGGGCATCCGGAGTAGCGGGCAGTCTTCTGGTACTCTCGCTTCGCGAGAGAAGATAGTCTTCAGTTCTCAGTCTTCAGTTCCGGGCGGGCGCGTAGGGATTGCGCCCGACGATCTGGATGCGGCGGCTCGCCTCCTTGACCACTCCCACAGCCATCAGTTCGAGCGCGGTAGTGCCGCTGGCTTCGAACGACTTCGACTGGTTGAAGTTCAGCGGCACGGTGTCGTGCGCCTTGATGGTCGCGCTCTCCGAGCCCACCGTGACAGTCCCCTCCCCCGAGAGCACGTAGTAGAACCCGCCGATCTCCGCATCGGCCGTCGAGCCAATTGAGGCGCCTGGCGGCACGAGCAGATGATCGACGTAGCCCCAATTCCCAAGGAACACCGTCGAGTCGAGCGCACGGCGCGCGTGAACCGTGCCCTTGCCGCCGTGCAGGCGCTCGACCGGTCGCAGCAATGCCTTGTCGAGCTTCAGCGTCATGAACGACGCAATCGGCTCGAGCTGCGCGCTGGCGCGCGAATCTCCCAGATTGAACGCGTCGTACATCCCCTTGATGGCCGCCACGTTGATGTTCATCCATTCGACCGGCTTGTCCGTCGGGTTGTAAACCGCGTGAGAGTGGCCCATCCGGACAGGAGCGCCGGCCGGTCCTTTCAAGAGGGCTGTATGCCCATCGATGGTGAACTGTGCCTCGCCGTCGAGGATGATGAACATCTCCTCGCAGTTGTTGTGGAAGTGTGCCCCGATGCCCGTTTTCGGGGGAATGTTCCCGCGATGAAAAAACCACAGATTGGTGTCGGTGTGTTCGTTCTCGAGCAGCGATCCGATGTTCATCACGCCGGCGCCGTCGTGAACGGCAGGTGACTTCCGGACCTTCGAGGGATCGTAGTGAACGATCCGCTGCGCCAGCGGCGCGTTTTGGGCGGGGGCCGTTGCCGCGCGTTGCGCCGACGTCACGCCGCAGAGAACGGCGGCCATAATCGCGATCGCGACGATCCCCTTCGTCATTTCAAGGCTCCTTCTAGTCAATCAACCCGAACACGACGATGTTCGACCCCGATGCAATGCCGACGTACTGCTTTTCGTCGAACTGGTACGTCATGGGCGAGGCTCTCAACGTGCTGTTCGTGGGAAACTGCCACAAGGGCTTCCCATTCGTGGCATCAACGGCCATGAACCGATCCTGGTCGTCGCTGAAGAACACGAGCCCGCTCGCCGTCGCAAGCGTTCCTCCACGCGTAGCGCCCGGCCCGGTCTG
>JAMQPK010000181.1 GCA_023717525.1 Vicinamibacterales bacterium | reverse complement strand
CGTTCTTCAGAAACCGGGTTGTGCCGTACACGCCGCCCACATTCGAAAAATTCAGCCGGAACGACTCGGGCGAAATAATCGGCGCGTCGAGTTCGATCCCCACCAGCGACCATGTGCCGGAACTGAGAAACGCCGTGTTTTCCCGCGCCGCAATTGCGGCAACAGCCGAAGCGGTGTCATGGGTCGCCGACGCGATCACCGGCGTACCGTCCAGCGAATGTGTCGCCGAGACGCCAGGGAGCAGTGGTCCGATGACCGCGCCCGCCTGGACGATCGGCGCCGGCAAACGCGACGGAAGCCCGAGACGCTCCATCAGGCTGGTTGCCCAGGTGCGACTCGCGGGATCGATCATCTGCGTCGTCGTCGCGTTGGTGAACTCGCATACGGCCGTTCCGGTGAGCCAGTAGTTGAACAAGTCCGGAAGCATCAGCAGCCGATCGGCGGCATCGAGCAGCCGCGGTGTTCGCCCGCGGGCCGCGTGCAGCTGGTACAGCGTGTTGATGGGGATCACCTGGATGCCCGTGGCGCGGTACAACTCGTCCTTCGGCACGAGTTGAAGTACCTCGTCCATGGCGGCGACGTTCCGTGCGTCGCGATAGTGATAGGGATTCTGGAGGAGCTCGCCGTGTTCGCCGAGGAGCGCGTAGTCGACGCCCCATGTGTCCACTCCGATGCCAGACAGCCGAGTCTCGCCGACGGCCGAGAGCGCAGCCTTCAGCTCCAGCCAGAGGCGCGGTGCGTCCCAATGCAGCGAGTTGCCGTACTTCACCGGATCGTTCTGAAAGCGGTGAACTTCGTCGATCGCCAGAGCGCCCGACGCGGAGGAAATGCGTGCGATGACGGCGCGGCCGCTTTCGGCGCCGAAGTCCAGGGCAAGGTAGGTGGAGGGCAAACTAGGGAACTATAGAACTAAGTCGTCGGGATCCGGATGTTTCGGCCGGCGAAACATTCCATCGAGGGGCGTCGTTGGTTGTAACTCATTTATTTATATGATGTTACGTGTTGTTCTTGGGCCGTCTGGCACGACGCGGATATTTCTCTGTGTTGTATCCTGCTCAACAAACTCAGAATACGCGCATGCCAGGCAGATTGCGGGATCCGTACATCGTCAAGTCGCTGGTGCACGCCTCCGCCATTCTCGAAGCCTTCCAGACGCCGGGAGAGGTGCTTCGCCTGCGCGACATCGTCGCGCGCACGGGATACGGCAAGGGCATGTGTTTCCGGTTGCTGCACACGCTGCACCATTGCGGGTTCGTGGAGAAAATCGACGAACGGAGTTATCGCCTCGTGGCGGTGATTCAGCCGCGCAAGCGATTCCGGATTGGCTATGCGTCGCAGGGACAGGACAGCTCGTTCCCGCGGGAAGTGCACGCCGGTCTCGTGCGCGCCGCCGAGCGCGAGCGGCTCGAGCTGATCGTTGTCGACAATCGGTATCAGCCGAAGGTGGCGCTGCGCAACGCCGAGCACTTGATCAGGGAAGACGTGGATCTCGTCATTGAGTTCCAGACCGATGAAGCCGTGGCGCCGGCGATCGCCGCCAAGTACCTCGAGGCCGGGATTCCGCTGATCGCGATCGACATTCCGCATCCCGGTGCCACATACTTCGGCGCCAACAACTACCAGGCCGGGTTGCTCGCGGGCCGATATCTGGGCCGGTACGCGCAGTCGTGCTGGAGCGGACAGGTGGACGAGGTGCTGATCCTGGAGCTCGCGCGCGCCGGCGCGCTGGTTCGTGCCCGCAGCAAGGGTATCGTGGCGGGGTTGAAGGAGACGCTGGGTATCGGCGATGCGCTTCCGGTGATTTCGCTCGATGGGGACGGGCAATTCAATGCGGCGTTCGAAAAGGTCCGCCGGCACATCCGCACGTCGAAGGCGCGCCACATACTGGTTGGTGCCGCCAACGATCCGAGCGCGCTCGGCGCCGTCCGCGCGTTTCAGGAGGCCGGCCGCGAGGCGACGTGCGCGGTCGTCGGGCAAAACGCCGAGCCCGACGCGAGAATCGAGCTGCGCGTGCGACGGACGCCGTTCGTGGCATCGGTTGCGTACTTTCCCGAGCTTTACGGATCGGGACTCGTGCGACTGGCGCTCGATATTCTTTCGAAGAAAGCGGTGCCGCCCGCCGTGTTCATGCGTCATCAGATCATCACGGCGGAAAACGTCGATCACTTTTACTCGAACGATTCGTTGCTGGCCTCATGACCTTTGCGATAACCGACTCCATCATCCAGGAGCACAACCAGCCGCGCGTGAAGGCGTTGAGCGAGGACTACGAGCACCTGGCGCTGCAGCTTGGCCGCCGGAACATCGACGCGGAGGCACTCGTTACGCGCGCGATGGATTTTCGCGTGGCTGTTCCCTCGTGGGGTGTCGGCGCCGGCGGCACGCGCTTCGGGCGGTTCGGCTTTACGGGTGAACCGAGGAACATCTTCGAGAAGCTCGAAGACTGCGAGGCAGTGTTCAGACTCGTGCGTGTCACGCCCGGCATCTCGCTGCACATTCCATGGGACAGGCCCGAGAGTTCACCCGCTCTCCGCGCGTTTGCCGAAGGCCGGGGGTTGCATTTCGACTCGATGAACTCGAACACATTTCAGGATCAGCCCGGCCAGAAGCATTCGTATCAGTTTGGCAGCCTCAGCCATGTCGACGCCGACGTGCGCCGGCAGGCGATCGACCACAACCTCGAGTGCATGGAGATCGGGCAACAGCTCGGCGCGCGCTCGCACACGGTCTGGATCGGCGACGGCGGAAATTTCCCCGGTCAACTTCATTTTCGCAGCGCGCTCGAGCGCTATCTTTCGAGCATGCGCGAGATTTACGCCGCGCTGCCAGAGCGCTGGCGGCTGTTCATCGAGCACAAGCTCTACGAGCCGGCGTTTTACGCCACGGTTCTCAACGACTGGGGCACGAGTTACTACTGCGCGCGCGAACTGGGCCCGCGCGCCTGGTCGCTCGTCGATCTCGGGCATCACGCTCCCAACATCAATATCGAGCTCGTCGTTTCGCGCCTGATTCAATTCGGCAAGCTGGGCGGCTTCCACTTCAACGACAGCCAGTACGGCGACGATGACCTTGATGCGGGATCGATTAAACCGTTTCAGTTGTTCCTGATCTTCAACGAGCTCGTCGATGCCGCGCTGTCGCACGTCGAGGGGTTCGATCCATCCTTTATGCTCGACCAGTCGCACAACGTGACCGATCCGATCGAATCGCTCGCTGCGAGCGGCGTCGAGTTGACGCGGGCCTATGTCCAGGCGCATCTGGTCGATCGCGCCGCGCTGGCCGATTGCCAGCAGCGCAACGACGCGCTGCTGGCGCTCCAGACATTGAAACAGGCGTTCACGACGGATGTGAGCCCGATTCTGGCGATGTCCCGGCTGCGCGCGGGCGGGGCCATCGATCCGATCGCGATGTACCGCGCCAGCGGCTATCGCCGGCGGAAGGCCGCCGAGCGGCCGGCTGCGATTCGTCTCGGCGCAGGCATCGTCTGAGCGCCATGGTTCGCAAAGCCTTTCGGATGTCCGTGCATCCCGGCCAGGAAGCCGAGTACGAACGCCGCCACACGCCCATCTGGCAGGAGCTCGCTGACGCGCTCGTCGAACACGGCGTCATCACCTATTCGATTTTTTTCGATCCCGATACCAGAGATCTGTTCGGCTACGCCGAGGTCGAGAGCGAGCAGCGCTGGGAGGCGATCGCCTCGACGCCGGTGTGCCGCCGCTGGTGGCGGTACATGCGGGAGATCATGCCTTCCAATCCCGACGACAGTCCGGTTTCGCGCCACCTCCACGAGGTGTTTCACCTGCGCGGGCAAGGTCAGTAGGGCTGCGTGCCAGAGCCGCTGCTGCAGGCGGTCGCGATCTCGAAAGCGTTCTCGGGCGTTCGCGCGCTCCGGGACGTGTCGTTCGATCTGTTTGCCGGCGAAGTGCACGCGATTGTCGGCGAGAACGGCGCAGGGAAGTCGACGCTGATCAAGATCATGACGGGCGCGGTCGCGCCCGACTCGGGGACGCTCGTGGTGGGAGGGCGATCCGTACCGAGGATGGACCCGGCCCTGTCGCGTTCGCTCGGCATCGCCGCCATCTATCAGCAACCCTCGCTGTTTCCGCACCTCACGGTCGCCGAGAACCTCGCGTTCGCGCTCGAGGGTGTTGCGCGGTGGCGTCGCGTGAACTGGAGCGCGCGCAGAAAACGCGCGGCCGAGCTCCTCGATCGGGTAGGCGCCGCTCTGCATCCGGATCGGCTCGTCGAAACGCTCAGCATGCCCGAGCAGCAGCTCCTCGAGATCGCCAAGGCCGTCGGCGGCGCGGCGCGCGTGCTGATCATGGACGAGCCGACCGCCTCGCTGAGCGAGCGTGAGGTCGACCGGCTCTTCCGACTTGTCGAGCGGCTTCGATCCGACGGACTCGGCCTTATCTACATCTCGCACCGGCTTGAAGAGGTGCAGGCGATCGCCGGTCGCGTAACCGTACTGCGTGACGGCGAATCGGTCGCCACACGAAGCCGTGACGGACTCAGCCGCAGTGATCTGATTCAGTTGATGACCGGACGCGAGCTCTCGGACATTTTTCCGAAGAAGGCGGTGACGCCGGGCGACGTGGCGTTGGAGCTGCGCGACGTCTCGTGCCGGGCCGCCGGGATCAGAAACGTGTCGATCGCGCTCCGGCGCGGAGAGATTCTCGGCCTCGCCGGCCTCGTCGGTTCTGGACGAACAGAGCTCGCGGGAACCATGTACGGGCTGACTCCGGCCGATGCCGGGGAGGTGCTCCTGGATGGCCGGCGCGTGGACATCACGTCGCCGGCTCGCGCGATTGCGCTGGGCATCGACTATGTTCCCGAAGATCGCCGCCGGCACGGTGTCGTTCTCGAGATGGCGATTCCGGCGAACGTGACCCTCGCGAGTCTGCACCTGGTTTCGCGCGCCGGCTTCATCGATCGGGACGCCGAACACGCGACGGCATCCCGCTACGTGGATGCCCTGCGCGTGAAAGCCGCATCGCTCGACGACCCCGTCGAGTCGCTCTCGGGTGGCAACCAGCAGAAAGTCGCGCTCGCGCGCGCGCTCGCCGCCAACCCCACGGTGCTGATTCTCGACGAGCCGACACAGGGTGTCGACGTGGGATCGAAATCCGAAATCCACGCGCTGATGCAGTCGCTGGTCGAGCGCGGGCTGGCCATTCTGATGATCTCGTCGGAGCTTCCCGAGATCCTCGGCATGAGCGATCGTATTGCGGTGATGCGCGGCGGCACGATCGCAGGCGTGTTGTCGCGGGCCGAGGCGACGCAGCAGTCGCTCCTGGCGCTCGCGCTCGGTCACGCATGATGGGCGCCTACCGCAGGGAAACGGCCGTCGCCTTCGGCATCTTCGTGCTCGGTCTTCTGCTCGTCGTGACCGCGCCCGGATTCTTCACGGCCGCCAACCTGAACGATCTGTTTCTCGCCAACCTGCCGGTACTCATCATCGCGCTCGGCATGACGCTCCTCATCGTCACCGGGGAAATCGACATCTCCATCGGATCCGCGTTCGCGGTCTGTGGAATCGCCGCGGGGACACTGGCGAAGTCCGGCGCGCCGCTGGGAATCGTTCTGCTCGCCACCGCGGGGCTGGGCGCTGCCCTCGGGCTGGTGAACGGGTGGCTGACCAGTTACGTGCGCGTCCCATCGATCGTCGTCACGCTGGCCACGATGATCGTCCTGCGCGAGGGCCTTCGATGGATCACACAGGGCGAGTGGGTGCACGACCTGCCGGCCGACTTCCAGTGGCTGGGTTTCACTCAGCGATCGTACCCGGTTGTGGTGGCTGCGGTGGCGGCTGCGCTGCTCGGGACATTTGCCTGGGCGTCGCGTTATCTGGTCGCCGCCCGCGTGATGTACGCAACGGGTTCCGATCCCGATGCCGCGCGGCTTGCCGGCATCGACACGCGCGCGGTGAAACTCTCGGCGTTTGTCATCCTTGGCGCCCTGACGGGCCTCGCGGCGTTGCTGAACTCCGCCAGATTCAACCAGATTCCTGCCAACGCGGGCCTTGGCCTGGAAATGAAAGTGATCGCGGCGACGGCCCTTGGCGGCACGTCGATCACGGGCGGCAAGGGGACCATCGCGGGCACCGCGCTCGGTGTCGTGTTCCTCGGCGCGATTGGCCCGGCGCTGACATTCCTCGACGTCAGCGCGTACTGGGAGCGCGCCGTGCAGGGCGCCATCATCCTTGCGGCCGTCGCCGCCGATGCGCTCAGCGGCCGGGCAGAGACGTATGCGACCCACCTCCTACGCGACCGCGCATAGCTTCGCGCTCGTTGCCGCGCTGGTCATCGAAACCGCGCTGTTTTCGATCGTCGCTCCCAATTTCTTCACTGTCGGCAACTTTTTCGAAATCACGAGGCTGAGCGTCGAGTTGGGGCTGGTGGCGATCGCCATGACGCCCATCCTCATCGCCGGCGGCATCGATCTCTCCGTGGGCGCGATGATGGGGCTCTCGGCGGTGTGCTTTGGCGTGCTGTCACGACAGCTCGACATGCCTCTGGCATTCGCGCTCACCGGCGCGCTACTCGTCGGCGCGGCAGGCGGCACGCTGAACGCGCTGCTGATTTCCTGGCTGGCATTGCCACCCTTAATCGTGACGCTCGGATCGATGGCCCTGTTTCGCGGCATCGCCGAAGGCATGACGACGGGAGCCGTCACCTATACGGGATTTTCCGAGTCGTTTCTCTTTCTCGGACAGGGCTACTTGTGGGCGCGCGTTCCGGCGCAGCTTCCGCTATTCCTGCTGGTGTTCGCGGGGTATTTCTTCCTGCTTCACCGCTCGGCCGCCGGCCGCGCGCTTTACGCCATCGGATTTTCCCCTGCGAGCGCGCGCTACGCCGGTCTTCCAGTGAAGACGCGAATCGCGCTCGTCTACGTCCTGTCCGGCGTTGTCTCCAGCCTCGCCGCGATTGTCTACGTCGCGCATCTCGGGCAGGCGAAGTCCGACGCCGGGAATGGATACGAGCTCGACGCCATCACGGCCGTCGTCCTTGGCGGGACATCGGTCTTCGGCGGTCGCGGGAGGTTGCCAGGAACGCTGCTCGGCCTGCTCGTCTTGAGCGTCCTGCAGAATGGGTTGCATCTTGCCGCGTTGCCGTCTGAGCTTGCGGGCGTGCTCACCGGGGCGCTGCTCGTCACGACAATCATCGTTGATCGCGTTCGCGCCGAGGAGCCCCCGCTCCTTACGGAGGATATTCCAGTGAAGAACACTCAGGTCGCCATTCTGTGCGGTGCCATTCTCGCCGGCGCCTTCATCGTCGCCGGCACGAACGTCTGGCTCGTGCGATCGATCACCGGAGTCGTCGCGACCGGCGAGCGGGCCGCACCCGCGCGGAAGCTCGTCGTGGCGATGATGCCGAAGGCGAAAGGCGATCCGTACTTCGTCAGCTGCCGGGCCGGTGCCGAGAAGGCGGCGAAGGAGCTCGGCGTGGATCTTATCTGGGACGGTCCAACAGGTCTTGATGCTGCGAAGCAGAACGAGCTCGTGGAGAACTGGATCACCCGGAAGGTCGATGTCATTGCTGTTGCCGTCGAGAACCGGGGGGCAATCTCGTCGGTCTTGCGCAAAGCGCGGTCGCGCGGGATTCGCGTGCTGACCTGGGATGCCGATGCAGAGGCGGACGCGCGCGATTTCTTCGTCAATCAGGCGACGTCGGAGCAGATTGGCTATGCGCTCACCGACGAGGCCGCGCGCCTGCTGGGCGGGAGCGGCGACTTCGCGGTCATTACGGGTGCGTTGAGCGCAGCGAACCAGAACGAGTGGATCGCGTTCATCAAGAAACGCCTGGCCGAGAAGTATCCTCGATTGAAGCTCGTTACGGTGAGGCCCAGCGACGACGACAGAGACAAGGCATTTTTCGAAGCGCAAACCATTCTCAAGGTGCATCCGACGGTACGGCTGATCATGGCGATTTCCGCGCCAGCGGTCCCTGGCGCGGGCGAGGCGATTCGTCAGGCCGGAACCAAACTCGTTCAGGTGATCGGCTTGTCTCTGCCGAGCATCACGCGGACCTATCTGAAAGATGGTTCGGTGCAGACGGTGATCCTCTGGGACACCCACAATCTCGGTTACTTGACGGTTCAGGCGGCGTCACGAGTCGTCGCGAACGAGTTGCAGGCCGGCGCGGCTTCGATGGATGCCGGGGCTCTCGGCCGGGTGGATGTTCGTGGTACGGAAATCATCCTCGGGCCGCCGTTGCTCATCACCAAAACCAATGTCGATCAGTTCGACTTCTAGGGGTGACGTATGAATCGCAGATGCTCGCTGTTACTCGCGCTTCTGGCCCTGGCGGTGCCGCTCGTTCGTGGGCAGGCCGGAGGACCCATTGACCAGCTCCGGCAGTCATTTCTTTCGCCTCCGCCAGACAGCCGAATCATGATGCGCTGGTGGTGGTTCGGCCCGACCGTCACTCACGCGCAACTCGAGCGGGAGTTGCGGCTGATGAGGGAAGGAGGCATTGGGGGAGTCGAAATACAACCGGTCTACCCCGTGGTGCTCGATGATGCTGCGCGCGGCATCTCGACGCTTCCGTTCCTCTCGGATGGATTCATCGGGGCTCTGCGGTTTGCCGGAGACAAGGCTCGCGAACTCGGACTGCGCGTCGATCTGACGGTCGGCAGTGGGTGGCCGTACGGAGGTCCGCAGGTCAGCATCGATCACGCCGCAGGCAAACTTCGGGTGGAACGTGTGATGGTTCCAGCGTCACTTCGCGTGGCTGTTCCTTCAATTGGCGCCGGCGAGAAGCTGCTCGCGGTGTTTCTGGCTCCGGCGACGGAGTTGACGGACATCGGCAACGGCTTTGTCGTGTTGCCGGCGGGCGCCGTAGGGCGCGAGGTGTTGTTTTTTATCTCGAGCCGTAGCGGCATGATGGTCAAGCGGCCTGCCGTTGGCGCGGAGGGGTACGTACTGAACCATTTCGATCGCAACGCCCTGGATCAGTACCTGAAGACCGTCGGCGATCGGCTACTCGAAGCATTTCCCGCCGATCGTCCGTATGCCGTGTTCGCCGACAGCCTCGAAGTGTACGAATCGGATTGGACGGCCGATTTTCTCGAAGAGTTCAAAACTCGGCGTGGCTACGATCTGAAGCCTCACCTGCCGGCCCTCGTCACCGACAGCGCGCCGAACGCCGCGACGCTTCGTCACGATTGGGGGCAGACACTCACCGAGCTGCTGACCGAGCGTTTCGTCGAGCCGATGCAGGAATGGGCCCGTCGCAATCGAACGCGCTTCCGGTTTCAGGGATACGGCACGCCGCCGGCCGCACTGTCGTCAAACGCGCATGTCGACCTTCCCGAAGGCGAAGGCGCTCAGTGGAAGGCGCTCTCGTCGACACGATGGGCTTCTTCGGTGAGCCACGCCTACGGACGCCCGGTCACCTCGTCGGAAACATGGACGTGGCTCCACTCGCCGGTGTTCCGCGCGTCGCCGCTCGATCTGAAGGCCGAAGCCGATCTTCATTTCCTGCAGGGCGTCAATCAACTGATCGGCCACGGCTGGCCGTATACCGCGGAAGGTGTCGAGTATCCGGGTTGGCGCTTCTATGCGGCAGCCGTGTTCAATGACAAGAACCCCTGGTGGCTCGTGATGCCGGACGTCTCGCTGTACTTGCAGCGCATCAGTTTTCTGATGCGTCAGGGGACGCCTGTGAACGACGTTGCGATTTACCTGCCAACCGACGACGCGTGGGCGCATTTTGCTCCAGGCCGCGTCAACATGATCGAGACCCTTCGCGAGCGGATCGGGCCGGCGGTCGTGTCGAAGGTCCTCGAGGCCGGGTTCGGATTTGATTTCGTCGACGACGAGGCGCTGCGGGCGAGTTCCGCGATGCATCGTGTTGTCATCGTTCCAGGTGTCGAACGGATGCCGTCGGAGACATTGCGCGCGCTCGAGACATTTGCGCGCGCAGGCGGGGTCGTGATCGCCACGCGACGCCTTCCAGAGTCGGCGCCTTCGGGGTTATTCGAGGGGCCTGGCGCTCCCGCGCACTTCGTTCGCGATGAAGCCGATCTGGGTTCCACGCTCGGCCGGCTGATGAAATCCGATGTCGAGTTGTCCGCCGGCGCAGCCGACATCGGATTCGTCCACCGTCACACCGACGCGGCGGACATCTATTTCCTTGCGAACACGGCGAACACTCCGCGCAGCGTCGACGCCACATTCCGTCTGCCGGCAACGAATGGCGAATCATGGGATCCCATCCGTGGAACAGTTGCGCCCCTCGACGTGCGCGAGGCCCCTGCGGGGCGCACGGCCGTCACTCTCGACTTCGAGCCATACGGCTCGCGTGTGCTGGTGTTTTCAACGCAGAAGCGCTCGGGGCGAGCGAGTGCTGCGAGGCGAATCCCCGCGCGGCCGCCAGTCGCGCCGACTTCAGTTGATCTATCGACGGGCTGGACGGTTTCGTTCGGCGCGGATGGGCCCCCAGTCGCCTTCGACAGCCTGCGATCCTGGACCGACAATCCCGCGACGAGGTATTTCTCGGGCCTTGCGACCTACGCGAAGAACATCGAGGTTCCGGCAGCGATGCTCCGCTCGCTGCGCAGGGTCAGGATCGAATTCGGCAACGGCACGCCGGTTCCGCCGCAGCCGCTGCGTAACGGCATGCAGGCATGGCTCGATGCGCCTGTTCGCGAGGCAGCCGTCGTGTATGTGAACGATCGTCGAGTGGGGTCGGTCTGGTGCCCACCGTATTCCCTCGACGTCACCGATTTCGTCAGACCTGGCGCGAACAGTCTGCGCATCGTTGTGGCGAACCTGGCGATCAATCACATGGCGGGACAGGCGCTGCCGAGTTACCGCCTGCTGAACCTGCGCTACGGCTCCCGCTTCGATCCTCAGGATATGGA
>JAMQPK010000094.1 GCA_023717525.1 Vicinamibacterales bacterium | reverse complement strand
GGGCTCGGTCAGAAAGACCCTCGCCCGCCCGGTCGTCCTGTAGATTCCTTTGCTGTCGACCACGCTCGGGTCGATCGCCGTGCTCTTGATGACCGCCCCTTCAGGGGCGATATTTCCCTGAGGGAAGCAGACAGTCGACGTCAGGCCGCGCCGCGAAGCCTCCTCTGGAGCAAGAATCACGTCGTCGGCGTTTACCCCATCACGCTCGCGCAGCGACGCACGAAGGCGTGTTCGGCGTGTGGACGATTCCCACTCGTCAAGCTGCTCGCCCAGCGTGACGCCGCTGACAGTCATCGCCGTGGTGTCGAGGAGCCCGGCGCGACGCAGGTGAAGCATCACTTCGGGAACGCCACCGGCGAGAAAGACCTGAATCGTCGGATGGTTGCGTGGCCCGTTGGGCAGTGCGTCGACGATTCGTGGAACCGCGCGATTCGTCCTGGTCCAGTCATCGACGGTAGGACGCCGCAGGCCGGCAGCGTGCGCGATCGCGGGCACGTGGAGGATGAGATTCGTGGATCCGCCAAAGGCGGCATGCGTCACCATCGCATTGTGAATGGACGCGTCAGTAAGGATGTCGCGCATCCTCAGTCCCCGAGTCTCGGCCGCCATCAGCGCCCGAGCCGATCGGCGGGCCATATCGATCCAAATCGGATGACCCGACGGGGCAAGAGCGGAGTGGCCCAGCGCCATTCCCAGCGCTTCTCCAATCACTTGCGATGTCGCGGCAGTGCCGAGAAACTGACAACCGCCGCCAGGTGACGCACAGGTGTGGCATCCCAGGTCTGCGGCTTCGTTCAGCGTCAGCTCTCCGTGAACGAACCTGACGCCGATCGTCTGGATGCGTCCGGCATCTTCACCCGTCGTTGGCACCAGCGTGACGCCGCCTGGCACGAGCACACACGGAAGATCCCGCGCAGCGGCAAGCGCCATCATCATCGCCGGAAGCCCTTTGTCGCACGTGGCCACGCCGAGGACGCCGCTTCTTGTCGGAAGCGATCGGATGAGGCGGCCGAAAATGACGGCTGCGTCGTTGCGATACGGCAGGCTGTCGAACATCGCCGGCGTGCCTTGCGATCGGCCGTCGCAGGGGTCGGTGCACATCGCGGCGAACGGAATGGCGCCTTCGCGCTTGAACTCGCCGGCGGCGGCCTCCATGAGCAAGCCGACTTCCCAATGTCCCGTGTGATAGCCCAGCGCGATCGGCGTGCCATCGGCCGCGCGGATGCCGCCATGAGTCGACAGAATCAGGAACTCGCGCCCGCCGAGCGCCGACGGCGTCCAGCCCATGCCGGCGTTCTGGCTCCAACCGAAGAGATCGCCCGAAGGGCGATCGCGGAGCATCGACTCGGTGAAGGGAAGCGAGCCGCCCGGTCCCGGGGCGTGCGTGGCGATGTCGAACAGCGACGGATCGTCGGCGTCGAACTGCTTCACGATCGAAGCGTGGCGAGCTGAGCCCAGATCGTCAGTGCCGCCAACGTCCCAAAAAACAGAACCGACCACGCGATCGCCGCAACTCTGTACGATCGAATTTTGATCGCATCGGGAAGATGCGTGCGGTTGAGCATGAGCAACAAGATCGAGTACATGAACATCATCGTCCCGCCGATCGACGCGGAAATGATGAGCAGCGCCAGGGGCTGAACCAGACGCAAGCCGACGATGAAGATGCCGAATGCCACCATGCCCCACACGAGCCACACGTAGAGGCGGCTCTCCGTCACCGGCGATGTCCGCAGGTACGTCGTCTTGATCGTATCGGCGGCGAGACGGCTCGTGTAGTCGACGATCCCCATGGCAGAGCCGAAGAGCGAAAACGCGCCGATCCCGAGAAACAGCACCCCAAACCATCGCCCGACTCTGTCGGTCAGCCGCTGCGCCTCGATTTGCAGGAATGCGACGCTCGTTGGAAGGCCCTGTTCGCCGAAGAGCGTTGAGTGCGCCAGCATCGACGTCAACCCGATCGTGACGATGGTGACCACGACGAAGCTCAGGAACTGCTCGATGTTGGCGAAGTTCCACCAGCGCCGCCATCGCGTCATATTTGCGGGCGTGGTCTCGAAGATGAAGCTCTTCACATCAGCCGTGGCGACCTCGGTGCCGGTCAACGGGCTGACCAACCGCGGCACGTACTGACCCATGCCGAAGCCTTTATCGCGAATATAGTTGCTTTGACAAAGATTCTGCCCTCCGCCGGCGCCCGCGAAGGCAATCGCGCCGAAGATGAGCGCAATCGGCAGCCCAGGCGGAATGTGCCCGATATTCGTGAGGCCGCTGGGCAACGCGCGCCACGAATCGGCCTGCACGACGAACGCAATCGCGAGGATGACGAGAATCACGACCGCTGCGACCTTCACGAAGATCAGCCGTTCGAGCGCGACGTAGATGACCGGTGCGAGCGTCAGCGCCGCGCCGATGACGAGCAGTTCGAGAACGCCGATCACGGCGGCATTGCCACCGACAAGATACGTCGTCAGGGTGGCCGAACTGAACGCCCAGCCGGGCCACGCGTTGGCGAAGTACGTCATCAACGCGAACACGAGTCCCCAGTGTTTCCAGAAACGATTGAACCCGGTCACGACCGTCTCAGCGGTCGCGAGGGTATATCGCTCCACCTCCATGTTGAGGAAGAACTGCGTCACGACCCCGAGCAACGCACCCCACAGGAGCACAAGGCCAACTTGAGAGGCGATGTATGGCCAGAGGATGAACTCACCCGACGACAAGCCGATGCCGGAGGCGACAATGCCCGGCCCGACGATCTTCCACAGATTGCGCGGCGACTCGGGCAGATCGCGCACTTCGCGCGGGGGGAACACGGCTGGGCTGGGCATGGACTCTCCCTCTATCGATTGACGGCTTGCATTCCTGCGTCGGGGTAGCGAAGCCCTGCTGCCGCATCTTTCGGGAAGATGGCGTCCAGCTCCGACAGATCGGAGGCGCTCAAGCTCACAGTCAGCGCGCCAAGGTTGTCCTCGAGGTGCGTGCGTTTCTTACAACCGACGATTGGGACGATGTCTTTCCCCTGCGCCAACAGCCAGCCCAGGGCGAGCTGCGCCAGCGTGCAGTGCTTCCGCGCAGCCACAATCTTCAGGCGTTCCACAATTTCGAGGTTCTTGTTGAAATTCTCTTCCTGGAACCGCGGAAAGATCTTCCGGCGATCGTTCGCGGGAAGATCAGAGGCGGCCGCCCATCGGGCGGTAAGAAACCCGCGCCCCAACGGGCTGTAAGGCACGAAGCCGATGCCCAGCTGTCTGCATGTGGCGAGCACCTCGGTTTCAGGGTCGCGCGTCCAGAGGGAATACTCGCTTTGCAGCGCGCTGATCGGATGAACGGCGTGCGCTCGGCGAATCGTTACCGCCCCGGCTTCAGACAAGCCCAGAAAGCGCACTTTGCCGGCGGTGACCAGCTCCGCCATGGCGCCGACGGTCTCTTCGATTGGTACCTGCGTGTCGACACGGTGCTGGTAGTACAGATCAATGTGATCCAGTCCGAGCCTCTGCAGCGATCCGTCGCAGGCCGCTCGCACGTACTCCGGCGAGCCGTTGACGCTCAGAAAGGCGCCGTCCTTTCCCCGCACGTTGCCGAACTTCGTTGCAACGATCACCTGCGCCCGCCGGCTGCGGATGGCGTCCCCGACGAGCTGCTCGTTGGTGTGCGGGCCGTACACATCGGCCGTGTCGAGCATCGTCACGCCGAGATCCAGCGCGCGGTGAATCGTGGCCACCGATTCGGCGTCGTCCATGGGCGGGTAGAACTCGGACATGCCCATGCAGCCGAGGCTCAATGCCGAGACTTTCAGACCCCGCGAACCCAGAGCACGCATTTCCATAGATAATTCCCCCGAATATGAGGCGGGTATTCTATCCCACGCCTTGTTCGCGCCGCCGGGCCGAATGGTAAAATAACCCTCCTTGTTGAAACGATTCCTGCTGCTCACGCCGCTGCTGATCCTTGGGTCGGTTGCGATGCCGGCCACCAAAGCCGCTCCTCCGCAGGCGGTCGACCCGGACCGGGACTTCGCGGACAACGTCCGGCCGTTCCTCAACACCTATTGCACCGGTTGCCACAGCGGAGAAAAAGCCGCCGCGCAGCTCGATCTCCGGCAGTACTCGACGCTGGCATCCGTCGTCGAGGACTACGGACGCTGGAATCGCGTTCTGGCGAGGTTGTCGGCCGGGGAAATGCCCCCGAAGCAGATGAAGCAGCCGCCAGACGAGGCGCGGCAGCACGTCATCGCCTGGATTCAGGCCACCTGGAAGAGCGAGGCGCGCAAGCGAGACGGCGATCCGGGCGTGGTGCTGGCGCGCCGGCTCAGCAACGCCGAATACGACTATTCCATTCGCGATCTGACCGGCGTCGATCTGCGGCCCGCCCGCGAGTTTCCCGTCGATCCTGCCAATACGGCCGGCTTCGATAACTCGGGCGAATCGCTGGCGATGTCTCCAGCGTTGTTGAACAAGTACCTTCAGGCTGCGCGGAGCGTTGCCGATCACATGTTCCTCAACCCTGACGGATTCGAGTTCGCGCCGCATCCGATGCTGGTCGAGACCGACCGCGAGAAATACTGTATTCAACAGATCGTTGATTTCTACGCCCGCCAGGCGACCGATTACGCCGATTACTTCCGCGCCGCCTACGTGTACAAGCACCGTGCTGCGTTCGGCAAATCGAAGGCGTCGCTTGCCGACGTCGCCGCCGAAAACAAAATCAGCGCGCGATACCTCACCACGATTTGGCAGGCGCTCGAAGCGAAGCAGGATGTCGGTCCGCTCGGCAAGCTTCAGGAGATGTTCCGCGCTCTGCCCGCTCCAACGGCCAGCCAGCCCGATGCCGCCAGTGAAGGCTTCGGAAAGATGCGCGATTTCGTCGTCAGGATGCGGAAGGACACGGCGCTGCGATTCGCCAGCCCGCGCGTGAAGGGGTTGAATCCCGCCACACAACCGCTGATGAACTGGAAGAACCGCGCGTATGCGACGCACCGGCGCGATTTCGACCGCGTTGCGTTGCGGGTCGAAGGGGAGCCGGCTCCCGAGAAGCCCATCACGCCGGCAAACAAGGGTGGACTCGTAGGAGCCGGCGCCAACGGCGAAGATGTGAATGCGCTTCGCGCGATTGCTGCCGACTACGCATCTCGAATGGAGAACCCCGATCTCGAGGTCCCGGCCGGACAGCGCGCCCGCTACGAAGCGGCGTTCGCGGCATTTGCCTCGATATTCCCAGACACGTTCTATGTAAAGGAGCGGGGCCGATTCTACCCGGATGACTCCGAAGACAAGGGCCGCCTGCTGAGCGCCGGTTTTCACAACGTGATGGGGTATACGCGCGACGATGCGCCGCTCAGCGAGCTGCTTCTCGACGACAAGGGGCAGAAGGAGCTCGAGGCTCTGTGGACCGAGTTTGAATTCGTCGCCGACTACACGGCGCGGACATACATCGAGTTCTTCTTCAACCAGAGCGGAGAAGTGCAGGGCAACGGCCGCGAGTCCGGGACTCTTCGGCCATCCGATCACGAAGTGACGGCCGAGCCGGTGATTCTCGGCTTCAAGAAGACCTATCTCGAGAAAGCCGCCGAAGATGGGGGAAGCAATCCCGTTGCGATGCAGGCGATTGCCGATCACTTCGATCGCGTGAACGCGACGATTCGAGGCATCGAGCGCCTGCGGGTCGAGTCCGAGCCACGTGAGCTCGAGGCGTTCTGGAAGTTCGCGGCGCGCGCGTATCGCAGGCCCCTGTCGCAGCCCGAGCACGACGATCTGCTCGCGTTCTACCGTTCCCTGCGCGAGAAGAGCAATCTGACGCACGAAGAGGCGATGCGCGACTTAATCGTCAACGTGCTCATGTCGCCGCACTTCTGTTACCGCATCGACCTGGGCAACACCGCGCGTCTTGTGGCGCCGTCTCCAGCCGCGGACGTGGCGGCCGTTCCTCTCTCGGACGTGGCGCTCGCAAGCAGGTTGAGCTATTTCCTCTGGTCCAGCATGCCGGACGCAGAGCTTCTTGCCCGGGCGTCGTCCGGCGACTTGCGGAAGGAAGCAGTACTGCTTGCCCAGGTTCGCCGGATGATGAAAGACGATCGCGCGAGCCGTCTCGCGACGGAGTTCGGCGGCAACTGGCTCG
This sequence comes from Vicinamibacterales bacterium, assembly GCA_023717525.1. Lineage (GTDB taxonomy): Bacteria > Acidobacteriota > Vicinamibacteria > Vicinamibacterales > JAMQPK01 > JAMQPK01. The sequence goes on along the minus strand of JAMQPK010000094.1, from coordinate 12,722 downwards.
ATTTCCGCCGCTTCGATGAGCACAACGCGGTCGATCGCGAGCGCTTCCCCGAATTCAGCAACGAGCTTCGCGAAGCGATGTTCGAGGAGCCGATACGGTTCATCGACGACGTGGTCCAGAACGACCGCTCCGTTCTGGACATGCTCTATGGCACCTACACGTTTGCCAATCCTGTTCTCGCCAAACACTATGGGATGCCGGAGGTGAAGGGCGGGCCGGACGCATGGGTGCGCGTCGACAACGCACGCGACTACCAGCGTGGCGGGCTGCTGCCGATGGCCGCATTCCTCACCCAGAATTCTCCAGGGCTGCGTACGAGCCCTGTGAAGCGCGGATACTGGGTCGCTCGCCGCGTGCTCGGTGAAGTAATTCCTCCGCCGCCTCCTGTCGTCCCCGAACTGCCAAAGGACGAGTCCAAGCTGGACCTGCCTCTGCGGGAGGTGCTTGCCAAGCATCGCGACAACCCGGCATGCGCCGGGTGCCATGCGCGGTTCGATTCCTTCGGGTTGACGTTCGAAGGCTTCGGCCCAGTCGGCGAAGCGCGAACGAAGGACCTCGCTGGCCACCCTATCGATGCCGGGGCGACCTTCCCCGGCGGAAGCCAGGGCACCGGGGTGACGGGCCTTCAGGCCTATATCCGGGCGAACCGCCAGATGGACTTTGTGGACAACCTTAGTCGTAAAATGCTGGTATACGCGTTGGGGCGGTCGCTGATCCTTTCGGATGAGCCGCTCATCCAGCGCATGAACACGAAGCTTTCGTCGAACGGTTATCGAATCGGGGCGCTGGTCGAGAGCATTGTCACCAGCCCGCAGTTTCTGAAGAAACGGCAGTGATTGGAGATTGGGTGATAGGTGATTGGGTGATAGGAATACCAACTACCAAATCGCAAGATCACCTATCGCCCGCTCGCCAATAGAGAGGTAGCCATGATTGACCGCCGCACGATGCTGAGGGGAACCGGAGTCGCCATGGCCCTGCCGTGGCTGGAATCGCTGTCCGCGTTTGCGGCGACGCCGTCGAGTCCGGCATTCCCGAAACGCTTCGCCGTGCTGTTCATGGGCAATGGCGTCAATTGGCAGCAGTGGGGCGCCGAAGGCAACGGCGAGAACATGAAGCTCGCCAAGAGTCTGACGCCGCTCGAGCCGCTGAAGAAGAAAATCAACGTCATCAACGGCCTCTTCAATAAGAACTCGACCGGTCAGGGTATTCATCCGGCGCAGACGGGAAGTCTCCTGAACGGCGCGCCGATTCAGCGCGGTCCGGTCATTCACGCGGGCATCACCGTCGATCAGATGATCGCGAATCACATCGGCCAGGACACGCTGCAGCCCAGCATCGTCCTCGCCTGCGAACAGCCGATGACGGGATACCACGAGACGAACTTCTCGATGGCGTACAGTTCCCACATTTCCTGGCAGAGCGCCGACTCGCCGGTGCCGAACGAGGTCTACCCGGCGCTGGCGTTCGACACGCTGTTCGAGAATCGGGGAAGCTTGCGCAATCTCAGCATCCTCGATCGCGTCAGGGAGAGCGCCGAGACCCTGAGCCACCGGATCAGCTCGACCGATCGATACAAGCTCGACGAGTACATGACGAGCGTGCGCGAGGTGGAGAAGCGCGTCGAAGGGATGCGGAAGGACCAGGAAAGAGCGGAGGACCTGGCGAAGCTGCAAAATCGCCCGGCGCTGTCGATGGAGCGGCCGGCGAACGGGTTGCCGGAAGATTTCCGCGAGCACACGCGCCTCATGTGCGACGTCATCGCCCTGGCCTTCCAGACCGACAAGACCCGCGTGGCAACGCTGCTGCTCGCCCGCGATCTTTCCGCGCTCTACTATCCGTTCCTCGACGTCAACAACGGGCACCACTCGGCGTCGCACGACAATCTATCCGATGCCTACGAGCGCGTCTCGCGCTTCCACTTGAGCCAGCTTGCGTATCTGGCGACGAAGCTGGATGCCATGCCCGAGGGTGACGGCACGGTGCTCGACAACTCCTGCCTGATGTTCCTGTCGAATCTGTGGTCCGGCAAGGACCACATCAACAGCCGGCTTCCGGTTGTCCTGGCCGGTGGCCTTGGCGGCACGCTCGAGACCGGGCGTTCGCTCGACTACCTGGACGCCGGCGACGAGAACCGCAAGATGTGCAGCCTGTATCTCGGGATCATGGACCGGATGGGGATCAAGCTCGACCGGTTCGGCGACGCAGAAAACCGGCTGGCGAATTTCTAGTCAAGACTCGGCCGTTAGAAAAGAGGGCGACGGATTCAAACACCGTCGCCCTTTGTGTTTCAATACGATGGACGATCGACGATGGACGATCGACGATGGACGATCGTTACGTCTTCGTCAGTGGGAACCGGCAGATCAGCTGCGGCACGGTGCCAGGGCTGGGTGTGCGGCCGCCGCCAAGTCCGGCATCGCAGTAATACATGTAGTTGTTGCGGATGCACATGCCGTGCGGATCGGGATCCATGGGTGCGAGCTTCCAGATCTCCTGCAGCCGTCCTGTCGCGATATCGAACTTCTTCACCTGCCGGTCTGCCGCATACATGATCCACAGCGCGCCGTCGGCCACTTCGAGGCCGTGCCCGGTGCCGCCGCCGATATTGACCATGCGGAGCAGGCGGAATTTGTCGGCTGCATCGAGTTCTGCGGCGAAATTGTACCCGGGCGCAATGGCCCACAGAGTGTTCGTGTCTTTCGCCCAGGTCGTTCCGTGCTGCGATCCCCACGGCGTCTTGTACCCTTCGACCTGCTTTCCCGTCTTCATGTCGCACTTGACGATCTCGCCGTAGTTTTTGTCGAACGGCCGGTTGAACTGACGCGTGGACGCCGCTGTCCCGCCGCCGTTACAGCCGATCCAGAGGTACCCGCCGCCGACGGCGAGGCCGCTGGTGTTGTGCGCCTCCGCGACGAAGTCGACGAGGACCTTTCCCGTTTCCCAGTCCATCTTGAGGACGCGCTCGGACACCTGGTCGCCCACCCATAGACCATCCGGCATCGCTTCGAGCGCGTTCGGATAGCGATCGGGGCTTTTGAACAGCTTCTCGACCTTGGCCTGATACGTCGGCGTTGGCGTGCCGCCTCGTCCGGCGGGCTCGTCCTGCGCGCTGAGGCGCGGCCCGGCCACCATGCCGACGCCGGCAGCCAGCGCCGTCCCGAAAAAGTCTCTACGTCGCATATGCATCTCCTGTGTGGACTACTGAGCGCCGCGGCCGCGCGCCGGCATCGGCGCATAGACGTCGAACGGTTTCAGTCTGCGGTAGGTCGCGTCGAACTTCTGTCCCGCGGCATCCGTCCCGCTCCAGGTAAACTGATCGCCTTGGAGAGTGAAGGTGCCGGTCGAGAGCTTGTCTTCGAGGTTGGGATCGGTGTCTGCGATGTGACGGCGCACGAGCGTGCTGCCCTGCACGTTGTAGGTGCCGCGCGAGGCCTGCATTCCCTTATATGCGGTGACGTAGTCCTGCGTCGTCCATTTGGCCTGGTCGCCCCCGGCGCCTTTTCGTCCGGCCGGCAGCACGGTTGCGTGATACCAGCCATCTTCGCCGAGCAACAGATGTTCGGGAGCCGGTTGGCCGGCCGTGCCGTTCACCGAGTACGCCGTCCGTTCCCATGAGCCGACGAGCGCTTTCGATCCGAGAGGCTGATTGGGAAGCTTGCGCGCGTGGACGATGGGTGAGCGCGTTGGGCCAGTTCCGTCGAGGATGAGGATGTTGCCTTCGAAGTGCCACCCACGCTCCTGGTCGGATTCACCGCCGCCAGGTCCAAGGCCGGCCATGTGATGGCGGATGTTCACCATGCCCGAGTTCGTGTAGTTGCCCCAGCCGCCGCCCATCAGATCGAACCGCTTGAAGAGTTCCTGCGGCGTCTGCTGCTCGAGCGGCTTGTTCACTTTCGGCCGGTTGGCAGGAAATTCCATCATCGACCACCAGCCGTCGTTCATGAACTTCACGTACAGCGGCGCATCGGGTGGTTGCACGCTGAACCCGTTGCGGAGGAGCGAGTAGCGCACCCAGGTGCCGACGAGCGGGTTGTAGTCGGGTGGCGGCGCGGGTGCCGTGTCGCACGCCTGCTCGTCGCGATGCGTGCAGCCATACTCGGTCATGTCGTGGGGATAGCTTGCCGGCGGCTGCGCTTGTTGCGCGAAGACCGGAAACCCGGCGATCGTGATGAACAGCGCGTACACCGCAAGGCAACGCACACTGAGAAAGGGGCGCATCCCGAGAACCTCCTGAGGACTGACTTTGCGGCGGAAGCTTAGCACGACTAGCTAGTCGTTGGTCGTTAGGCGTTGGTCGTGAGTCCCAGTCGTTAGTCGTTGGCCTGAGTCATTAGTCGTGCGCACGCGAGCTCGTCCCGCAATCGACGAAACCCGGTCCAACGACCAACGACTGAGACTCACGACCAACGACCAATGACCAACGACTACCGGATGGTGATAACTGTCTCCACCGCCGGCTTCAGCTTGGTGTTGCCACGCAGTTGACTCTCCACTCTCAAGAGATATCTTCCAGGAGCCACGGTGCTCAGAGGAATCTCCTTGGTGTAGCTGTACGCATCCCAGTGCTTCGGAGTCTTGGCCCCTGCGTTGTCGATGGTGTCGCGCGCGGTGAAGGCCTCCGTGCCGTCCTCGCCAAGCAATCGCACGCTGACGTCGATGCTCCGCGGCTGTCGCGACGAATCGTTGTCGTAGATCTCGGCCAGTAGCGCGAGCCTATCGCCCTTCGCGAACTCCCGGCGGCTCGTCGCCGGCCCGGGCAGGAGTTTCGCAACGACCGGATCCGGCTGCGGCGTTGGCGTCACTAGAGCCGAAGAGGCAGTCAGCAGAAGGCCACTGATCATCAGGTCGTCCTTCGTGAAGTCTGGTACCTGAAGATCGTAGAACACCGAGCCCGCTGAGGGGCCGCCCGTTTCTCGCACGCCGACGCGAATCTGATAACGGCCCGGCGCCAGAATCATGCGCGGGTTCGCGCGCACACCCGCAAACTTCACGCGCTGCGCGGTGTCGGGCCGCAACGTCAGATCGATCGTCGATCGCACACCCTGCTGGGCCTTGCCGGCCTCGGTCAGATCGAACATCGAAAATTCGAGCTGATTGCCGACGAGTCCGCTCGGCAGCGGGTTGAGCGGCAGCCGATCGCCGTCCACCTCGATGGTCACGGCGACCGACGCGTCTTTCTTCGAGCCGGTGTTCCTGAAGGCCGCGGCCTGAACGGAGAACGACAGCCCGCTCTGCGGCAACGGCATCGAGAGTGTTTCGCGCAGCTCGGAGGACGTCTTGTCGGCCAGAGGCTTTCTCGCATCGCGCGCGCGGCGCGCCTCCTCGTCTCGCTTCCGCTCTTCGATCGTCTTGCCGCGAGGCGAGGCGTACCCTTTGCGTGCGGTCACCTTCAGGCCGGGGCGTTTCACGCGCACTTCGATCTTGTGGAAACGGCCATCGCGGGGATGCGTGGGCGGGTAATACCCCATCACGTAGTAGCGGCTGCCGACTTCAGCGATGCGCGCGAACGCATCGTCGAGCGAGTTCTTGTTGACGGCCGCGAAGCCACCGGTCTCTTCCGCGAGCGTCCTGAGGCTGTCTTGAGACAGCCGAAGCTCGGTCATCAGGTCGGACTGCGCGTTGATCGGCTGTGGATCGGTGCTGAAGCCAAGGCCCACCATCGAAGGCGCCGGGTTTCCCAGCAGCTCCGGCGCACCGGAACCCTGCATCTCCATCCACTCGCTCGTCATGCCGATCAGGCCGCGCGGATCGAGCGTGAAAAAGTTCACGTTGGCGCGCGCTGCGGCGTTGATCGCATCCTGCGTCGCATGGATGATTTCCGGCGCCCCCTGGTTGTTGAACGGATCCAGGATCATGTAGTCGATGCCTTCACTGAAGAGCAGCAGCGACTTGCGGCGTCCACGGACTCCCTCGAGATACTCAGACAGGTTTTTCAATGAGTTCAGGACATTCAGTGCGCGGTAGGTGCGCTCGAAATCCATGGGATCCATCCGGCTGTGCCCGCCCTGGTCCGGATTCTGCTCCTGCTGCGTTGTCTGGTCTCCCGACCCGTCGTCCGACATCGAGTTGGCGAGCACGACGTTCTGATAGTACTTATCGAGTTTTTCAAGCGTGGCCGATCGCAACCGGCGCCCGATGAACTTGTCGATCGACGCGAGGAGCAGCTGCGAATCGGTGGTGAAATCCTGCATCGCATCGGATCGCCCGCTCGTGTAGATCACCGCGCCGATGTCGTTAGCGCCGAAGTTCTTCTCGATGAACTGCCTCGCCGCTTTCTTCACAATCGGCGTGCGCGACGTGGCGACGTCGAAGTCGTCCAGCACAATCACGTACAGGCGCCCATCGAACGGCCGCCGGTTCGATCGCACATCTGGGCGGATGGGCCGGTCGAGCAGGCGGAAGCGGTCCTGCCGCTCGAACGGGATCTCGACCAGCGAGAAGGTCTCGACCTTCTGCGGCTTGCCGTCCTCAAAGATCTCAAAATCTTCCTTCTTCAAATCAGAAATGAAGTTGCCTTGCTGGTCGAAGACGGATGCGTCCACGTCTACGTAGGTCACTTCCGCCTGGAACGTCACCGCCGGCGGGCTCGATGGCGCAGGCTGTTGCGGCTGCTGCGCGTCCACTGTGACAGCGAGCGCCGCCGCTGCGGCAATCGCAAAGATTCGATTCCATCTCATGGTTGATGCTCTTTCACCCTAGCGTATCGTAATCACGCTCTCCGCTGCGACGGGAGCGTCCTTCGCATTTCCCCTCGCCTGCGACTCTACCCGAAGAAGGTATCGCCCCGGCGGAATACCCTTGAGGGGAATCTGACGAGTCAACGAGAAAACCTCCCAGCCGGTATCGTTCACGACCGGGTCTCGTGCGGCCGACAGCTCGCGGCCCGAATCGTCCAGCAGGCGGACCGCTGTATCGATCGTACGACGTTCCTTCGGTGCGTTGTCGTATATTTCTGCCAGCAGCGCCAGGGTGTCTTCCTGCTGGAACTCGCGCCTGCTCGTGGCCGGGGCAGGCAGCAGCTTGGCCACCACGGCGTCAGGTTGTGCGGTAAATGTCTGTTTGGCTGAGGTCGCGGTGAGGAGCAGGCCGCTCATCATCAGCGACTGTCCCGAGAAATCGGGTACCTGAAGATCGTAGAACACCGATCCCGACGCCCCACCCTCGCGCTCGCGCACGCCGACCCGGATCTGGTGGCGGCCCGGCGGCAGTACGATGCGCGTGTTGGCCCGCACGCCTCCGGATTTTACGCGCCCAAGGTTCTCCGCGCGCAGCGTCACGTCAAAGATCCCGCGGATACCCTGGTGCGCCTTCCCGTTTTCATCCAGGTTGAAGTACGACAACTCCAGCTGATTGCCGTACGTGCCGTTCGGCTGCTGCGCGAACGGAAGCCGGTCGCCGTCGATTTCGATGGCGAGAGCCACCGATGCATCTTTCTTCGTATGTCGAAATGCCGCCGCCTGCACAGAGAGCGTCAGCCCGCTTTGCTGCAGGGGCGTCCCCAGCACCTCTCGAAGCTGCGGAGTCGTATTGTCGGCCAGCGGTTTTCTCGCGTCGCGCACTCGCCGAGCTTCCTCCTCGCGCGCGCGCTCTTCCGGCGTCTTGCCGCGCGGCGACGCGTAGCCCTTCCGCGCCATCACGTTCACACCCGGACGCTTCACGCGGACCTCAATCCTGTGAAAACGTCCGTCGCGCGGATGAGTGGGCGGATAGTAGCCGAGCACGTAATAACGGCTATTCCGCTCGACGATCCGATCGTAGGTCGATTCGAGATCGTTCGAGTTGATAGCGGGAATCCCACCGGTCTGCTCCGCCAGCGCGCGCAGGCTGTCGAGCGAGATCCGCATCTGCGCCATCAGGTCTTTCCGCGCGTCGAGCGGCGTCGGCTCGGCCGGTGCGGAGGGATCGAGCGCGCGGCGATCGGTCATTTCCATGAACTCGGGGCTCATGCCGATGAGCCCTCGGGGGTCGAGGGTGAAGAAGTTGACGTTGGCTTTGGTCGCCGCGGTGATCGCATCTTCGGTCATCCGAAGCACGTCGGTGCTGGTGCCGACGCCAAAGACGTCCGTCATGGGATAGTCGATGCCTTCGCTGAAGAGCAGCACGGCCTTCCGCCGCCCGCGGATGGAAGCGAGAAAGTCAGAGACGTTTTTCAGAGTGCTGAGCACGGTGACCGCGCGGTGCCCCTTCTCCTGGTCGGCGGCTGTCGTGGCAGGGTTGTTGAGCTTGTCGCCGAGCTGCCGCATGTTGGTGAGGTCTTCCTCGGTCATGGTCGATCCGGTGACGGCACGCTGGAACGCCTGGTCGAGCATGTCCATGTTCTCGGGTAGCAACTTGCGGCCGACAAAGCGGTCAACGGCGGCCAGCAGAAGCTGCTGATCGCCGGTGAAGTCCTGCCCGCTATCCCGGCCGCTGGTGTAGGCGACGGCCGCCAGATCGTTGGCGCCGAGGCGCTTCTCGATGAACTCCCGCGCGAACTTCCTGACGTGCAATGTCCGCATCGGGCTCACGTCGAGATCGTCGAGGACGATCACGTAGAGGCGGCCTGCGAAGGGCTGGCGATTCGATCGCACATCAGGCGTAATCGGCCGATCGCGGAAGACGAAGCGATCCTGGCGCTGGACCGGAATACTGACAAAGGAGAAGGTGTCGAGTTTCTGTGCTTTCCCATCCTCCCAAATCTCAAAATCCCCCCTCGCCAAATCTCCAATGAATGTCCCTTTTTCGTCCGTGACGATGACGTCGACGTCGACGAACGTGGTCTCGGTCTGGAACTGGACCGCAGGGGCCTGCGCGCCGACGAGGTGGGGCAGTAGGACCGCAAGGGCGGTGGCAAGGAGCGGCCGGTTGATCACCTGGATCTTCAATTATAGGGCTATGGACCCGAGACCGTAATCAGGGTCTCGCGTGCGGCGGGCGTGGCATCCTTCGTGCCCCGCGGCGCGGCTTCAACCCGCAACAGGTATCGCCCCGGCTGAATATCCTTCAATGAAATGTCCCGTGTCAGGCCGAACGCGGACCAGCTTTTCGCGCTGCCGCCGTTGGTCAGCACATCTCGGGCGCTGAAGACCTCCTGGCCGTCTTCCGACAGCAGCGTGACCGATGTGTCAATCTGCCGCGCCTGCTTTTGCGACTGGTTGTCGTAGAGCTCCGCGAACACCGTCAGCGTGTCGCTGCGGAGAAACCCGCGCCGGCTGGTCGCTGGGCCTGGCAGCAGGTTCACGGCGGCTGGATCGGCCAACGCGGTCATCGCTCCGCCAGCCGACGGGGCAGTCAGCAGAAGACCGCTCAGCGTCAGAGGTTCCTTCTGAAAATCCGGGACCTGCAGGTCATAGAAGACCGAGCCGATCGAACCCGTGGCGCTTTCTCGTGCGCCGACGCGTACCTGATAGCGGCCTGGCGCAAGGCTGATTCGGGGATTCAGACGGAGACCGTTCGCTTTTACCCGCCGGTATGTGTCGGGGCGCAGATTCAGATTGAACTCCGATCGCGTCGTCCGCTGCGCACGACCGTCTCCGCCGATGCCAAAGAAGGTCAGCTCCAGACGGTTCGCAAACAGACCATCTTTTTCGGGAAACGGAAAGCGGTCGCCGTCGAATTCAATCGCGAGGGCGACGCTGGCTTCGCGCTGCGAACCTTGCAGGTCGCGGAACGGCGCGGCCTGAAGCGAGAAGGCGAGGCCTCCTTGCTGCATCGGGGCATTCAGCACGTCGCGAAGCTCGGCCGAGGTGGTGCCCGCACCGCCTCGTTTCATGTCGCGCAGCCGCCGTGCCTCTTCGTCCCGCTTCCGTTCCCTGGCTGTCCGGCTGTGGGGCGACGCGTAGCCCTTGCGCGCCGACACGTTGAGGCCGGGCCGTTTCACACGCACGTCTATTTTGTGAAAGCGTCCGTCCTGCGGGTGTGCCGGCGGGTAGTAGCCGAGCACGTAGTAGCGGCTGCTCGCATCGACGATGCGGCCGAATGCCGAGCCGAGGTCGTTGGTATTCACTGCCGCGAATCCGCCTGTTTCTTCGGAGAGGACTCGCAGGCTGTCCTGAGAGACCCTCATCTCGGTAAGGAGCGCCTGCTGGGCATTCAGCGAGCCGAACGCGCCGACCGTGGTTTCCTGCGAGGCCGAGCCCGACACGTCCATGTTCTCCATGATCAGCCCGGTGAGCCCGCGTGGGTCGAGCGTGAAGAAGCTGACGTTCGATCGCGCGGCAGCCGTAATCGCGTCCTTGATGCCCCCGACGACATCTGTTCCTGTGTGGACGCTTCCCAGCAGCTCGCTCATGGGCATCTCGACGCCTTCGCTGAAGAGCAGCACGGCTTTCCGGCGGCCGCGCACGCTCGACATCAGCTCCCCCAGGTTTCTCAGCGTATCGAGCATCGCCATCGTCCGTTGCTCGCGCTCGCTGTCCCGGATGTCGAACCCCGCAGCCGAGTCGGAGATGCCCGATCCTGGCTTGCGGTTTCCCGTGTCCTGCACCGCCTCGTCGGCGCCGACGCCCTCTTTCATCTGTCGAAAGTAGTGCATCTCGAGGACTTCGACGGCCGCCGAGCGGAGGCGGCGGCCAACGAACTTGTCGATGGCTGCGACGAGGAGGCCAGGATCGCTCGTGAATTCCTGGCTCGCGTCGGTGCGCCCGCTCGTGTACACCACGGCCGCCATGTCGTTGGCGCCGAAGTGACGTTCGACGAACTCGCGGGCCGATCTCTTCACGGTCGCCGTGCGAATCGGGCTGATGTCCAGATCATCGAGAACGATCAGATACACGCGGCCGTCGAACGCGCGGCGATTCGACCGCACGTCGCTCGCAACCGGGCGATTCGACACCAGAAACCGGTCAGGCCGCTCCGTCTGAATCTCGACGTAAGAGAACATCTCGACTTTCTGCGGCTTTCCGTCTTCAAAAATCTCAAAATCTTCCTTCACCAAATCACCAATGAGTCTGCCTTGTTGATCGGTGACGGTGACGTCGAGGTCGACGTAAGTGATTTCAGTCTGGAACGTGACGGCAGGGGCGTTCTGCGCGCGGGTCTCCATGCCTGTGGCTGGCAGAAGCCACACGACACCGAGCGACGCGCCGACGAGCCGCAGTTTCATTCTCTTGATAACCTCTGAAAAAAAGGCTGAAGGAGAGGGTCTTCAGCCCTCAGCCCTCAGCCCTTAGCCCTTACAGCGAAGTGTGCGTCAGAACCCGAGTCTCAGTCCGAGCTGCGACTGCCGCGGGAACCCGGTGCCGCCAACCAGGCCGCTGAGCCGCAGGAAGCTGGACGGCGTGAAGCGATCGCCGCCGGGGTTTGTGAAGTTCACGTGATCGGTCACGTTGAACATCTCGTAGAAAATGTCCAGCGTGCGGCGTGAGGAACCCAGGCGTGCGCGATAGCCGAGCCGCATGTCGGTCTGCATGAATCCTGGCCCCACGGCGCCGTTGCGGCCGCCATCGTTCTCGACGCCCCGCATCACGATATCTCCTGCTGCCGGAAGGGGCTCGTAGGTGCCGGCCGGCAGCGGTGCGAAGTTGATGCGATTGCGATCGCTGTCGACGGTCGTGTCCTGAATCGTGAACGGCGTTCCCGAGAGTGCGCGGAACGTGCCGCTCAGCGTCACACCGTGGGTCTTCGGAATCTCCCAGCGGCCGCTCATCACGAAGTTGTGCCTGCGGTCGGTGCCCGCGGGCCCCACGTACTGGTCGAGGTGCAGATCTGCGAGCGTCTGCAGCTGAGGCGTATCGCCTTGTCCCGCCGTGATGCCGCGCGAGTAGCTCAGCGAATAGGCGCCGCGCACGCTGAAGCCACGCGAGTACCGCTTCTCGACCGAAATGTCGAGCGCATCGTAGTCGCTGTATCCGTACTGCGTGGTCAGGAGACGCACCGTGGCGTTAGGCGAGTAGGCCGCTTCGCCTGGCGCCAGGCTCCTGGTGAGGATACCAAAGGGATCCGGGCCGGGTGTTGTTCGCGGGCCGTCGCGAACATCGTTTGTGCCCAGCGCGATGTTCAGGTTCGGATTGAAGAACATGTCTTTGCCGGCCATGTGGATGTAATCGGTCGACAGCGACACGCCCTTGAAGATCTCGCGTTCGTACCCCGCGCTGATCTGGTGGAAGTACGGCTGCTGCCGATCCGGATCGTCCCAGGTGAGCGTGCCGGTATTCCGAACGGTGCTGCCGGCCGGATACTGCGAAGCCAGAATTGCGCGCTGCGCAGACGTCAGCGTGTTGATCTGATTGACCTGCAGCATCGGATCGGTCGGGAACTGGCCGTTCCGGGGCCCAAGGTCGGCGCTGGCGGCAGGGAAGCTGGCGGTAAACGACGGCGAATACTTGTAGTCGGTCAGGAAGTTGTCGACCGTGCCGAGCAGGGTTCTGTCGTAGAAGATGCCGTAGCCGGCGCGTATGACCGACTTGCCCTGGCCGTCGGGATTCCACACGATGCCCAGGCGGGGCGCGAAGTTATTGTAGTCCACCGGAGCCTTCGTCAGGTCGGGGTCTCCAAGGGCCTTCGGGTCGTAGGGGAACTTTTCCAGGTCGTAGCGCACGCCGGCGCTGAGTGTCAGCCCCGGCTTCAGCTGCCACTTGTCCTGGGCGTAGAACTCGCCGACGTGAATCGTCATGGAATAGTCGAGCGCTCCGGGCACGCGAATCGTAAATCGCTCCGGATACGTCCGCGGATCGGCGGCATTGAAGACGGGATCGCCGATGCCACGCACGAACGCATACGTCCCCTGCATGTTGCCCCAC